>JAQBPR010000054.1 GCA_028287395.1 Bacilli bacterium
GCTCGACGCGAATGTACGTTTGGTGAGATGTCTATTTGATACCATGTTATTAAAGCGTCCAGTTATATCCACCGACCACTTTACAACATCTGGCGACCAATATATAATTGTGAACATTGGTATTGTAAGTAAGAATTCGTTCAAAGCTAAATGAGTTGACATCGCCTGAAATCCTTGTTATTATAACACTTGTCGCAATAATATGACCTGATAGCTCAGCTGGGAGAGCGCTATCTTGACAGGGTAGAGGTCGCAGGTTCGATCCCTGTTCAGGTCACCATAACAAAAAGCCATGAACCCTTACTGTGTAAGGGTTTTTCTTATGTAACAGATTAAAAAAATATTAGTGATACAGGTGTATTTTTTTGACTTTGGGAGCGAATTGGGTGCGAAAATAAATACATCGTAGTATATTTTAATCAATATCAATCTATTGTCTATGCTCAATTGAATAACTATTGACTGATTTATATTAGCCTTTTTTCTACCCGAATCTAATCTGTTTTTTTCTCTGAATTGAACTGGGTATAATTTATATCATGTTTTTTGTTGACCTCAACCCCCCCGTTATATTGCCCACCCATTGCCTTCATTTTAAACGCACTTAACCGGTTATCATATTGATTAAGTAGTTTTAAACTCGGTAAGGGTTGCTCAACTAAAAGAGCGGGGATAGTTTGCCTCAAATATCAATATGTTATGAAGCTATTCAGTTCGGTTTCTAAGATTTAAGTGTTGTTTTATAATAAAGTTGCTTAATTTATAATAAAGTCGTTTAATTTTATAATAAAGTTATTTAATTTTTCCGTCATGGCCACTGAACTAACGGGCAGTATAGTGGAATAAGCTTCCAGTGTGATAAAATAAATGTATAAAAAATAGGAGGACTTTCTATGACAATTGGCTCCCAGAAAGATATTGATGGTCTTACGGAAATCGGTAAAATCGTTGCGTTGACAATAAGTGAAATGAAACGTCACACACGTGTCGGAATGACGACTAAAGAATTGGATGATATCGGAGAACGGTTTTTAAATAGTCATGGGGCAGTATCTGCTCCAAAAATAACTTATAACTTCCCTGCCAACACATGTATCAGCATTAACCGTGAGGTTGCTCATGGAATACCGGGAAATCGAAAAATTCAGCCGGGCGACCTTATTAACATCGATGTTTCTGCTGAACGTGGAGGCTATTTTGCGGATGCGGGACACTCTTTTCAACTGCCTCCATACAATTCTTCTTTAACGCGTCTCTGCAACTATACTCACAATACTATGATGAAGGTTATTTCTTCACTCAAACATGGAGTAAAACTGAACGAAATCGGCAGGATTATTCAAACCGAAGCTGAAAAAGGAGGTTATAAGGTTATAAAGAATTTGTGCAGTCACGGTATTGGGAAATCCTTACATGAGGCTCCAACAGAGATTCTTCCTGTTTATAACAAGCACGATAAACGTGTATTGAAAGAGGGTTTAGTCATTACTATTGAGCCTTTTTTATCAACGGGTGCGGATTATGTCGTTGAGCAGTCGGATGGGTGGACTTTTTGTCTACCGGACGGCGGCTTTGCGGCACAACATGAGCACACCATAATTATTACAAAGAATCAACCCATCATCGTGACGGTAGCTTAGGATATCTGAACAAAAGTGGGGGATTACGAACGGGTACGATAGCGGAGGAGTTTGCTATGCAGCAACTCCTCTGTATCCAATTTCTTTTGCAAGTACCTCTACCAGATACATTGGGGCCATTTTGCTGCTTCCATATAAAGAGTAGCCCACAAGGGGACTAGTTGTCGTGCTTGAAGAAATGTAAATGATTCGTCCGTTATCGGCAACGTGTTTTGCTGCCTCTTGTATCGTGATAAATGCACCCTTTGCCAGGTGGGGGCTATTTGACGTTCTCCTTTAGCCTGCAGGTATCCAACCTGTCAGCAATGCTCCGCCATCCGAATGGTTTCCTACGGCAAGTTCACCCCCGTGCCTCCTAATAATTCTTTGTGAAATGGTTAGCCCTAACCCGGCTCCTCCAGTTGAACGATTTCTCGATACTTCACCGCGATATAGTGGTTCAAAAACACGTTGAAGTTCTTCGGAAGAGAAGCCCGGTCCTGTATCCTGAATAATAAACTTTACTTTACGACCATCTTTATAGCAACGGACAAGAATTTTACCATAGGAAGGGGTGTATCTTACAGCATTTATATTTAAGCGAAATAAAGACGGTCGAATAAACTTGTTTGGCCGCAATTTATGGATGGGGTTTCGCCACGAGCTACTGAAGTTGTAGCTCGTTTTGTTCTGTCAGCTGATCCTATTGTTGAAAAAAGCCAACGAATGTTAAAGGTTTTTCTGTAATGATCTTGTTTCCGGAAGAATCTGTTATGTTGGCAACTGTTAACGAATATAAGGATGGAGATTGATCTTCTGTTGTTAATATTACAGATAGCCCATCATCTTTAAGTTTAGCTCCAGTAATGACAAGCCCAGTTCTAAGTCCATAAGTTTCTTTGATATTGTAATTTGCTGCCGTTTCTGCTGAGGTTTTTTCCACCGATCTTCCGAATAGAACCTCTACTGTTGTTTTTGATAGAAATTTCGCGCTAACGATTGATGGAGCATTAGGGTCAATAGCAGTTACGGCTGGCGCTCCTTTTGATCCCATAAATACAATAGGAGTTGGAACAATGGTATTTTCATGAATGTCTTTTACATTGGAAACTGCAAGCGTATAGAGCGTAAATTCCTTCTGAGGACCTGTAGTAAGTTTTACTTTGGTTGAATCCGCTTCTTGTACAGCACTAATGATATTTAAATTGGATAGAGTACCATACTTTTCAGCCACAGCATAGTTTGTGATATTCTCTGCTGTCGTTCTATCTACGGGTTCACTAAATGTGACTTCTATTTGGAACCCTGTTGATGCAAGCGCTGCTGTTACTGTGGGCGATGTAGTATCATTACTCGCCGGTGTGATTTCATTTGGATTTGGATCTATCGGAATTGTATCAGCAGGCTTTGGAACTTTCGGGGTTGCGTCTGCAGGCTTAGTATCTACAGGGCTTGTGTCTGCCGGTTTTAAATCCGTTATGAGTATGTTTTGTGATTTTTCATCGTAAGAGACAGAAAAATCTAACGCTTCAGCAACTGCTCTTGCTGGTAAGTAAACACGATTATTGATAATTTTAGCTGGCACTTCAAGCTTCTGTATGACTTTACCGTTTTTAATTATATCCGTGCTATCTACTGCTAGACTTATTGTGATCTCACCCCGAATGACAGTGACTGTTCTTGTTTTGGTATCCCAGATTATATGCTGATCATCATCGGAAACACCCAAATTCACTAACAAATCTCTTACTGGAATAAGACTTCTTCCATTTTCAATTGCAGGTTCTCCATAATTAAATTTCCCTGCCACTCCATTAATGGACATCTTTAATTCAGGTTTAAATTCAGGATTAGAGCTTGCTGCGAATATTGCTGGTTGAATGAACGAGGACAACAGAACAAGTAGTGAAAATAATTTAAAAGCACGTCTCTTCATAGGTTTTTTATTCCTCTCTTTTTTACACATTGTTTTAAAATCATCCTTTATTGCATCTCCCTCAAATACAATTTCTATATATTAGACGTCGACTCTGATATAAAGGTTGCTAATATTTCCAAAAAATACAATTAAGATAGATAAACCATAACTTACTACCCGAAAAATTGTTCTATAAGGCTGTTTTCAAACTAATCGTTCATTGAACATTTGGATATGAAAAAAAGCCTGCACGCTATCACTGTTGAAGGGCTGTAATTTATTTCAATTCGTCAACAAGCTCCATTCCTTGATTCTAAACATTCCCCACAGCCTTGCTCACCGAATATGCTTTCATTCTTTCAGCAGCAAATGGCCGCAGCAGCTCCTTCAAATCCTCGGGCTTTTGATCTTTGTCCAGCCAATAGTTTTCGTCTTCTGGACGGAGTATCACCGGCATACGATCATGGATATTTTCCATAAGTGAATTTTTGGAGTATGGATCCGGGATAACAAATCGTCGCGTTCTCTCAAAGGCCAACCATTGATCCACTGGCCATTATAAAATAGAACGTCGAAAATCATGTAAGTGATTTGCACTTCCTTTTTTGCTTGTACCACTCGTTCCATCCGCCTGATCCATCCCTGCGCATCACTTCATGAAATGAGGGTTTTCCATCTGATCCCAAAGCAATGATTTCACCATCCAGGATGACGGAATCTGAATGACAATAAGATTTCACGTCCAAAAGTTCCGGGTATTGATTCGTTCTTTCATTGAGTTTGCGATTGAACAAACGGCATTTAAAGCCGTCATAATAAGTCAGTACCCTAACGCCGTCCCATTTGATTTGATGAATCCAAACAGACCCTTCTGGAATCGAATTACTCCTGATAGGTTCGAACGGGATTACTGGTTCTAGCTCCATGGTTTCACCTCTTTGTATAATTGTATCCATTTTTGGAAGGAATAAAATTTTATATTTACGCCTATTGAAATACGAATGTTTGTTCGCTAAAATGAGTATACTTAAACGAACGAATATTACATTTGGAGATGGGTATTATGAAAGTGATTAAGAAGCCTCGTATAATTTTCTTGGCTGACTGTCAGAGCTTTTATGCAAGTGTCGAGCATGTAGCGCACCCTGAATATAAAGATAGACCCCTTGCTGTAGGCGATCCTGAGCGTCGATCAGGTATAATACTAGCTGCCTGTCCTATCGCAAAAAGCCAAGGTGTAACGACTGCAGAGCGGGTAGGGGAAGCATTAGCTAAATGTCCGGAGCTTGTTGTAATCAGACCGCGCATGCAAGAGTATATGCGCGTTTCACTACAAATCACTACTATTTACCGTTCGTTCACCGATTTAGTTGAGCCGTATTCAGTGGATGAGCAATTCATTGATCTGACAGGAAGCCAGAATCTTTTTGGAACCCCAGTCGATATAGCCAAACAAATGCAAGACAAAGTAATGCAAGCGACAGGAATAAATATTAGAGTTGGCATTTCTTCGACAAAGATATTGGCAAAAACAGCCTGCGATAATTTCGCAAAGAAGGTTCAAGGCGGGGTGTTTGAGTTGCCGAAAGATAAAATTCAGGAGATCCTTTGGCCGCTGCCCATACATAAGATGTTCATGGTAGCCAGCCGCATGACTGCACATTTCATGTCTATGGGTATTCAGACCATCGGTGATTTGGCCAAGCGGGATTTGTTTAAATTCAAACAACAGATGCGAGCAAAATTCGGAAAGAACAGCGATATTCAAGCGGAGTTCTATTGGAATATCGCAAACGGTATAGATGAGTCTTTAGTTGGATCAAAAATTAAAGTCGAACAAGAATCCATCGGAGCGGGCAGAGCATTGCAGAGTCATAAGTATACAAAGGCTTGGCAAGTCTATGTCATCATGCTTGAGCTTTGTTCCATTGCTTGTAGACGTGCGCGACAAAATAGAGTATATGCGTCAGTTGTGTCTCTCAGTTGCTCAACTTCAAATCGAGACTATCACTCTGGTTTCCATCGACAAATGAAAATGCAGAGGCCAACAAATATAGACGATGAACTTTTTATGGCTGCGAAGCATATTTTCGATACTAACTGGAACGGGCAGCCAGTCAGTAGAATCAGCGTGGATATGTCCGGGCTGATGGACGACGATACGTATCAGTTAGATCTTTTTGAGGACCGCGATAAGAAGATCAAAATGCTTAAAGTCATGGATGATATAAAGGATCGTTTTGGTGAAGCGTCGATATTGAGAGCGAGTTCCTTGACCGCAGCGGGCCAAGCGCGTGAGAGAGCAACCATGATTGGAGGCCATTTCAAATGAGTATTGAAAAACAAACAATAAGTTTCGAATCGATTTATAAAGAATGTTTAAATTGCTTAACTGTTTATCCAGTCCCGGTGGAAGCAGGTTGCACCATTTGTCCTACTTGCGGGCAGCGTTCATGCTCCGAATAGGAACTGTGTTTGAAGAACGGGAGGGTTAGCTCAAATGACAAAGAAGCTGGATGACATGTGGACCACAAAATTTTTATTGCCAGAGCACAAGGTCGAGATCATTGAACAAGAAAAGGAATTACAGCGGATCTCTCGACCTACACTAGATGAGCAGGAAGTTGAGATTATAAATGAGGTTATTGGACGCTCCGTACATTCCGATTGCACCATCATATTAACCTTATATGATGTGTATCAACATCGCACTTTGACTGGGCATGTAGCGCGAATCGATCACCAGCTGAAGCAAATTAAAATTGTTTTGTTCAATCCGTATACGGATGCGGGAGAATGGGAGTGGATTGCACTGCAGGATATCGTTAATGCAGAGATCAAGGAGTCTAAGGCTTGGGAGGACTTTGAAAGGTTTGAATTTTAGAAGGTGATTGCATAGAAAAGGAACTAATCAATCAAGGTCCATTTTTTATCTGAATTTTTTTGCTCTCCATCAACTGAATTTGGATGTTTTTATCTGCCCATGTTGGTTCACCTCCTTATTTTAAGGTAAGGAAAATTTTTCTTACCGCTTTATCCGATTCTAAAAAGCAAAAAAGTACAAGTCGTTAGACCTGCACCTTTAGCTATTTTGATTATTTTATAATATATCATTATAAAATTACGTTGTTACTACGGATTTTATATTTAAATTAGGTTTAATGCGTTCGTTTAAAATTTCCAATAAATGATTGCAGTTTTTCCCAGAAGCTTTAAATGTATTGCTAAAAGTAGCATTAAGTAAATAGCTAACTACAGTTAATCGACTATCATTGTTTGCTAAATGATAGTCAAATGAAGATGATTTGACATCAATAAAATCAAAACAGCCTTTGTAATTGATTATATCCCAATTTAGATTATTCCCTAAAGGTTGCTTAATTTCAATCAAATATTTATCAGAAAATAAAAACAAGCTTTCAACTACTACTGTTTTTTCTGTATTTTGATATTCTGATATGAAGATTGATAAAATATCATCATTACAAAGACCGGATACCACATTGTATACTTCAGTTAATTTAGCAAAATTCGCTTGAGTGTAAATGCCTAATTCTTTTAAATATCCTTCATATTTTATCATTTTTACCACTTCTCCTATCTCTAACTTCAAGTATCATACCTTCTAAATAATGCAATATGTGCCCGAGGTAATTAGCAGTAAATTCTTTACTTTCATAATTCCATTGCCATTTCTTATTATCGTCATCGCTTTCGATTTGTAATCGCCTACTCTCATATTGGGTATGAGTGAGTTTTGTTAATACTTCTTGAAGTTGTGTTGTTATTTGAATTTCACTTGAACATTCAATAAATTCTGTGTCGAATGTTAAAGAGGGGATTTCCACCCGATGTTTTATGTCTAAATGAGCAGCATAATATCCGTACTCTCTAGCTTCCATTTTTATTGTAACACGATTTCCGACTTCTTCTCCTTTTCTCTGCAACCTATTTGCAAGTAACTCAACACCATCCAGATATTTAACAACAATTGAGGTTCGGATTAAATCGTTTATTCTATCAAAAGATTTATCAAAGAAGTACCACCCGCCATCAGGACAATGAGGCCAGTTTTTATTATTGACTACATTCTTGCGATATAACTTATCGATAAAAGACGAGTATGGTTTAATTTGTAATTTCAAATCACTAGAATTTGAAAGAAAATCATATTGAGTTTGTAATGAGTACTCCGATGATACTTCTTTAATTTCTTGCAATACATTAATCCAAAAATCACTTTCTTGTATTTTATCTTTCATTGTTCTTGTGACGCTTTCGTAATACGTCTTAAATTTAGAATCTATCTTAGCTTTTGAATCAAACTCATTCTCATACCATTTTTTAAAACTATTAATATCAATGGGCTTTTCCCGAATAATAGAACTCTCCATTTTAACCCCCTAAATCTTACAATTTCAATTTAAGGTAATTGTACTATATGCTATCTCATCATACTAGCGAAATTTGTCAAATATTATCTAATTCCTTTTAATAGTTACTCCACCTATCATAGGTATACATAATATTTTGGTTAGTTCAACGAAATTTACATCTGAATAAATTTTCATTAAACAGGTTAAAATGTCCATACCCACATTGAAGGGAGGTCATCGTTTTGGAAAAAGAAATTCAAGAAGCGGATAAAGATAAAAACCTAAAAGAAGAATCAAATAAAGATGAAATTCAATTAGATGAAGAACCCGAAGAAAATCCACCTTACTATATGGACGTATTTTAATAAATCAAAACCTGTTCGAAATTGAACAGGTTCTTTACCCTTGAATCTACCTTTTTATCATTACACTTCCAATCATAGGTGTCACGATATGACCATCCAAAACAAAAGCGTAGGCTCGATCCAGCCAACGCTTTATTAGTCCTTATGCTGTTTAAGACCATCGTGTTAGATAATTCAACACTGACTTATATGCCAACAAACGCATTTCTGCTGAAGGGACCCCAGTTTTCACCCCTAAAACCTGTCCTCCCTGCCAAGTTGACAAAACAAGGAAGCACGACATGTAGGACACCCGACATAGCATTACTCCTGAATGTTATGACGAATCTCATATTCGTATTGTCAACAGGTGTAATCCTTCCCATTTCATGGCGTATTGCATTTTCTGGTGTAAGTGCGTCGCTCATTCCCAAGCTTGCAACACCAGCTGGACGTGCCATATTACTTCGAATCCAGTAATTCGAAACATTCGTTGCTGATGCTAAATCGGTTCGCTGATCATACATCATTAAAAGTTGATTTGGGGCAGTTTGTCTGACCTCCACAAGAATGGGATGAGGTATCATTTGTCGTTCGTGATCCAAATGGGATGGTATATCCATTATCATTGTTTTCCTCCATCTTTGATTAAATAGGCAGTTGACCTAATTTATTCTATGAAGCGAGGAACTGTTATGTTCACATTAAACTCATTCCAATAATAAAATCTTAAGCAAGTATGTCTGAATCCTAGATAATCTATAACGCATCACAACTATATAGCTTTTATCTCTTGATCGATACACTTCCTATTATTGGTGTCATAATATGCTCATCTGGTTCTACCATGTATTCCCCAAAGGTTAATACGAATGCATCAGCTCTATCCGGTGACTTGAGCCCGCGCTTTTTCATGTCTTTCTTGCTTTCCAGCATCATCTTCCCTTTGCTTGTCATAAACCATTTACGAGTAGAGAATTGAGATATCAAATTATCATCATCAACTAATTGCAGAACACCAGGTAATCCGTTTATAAAATTACTTAGGTTCTGATCTAACAGATCTTTAATATATGCCCACATCTCCATACCAAGATTGCCGAAATGTTCATCTAATGATGATTCACCGTTATTAATCGGGATGATTTCAAAAGGTAATCCTTCCTCTGCAACAACTTCATTTAATCGATCCGTAACGCCTCCGCCTACACCGGTATCATCAACTCTGATCCGAATTCTTATGACATCCGGATAAGCTTCATGTAATTCCTTTGTAAAAGCTAACACCGTTCCTGCTGTAACCATCGTATCCTTCTTATGATGATGCCGTTCTCCGATCACTTTCCCGCCAATACCGCCGTACATTTTGGTTTCATCATCACCGAATCGGGCAACGTCTACGCCGACGGTAAGAGTATCACCTTTTGCTTCTATACTGACTTCCTTTGCTGCAAACTCTGCAGCTTCCAGTGAAATAAACGCATCTGATTCCCCGCGAGGGAATTCATCCAATACCCGGACCCGGTAAACATCGCTATCTTCGCCGTATTTCCGCTTAAGCATCTCGATATTTTCTTTGCTGGTTCTAGGACTATCTAAACAAGAAACTTTGTGCGTTTTAAAATCGGCTCGATCTCTATTATGAGAATCAAAAAAAACCCCGCTGTTTTCGTGGGATTTCCGCACATAAATAATTTATTAAATTGACCTGATAACGTTCCGATTATTGCGGCCATGATTGGATCAGCTACGCCGGAAGCTTCATCGACAATGAATAACATATAATCTTCATGAAATCCCTGCATGTTCTCGGGCTTAGTTGCCGTGCGAGCTGTGGCAAACCAGCGTTCTTCATATTGTCTCATATAAATCTTTGTCTTTGTCCATTTTAGAATCCGCTTTAATATCGGGCTTTTGGACTGCCATTTGCTTATCTCAGCCCATAGGACATCGTTTAACTGTTGTCTTGTTGGAGCTGTGCAAACTACTCTCGCAAAGGGAAAGCAGGTTAAAAACCATAATGCTATAGCGGCTTCCAGTGCAGTCTTTCCAACTCCTTGACCAGATCTGACAGATACAAACCTATTGTTTGCTATATCATTCGATGTATCCCCTTGCCATTGATCTGGTTCAAAATTAAGGATCTCTTTGAAATAGAGTATTGGATTTTGACGGTATACAGTATTCTCTTTTTGAAAGCTTGGAAACGTCTGTTAATCTCCTTGCTGTTCATCGGAGTTTTCTCCATCATCCATCACCGCCCCAACCCAATCATTAATAAGATCCTCGTCTAAATCACCCTCACCTGCAGCCTTAGCTTTATCGAGTTCGAGGCGTTCTTGTTCGATTCTCAATCTTTCATTATCAACCATACGTTTATGTTGATCAGGCAGCAGATCAATATATTTTGCTAATATATCCAGCGCCTTTGTTTTGTCATGAAGTTTTATACTAGCTCCATCTTTACCTTGTTTAACTTCGCTGATTAACGATCCATCTATTTCGTTGCTCTCTTTAAATGAAACATAGTTTACAATTTTCATGACAGGCCTTTTATCGTCACCCTCACCTTCTGTCATTGGACCAAACATTGTCATTACAGGAACTTCTTTTTGACCAAAATCAACATAGTCCGTAACATCGGCAAATGCTATCTTAAGGTACTCCATCAATATCCGCTGAGCATTAAATCCAATCTCTAATGTAACCTCATCAGTGTACTTGCGGATCGCTTCCTTAATATCGGGTTTTGTCAGAAGTTCATATCCAATGTCTCTAGCGCTTCTTCGACTGTAACCTGCTTTTATTGCAACTTGAGTTGCATTAAAGTTTATCAAATAATATTTAACGAAAAGTCTTCTTTTCGGTGTTAGTCCATCATCATCCTCTATTTCACTATCTATTTCTTCATCTGCTTCAGTAAACTCAATATCATTTACGGAGCGTTCCGTATTTATAGAACGTTCCATTCCTTTTTTTGGAGCGTTCCGTTCCTTTTCTATTGGAGCGTTCTTTTTCTCAGGCTTCATTAGACTGTGTTCATTGATATAAACTTCTCTTGGACTGCTACCTTGATAAGGTCCAACTATACCATTTCGTTCCATATCTTCAATCAAACGAGCAGCCCTCGTGTATCCAGTTCTTAGTCTGCGTTGAAGTAGTGAGACTGACGCTTGCTTTGCCTGTTTTACTATTTCTACTGCTTGTTCATATAGTTCGTCTTCTGATTCTTGAGGTTGTTCAATCTTTATTGTTTTTTTAATTTTAACTGGCTCAGACTCTTGAGAAGGACTAAGATTCTTTTCCCACTCATCCTTTGCTTTCCATCCCCTGAGTGTTCCATCCCCAACTCCAAGCTGTGCGGCGATGACATTGAGATAGAATCCTTACTTACTTAAATCTCACAATAGCCAGATGGACAAGTCCAAATACAAGTCGATGAAAGGAAGCACGTTAAAGGCAATGAGATTTCTGAAACGTATTGCAAAGTGCAACCAGAATCTCTTTTACCACTGGCAGATAGGGTTATTGCCCGCGATTGGATAACAAGAGCAGAATGAAGGGAGACCTTCACGTTCTGTGAGAGACTGGAGGTGTAATTCCTCCGGTCTACTCGACCTTCTATGATAGGAGCACCTCATTAAAAAAAGTTGTATTGAACTAACCTTAACAACACACTTTAAAATAGTCTACCCTGAAACAATTATCAGCATTTAAGAAGTTCCATATTTTATTGATTTCAATTACTGAACCGTTTGATATCTCCAACCGGGGAATAGCCAAATAAGCGAGAATACTCTCGACTAAATTGTGAGGGACTTTCATAGCCCACTCTAAAAGCGATATCAGCCACATTCGTAGATTCGGTTAATAGGAGGCGACGTGCTTCCTGTAGACGCAATTGCTTCTGGTATTGCACAGGAGTCATCGTCGTCACTTCTTTGAAGTGTCGGTACAATGACGAAGAACTCATTTTTGCCAGCCCAGCCAGTTCTTTAATACGCAGTGGCAGATTGTAGTCAGCCTTGATCCTCTCCACAACCTCTGCCATTACGGAATAATTGCTTCCAGACATCGCAATTTGTTTAAATACCTCTCCTTGCTTTTCACTCAACAGCCTGTAAATGATCTCACGAATCACAAGTGGCGCAAGTGCTTCAATGTCCTTTGGGGTCTCAAGTAGTCTAACCAGCCTTACAGTCGCATCCAATAGCTCGTAATTCAAGGTAGCTACAAACAGTCCTTTATGATAGCTTTTCGTGGACTCGGGAAAAATGTTAGTCTCTTTCATAATCTGAAATATATGACTAGCCTCAAGATCTAAGCGAATGGCTAGATACGGGTAATCAGGAGAGGAATGAATGGATTGTCCAGTAATCGGCACATCGAGAGAAACGGCAAGATAGTCGAATACACCGTATCTGAAGCTTTCATCTCCAAGCATGACCATTTTTTCACCCTGGGCAACGATGCACAGTGACGATTTTTGTATTCTACATATCGGTACTGCTGAACGGGAATCATGAACCAGGTGCAACGAAGGAATAAGTGTAGCATGATCACCATCCCCACATGAGAATTTTTCAATCAAACGTGCCAACTCCAGCTGGCTATCACTTATTTTTTGAACCCTATCAAGCATATCTTACACCTCCTCTAGTCCATCTCATTATAAAATCTCTAATCATATTTGTTAAGTACATAAGAATATTAGGCAAGAACATAGGAATAATATTATAACGGTTTGAGGGACTGGGGATGCATAATCATATTAGCCGAACAATCCACCATGATTGCTTCAGGTATGTATATAGTAGTGATTATCAACGGGAGGGTAAATTATGCAAAATTCAAAAGTATGGTACGTAACAGGAGCTTCCAAGGGGCTTGGATTATCCCTTGTGAAAAAGCTGATTAATAGTGGGTATCGTGTAGCTGCGACATCTCGCAATATTGACGACTTAAACAAGCGGTAGGCCATGCATCACAAGATAAATTCCTGCCTCTCAAAGTAGACTTGACGAATGCTGAATCCATTCAGGCATCCATGAAGCAAACCATCGAACAGTTCGGGCAAATTGATGTAGCGGTCAACAATGCAGGTTATGGAATCGGCGGAGCAATTGAAGAACTCTCACGGGAGGAGATTCTGTCCAATTTCGAAGTGAATGTCTTTGGTCCCATCAATGTCATTCAAAGTGTCTTGCCCTACATGAGGGAGCGGCGATCAGGTCATATTTTCAATATCACTTCTATTGCAGGCTTCGCTCCGCATAAGGGCTGGGGAGTGTATGCAGCTACCAAGTTTTCACTCATGGGATTGTCAGATGTATTGGCCCAAGACGTAAAATCATTAGGAATACATGTTACAACGGTAGCACCTGGCGGTTTCAGAACCGAATTTAATAAAGCAGAATCGCTTGTGCTTGCCGCCCGTAAAATAGAGGATTACAGTCAGCTTCTCGCTGGGCAAAAACAATTTGTCGAAAATGACGGAAAACAGCTTGGCAATCCCGACAAAGCAGCAGAAGTATTCATTGAACTGGCAGAATCCGAACATCCTCCAACACAAATTTTCATGGGCAGCGATGCTTATCAAAGAGCGTCAGAGAAGCTAGACGAATTACGTGAAGCGTTAGAAGCGAATAAGCATATCAGTGTAAAAACCGATTTCATCTAAAATGCAGGATAAGGGGCTGTTTTACGCTTACATTGAGATTGATTTCCCCTCCGCTTGCTTTATAGATTTCGAATGCTTCGTCTCGCTTTGGATCTCTTTGTCTGCCCACTGATTTCACCACCCCATTATTTACCTGTATTGCTCTATCTTTAAATATGTTATATTCCAAAGTGGATTCCTATCCCATCCCTTTAAGAGAGGAGGTGGCGATATGGTCATTGAGATTGATTTACTCCAACCGATAACTGAAACTATTGTTATTGATCTTGGACATGTGATCATCACAATAAAGCCGATAAGAAGAAAACGAATATCGGTTAAACAAGACTAATCGCTTCTCTGAGTGAAACCACCTACCAAGGGGTTTCCTCGGAGGAGATAAAATAAAATATAATAAAACACACTAATTATTTATCGATTAGTGTGTTTTATTTTTAAGGTAAGGAAAATTTTCCTGGCCTTGTTTTAAATAACGGTTATCCCTGCGGTGGTTAAATATTCATCGTAATCATGTCCGCGAACAACTGTGTTTATTATGCGCCCAATATGAAATTGAGTTTTTGTAATTGTCAAATCCTTAATCCTTGGATATGGAATGTACATCCTATATCCATCTACTGCTGCAGTGTAAAACACTTCAATTATTGTGCCATTGAATTCTAAATTGAACTTCTTTCTATAAGCGTTTTTATCTGGAAATTTCTTAACCCAATCCTCATGGAAACGCTCGTCTTCTTCAATAGCACTACGATCAGATACAATTGCTATTCTGATGTATCTTTAAAAACATATCTGCCAATTTCATCATCATATAACCAATCGGATTCATGAGAACTCGCAATCTGGTAAATAAAATCATCATATTTCATTCATATCACCTCCTTCATGCCTTTAAATTCGGCATAAGGAAACAATTTTCTGCATTTATCTACAGCGCAATTGCTGCATGACCATTAATTACCTTTTTCGGATCTAGCATAATAACCTCTAACTCATCCCTACGCAAAAATAAGGCAATGCAATGCTTCTTGCATATCGTATAAGCTGTAACCTCTGTATTTCGTTCCTTAGCAAAGCGTTTAGCTATATCTATATCGAGTGTGTAGCTTATCCAGTCTGTTTCAAACGGCCTGTGCGCTCGGAATACTATGAACTTATCAGGTAGTCGTTCGAATACCGTTAGCTCGCTTGGTTTCATAAGTGATGAGCTGCGCTTTGGTCTGCCTGATCTGAATAACTTTCTCCAGAGGTTTAAATCAGACCATCCAGAATAACTAACCCATAATGTGCTAAGTACCAACCAGTATTCATCGTCACTCATTCGATTTTGTAACTCCGCAAATCGGATAATTGCTTTAGGCGTAGCTTCAAAACGTAAGATGTCTTTAATAATTGCACTATCGATTGCATTCGGTCCTTTGAAATTTGGTGATATATCGTTCATTAAAATTACTCCCCTTATAATAGTTAGATCAACCAATTGCTAGGTACTCCTGTTTGGTTACCATATCGTTAAATCTATTCTTCAAATATTCAAGCGTTATCTTGGGCTTGGTGATATTGAATAC
>JAQBPR010000179.1 GCA_028287395.1 Bacilli bacterium
GTATATCCATAGGGGTTGTCTCTCATGGCCAGCTTCTTACCGGAGTCATTTATGATCCCTCCACAAACGAGCTTTATGTTGCCGAACACTTAAAGGGAGCCTATTTGAATGGAGAACGGATCCGAGTATCTTCCGAAAATATGCTTTCGCATAGCCTTATCGCCTTGGGATTACGCCCATCCGACCCAAAATTCGCCTTTCAAGCCAATATGGCTGCGCTGCAGGCTATTGCTCCGAACGTACGAAACCTTCGCATTGTTGGCTCAGCAGCGCTGCAGCTTGCTTATGTGGCGGCGGGCCGCCTGTCAGGTTTCTTGGAAGTCGGTCTGCAAGCTTGGGATATTTGTGCAGGCGCTTTATTGGTGGCGGAAGCAGGTGGACAGGTTACGGAAATGGGCAGCGGATTATTCACTTTACGTTCAAACAGTATCGTGGCCACCAACGGGGCGATTCACCATTCACTATTGTCCGAGATCAAAGCCGAAGGCGTATCCAACAAAGCCATAAAAAGAAAGGATGAGGCAGGATGCTCCACATTCCCTGGTATGTCGCTGGCCCTTTAATGGGGCTTGTTGTAACCGCCACATATGCGGTAGCTAACCGTCCTCTGGGCGCTCTTGGATCTTACGCGCAAGTTGTCGACTTCGTGAGACAACAACCTGTGAAGGAGATCTGGCGGGTTTGGTATCTCGTCGGTGTAATCCTGGGAGGTACCGCAGCTTCTTGGATATTCGGAATACCGGAGATTGTCAACTCTTATGGTAAACTCGGTTCACTTTTATCTGCTCCATTGCTGCTGCCTCTCTTATTTGTTGGAGGAATATGCATTGGTTTCGGAGCCCGCTGGATGGGTGGATGCACATCGGGTCATGGCCTGTGCGGCACCTCATCCCGTTCCGTTGGTTCCTTCGCCGCCACCATTTCCTTTATGGCTTCGGCAATTGTCGTCACCTTACTTATTCATAATTTATCGGGAGGTATATTATGAAAACTGTCGGTCTCGGGTTAGGATTGGTGTTCGGGCTTGTGTTGACTGGAGCCGGATTAACCAGCTATGATCTCATCCATCAAGGGTTGCTTCTGGAGGATGCCTCCATGTATCTAATTATGGGAAGCGCTGTTGCCATAGCCGCCGCCGGCTTATGGCTGCTGGAACGGATCGGCTGGGTAACCCCGTTCCAGGGACCGCTGAAGATCATGCGTACTTCTTTAGAAAGGAAGCATATCTATGGGGGTATCCTATTCGGAATGGGATGGGCGATAACCGGCACATGTCCCGCTGTTTCGGCGGCTATGCTCGGCTCCGGAACCGTATATGGCGGTGTGGTTATTTGTGGATTACTGACGGGTGTATTCTTTTTCGACGTGCGGAGGAGGAGCGGGAATGTCCTGCAACCTTTGCCTAAATTGGAAGAAATGATTGCAGGCGGTGTAACAACAGCCATCTTCGACGTGGATAATACCATCGCAAAATGCAATATCGTAGATTTCTATTTATTTATCGAGCGAAAACGCAGGATGGGGTGGAACTGGAGACTGTTTTTTCTTACTTTTGTCCTGCGTGCCCCTTACTATCTGGTGCTCAATTTCATCTCCCGCGAGCTGTTCGCCCGCTGGTTTGTTAACCGGAAATTCCAATCTTTTCGATATGAGGAACTGGATATGATGGCTGAACTGTTTTTCCAGGAAGAGCTTCGTCATCGGCTGATCACCAGCACTTGCGAGTTTATTGCGCAATTGAAGGCACGGCAGATTCAGGTGATTCTGTTGTCCACAAACTACAACCTGATCGTAAAACGGTTCGGAGCCTATTTCGATGTTCCGTTCATATGCCATAAAGTGATAAATAACGGAGATCACGTCATTTTTGACCATTGGGATCTTGCTTCTTTCAAAGAGCGGCAAATCCAGTCCTTCCCGAAAAACAGCATCGGCGTTGGGGATTCGAAATTCGATATTCCTGTGTTAAATCATGTGACGTACCCGTTTGTGGTTGCAAATAAACCAAAGAGCTGGTTCAAGACATTGAACCGTTTTCCTTGGCTTTTAGATCCTACCGTAAAGAAAGTGTAACCTGGAATGTTTTGGAAAGGAAAAACAGCAGCTTATTTAACTATATTTTAGACATAAAAAAATGGCAGATCAGAACTTGAAATGAAGTTCTAGTGATAAATAAATCGGTAGTTGGAAGTTGTGGGCTTGAAACTGTTTTACAAACTATAGTAGAATAAATCCAAACCATGTTTCCTGAAAAAATGAAGAGGTGCTAGTAATGAACAGATTCGGAATGTATGTTAAATTCACTACTAAATCAGGTCAGCGGGATGCACTGGTAAATATACTGTTAGACGGTGCGGCTTCAGCGCAGTCTGTTAAGGAATGTGAATTATACATCGTCAACGTCTCAGATACTGAGCCCGACGCCGTTTGGGTAACAGAGGTATGGAGCAATGCTGCTGCACATGCGGCTTCCCTTGCTCAGGAAGAAACAAAAGCATCTATCCAACGTGCAATGCCGCTAATAGCTGGAGTCGAATCAACTCAATTAAGACCTCTAGGTGGCAAAGGGCTTTAATTTTTCACAACTAAACTGCCCGTTAGCGCCGCCGCGTCAGTCTAATTTTTTGTTTTCTTCGAACATGTGCCACGGCAATCGGTACATTTTCTTGGCCTAAATCGGCATTCGGTATAACTTCTTGACACTGACTTGTGACAAGAATCTGTTCCGCTAAAATAAAAAAGCCGACCATTTGGCTGGAGGCCACTGAAAAACGTGTGTTATAAGAGTCTGTAAAATGAACCTAAATAGATAAAGGCGAATTTCCATTCAACTCTGAATGAGAATTCGCCTTTAAGCATAATAACCCATATCAAGCCTTAGACTCAATAAACCCTAATGATTGCAAAAATTCTATTGTTTCCTGGATAGTCTGCTTAAATGGTTTATTCTCATGCATTTCATAGTTGAAAAATCCATGGGTCATCCCATCGTAAGTATGCAAGACACAAAGGTTATCATTTTGTTTCCATTTTTCGCAAAACACTAGGTTTGATTCGTAGATAATGTCTGAGGTTCCCACAAACCAAATCATGGGTGGCAATTCCTTTTTTACATGTAATAGTGGTG
>JAQBPR010000187.1 GCA_028287395.1 Bacilli bacterium
GGACGGTGCAGAAGTAGAATGTCCAGATAATCGGTTTTCAACCGCTTCAAGATGTTGTCTACCGACTCTAAAATATGTTCCTTGGAAAAGTCGAACATTTCCTTCCGAATGCCGCACTTGGATTGCAGGATGATCTTTTCACGAATATTCTTATTCATGTGGATGGCATCCGCGAATATTTCCTCACAGGTTCCACCGCCGTATATATCCGCATGGTCGAAGAAATTCGCGCCTTCTTCTAGCGCTGTTTGGATAAATTGCTCAGCCTTGGCTTTGTCCAGCGAATTAATACGCATGCAGCCGACTGCAACGACCGGTACCTCTAATGTGCTGTTTCCAAGTTTCATTGTTCTCATGATTAATGTCCTCCTTAGAGATGGGGTAACTTGGCTTGATATTTAAAAATAATCGGAACGTTTCATGAAAATCGTTTCAACTTTTTCAGCTTAATGTAAAGGTATTCTGGAAATAGTATAGCTGAATATATAGTCTTACGTAAGAGCTGAAATATTATAAAGTAAGTAAATGAAAAGTAAGTCTACCTAAATTTCAACCCTTAGTCAATTGAGGTAGCAGCGCCAAACGGGCTGGCATATACGGGTATTTTGCTTAAAATATCGTTCACTTCTGCCTCATTCATTTCACCGAAACGCGAAACCGCATCGACGATTTTCGGAAGCAGCCGAATATCGCCTGCGCTTGCGAACCCTGCAATATCCTTACGAAAAAGCACAAAGTGAACACATGCGTCGATAATCTTAAGCTCATCAAAAGGCTCATACCACGTCGTGTAAGTTCGCTGCTGTTCCACCCCCCAAGGCCCTTTGGCAATCGCTTTAATAACGCGGAGCGCGGCACCTTGACGGTTTACTTCTTCCGCAAGCAAATCAAATTCCTCGCGGTATTGCGGCATCGAATAGAGATAATAGTTCAATGGAGCCAATACCGTGTCAAAAGGAAATCTCCGCAAAGCTTCCAAATGCGTAGCGGGCGCTTCGTGCCCATGACCGGTAATTCCGATCGCTTTGACAATGCCTTCTGCCTTAGCCTCAAGCAGTGCTTCAAGCGCTCCTCCTTTGCATGTGCACTTATCAAGTTCAGCTATATTCCCCACGGCATGAAGCTGGATCAGATCTAAGTGATCGACCTGCAATCGTTCCAACGAACGGTAAATTTCTTCTTTGGCTTTCAGCTTCGTACGTTCCCCTGTTTTACTTGCAAGAAAGATCTGCTGGCGAATTCGGTTCATCCATGGACCCATGCGTATTTCCGCATCGCCATAGCTTGCAGCTGTATCAAAATGATTAATGCCCTGCTCCAACGCAAAGGCAATCGACTGATCCGCTTCTTCTTGTGTGACCTGACCAAGCTTGGCGCCTCCAAACATAATCACTGAACTAAGATGTCCAATACGCCCCATTTTGCGTTCTTGCATCAAAAACCCCTCCATTTTTCTTAGATACTTATATCATACATCAATAAATGCTTTTTTATGGATCTATATTACCTATATAAATTGTCGGTTCCAGATGCTTTGGATGTTTATTCATTTCATTGCTTTGCGAAATGTCCACGTAACTATAATGCTGGTCATTATATAGACAATTAAGCTGCCAATGAATAGGATGCCTAATGTATCAACCCAAGAGAAGGAGCTTAAACCGAGTGTCAGACTGAGTAAAGAATAACCGGGCAGCATCACATAAAAGATTCCTTTCTGCGCTGCGTTTTGTCGATCGGTATCCTTCCACGAGAACATTTGGACAAAGGGTGAGTCAATCACATCATACCAATAGGCCTTCAACCAATTGCAGAAAAAGGCGGAGAGAAGCAGCCACAGGATGATTTTGATCGTTTTAGGCAAGATTGGAAGTGCAAGTAATCCTATTCCTACGGCGAGGAATTGCAAATAAAGTTTGATTTGAATCCCGTTGCGGACAAAAGATTTAAGATACAGTTCGATGAGTCCGTTGACAGCGGTTCTTTGCTTGAAAATCAAGTTGGAGTTGGTGAAGAAAAATGGTTTCACTCGTGGTTTCTTTGGTTTTTTATCCACTTTTCCTTTCAATAACAGGGCGATAAATTTCAAGCGCTGCGTTTGCTCGTGTTCAATATCCCGAGAAAACGTGCCTTTGAGATGAAGGCGAAATTTCATGGATAAGTAGGTAAAGTAAGCGAACAAAATGATTTCTCCGCTCCAAATAAACAGCGCAAATTTCGTAGTCAGGAGTGTGGATACGAAAACAGCGGACATCGCAAGCTGTAATCCAATGGATCCTAGCCAAAAGCGCCAACCTACATAACGTAATGCAAGAAAATGTTTTAAAAAAGCCGACAGGTTACGAAATACAGACAAATAGAGAAAGAGCATCACTAGTTGGCCCGGCGTTAGTAGATAATGAACGAGCAGCAGTGGGGCTAGCAGAGCGATTATCGCAGCGCTAAGCGTCAAATGGAAGAGAAATGAATAGGCCATACCCAGTTGTTTGAGACGTGGGATCCATCTAGGGTGTTGCAGTAAAAACAATTGATCCGCTTCTTCGACAAATAGACGGATCGTTCCCATAGTAGCCACTCGATAGAGTACAAGCACAACTATGGAGTAAGGAATCCGCTCAATCCAAACAGGTGCAGCGGACCACCAAGAATGGTACTGAAATCCAGCAACAATAAGTGCAGGCACAATAAAATACAGCGCTACGATCCAATCCACGACCAATCGAAAAACGCTCCATTGAAATTTCCCGTGTGCGGTCAAACGTTTTAGAAATAATTTTGCTGGAGTAAGCATTGCAGGTCTCCTTAAGTCAGTGAATGAAAACAGTCGAATAATGATGCGTCTGGGAGTCCGCATTGTTGTTGAATTTGTTGTAAATTGCCTTGTGCCACAATGGAACCCTGGTCCAGCAAAATAAAACGATCACATATTTTCTCGGCGGTATCGAGTACGTGTGTTGACATTAAAACGCCAGCACCTCGTCTGCGTTCTTCTTCTAATAGAATAAGCAGGTCTTTCGTCGCTCGCGGATCTAAGCCAACAAAGGGTTCATCCACAACATACAGATCGGGCTCAACAAGAAAACCGAGAATGAGCATGATTTTCTGCTGCATCCCTTTGGAAAAGCTAGAGGGTAGATGGTGTTTCACCTCCTGCAGTCGAAACCGGTTAATCAAGCGATCCGCTTTGTACACAAACTCATTTCGCTCCATTTCATAAGCAGATGCGGCCAACTCCAAATGCTCCCAAAATGTTAACTGGTCATATAGAATGGGCTGCTCAGGAATATAGGCATAATTTTTCTTCAAACCACCAAAGCTCACTTCCCCGGTAAAATCAGCTAAAAGGCCAAGAATCGCCTTGATCGTCGTACTTTTTCCAGCACCATTAGGTCCGATTAATCCAACTAATTCCCCTGGCTCGATGGAAAAATGGATATCGCGTATCACCTCTTTGCGTCCTTCATAACCTGCTTGTTCAATATGTACAGTTACCATTTCCAAAAGGTTCAATCCTCTCCTAATCTTTGTGATTGATTATAGCATAACGAGGTTGAATTGAATCTTTTAAGTAGGGCAATGTTAAATCGCCTCATTTGT
The DNA here is from genome assembly GCA_028287395.1 of Bacilli bacterium. Taxonomy (GTDB): domain Bacteria; phylum Bacillota; class Bacilli; order Paenibacillales; family NBRC-103111; genus Paenibacillus_AC. Next base: position 3,598 of record JAQBPR010000187.1, read on the forward strand.
GATACGCTGAAACGTATCATAAGTAAGCACATGCAAATCGTTTTGTTCCCTAGAAGCATCAAAGACTAACTCAATGTCTTTGATGCTTCTATCTTTAATATCATCTGCTTGTCTAAATGTTATCTTGGTAATAACGCTATGATGAAGATGCTTTTGTTTTCAAGCGAGCAATGGGTGTACATTGCAGGATATATATATATTTTGATAATGGATAGGTTACAGCGATCCAATCGAAATGATATTGTGAAAATAAACTATCATAATAAATTCGCGTCTTATGAGGGAGTAACTAATATAGCTGCGCTCTTTTGTTTATATTAAATTTAGATACGAATCAAGCACGTTTCTGACTTCACTGTTTCGCCCATCTTTAAAGTAGTTCGAACTATCGAGGGGAAAGGGAGGTTGGGTATAATTTAGGTGCTTTAAAATATATGTTCGTTAGAAGTAAGAGGAACAGCAAAGAATTATCAAGATATAAGGAATTATGATACGAAATGATGTGGTTAAGTTTATTCACATTTGATTTAGAAAGCTGTGATAGGGTATTTCGTTGAGGTAGACTATATGTATGGCTTTGTTTGTAAAGCGCTTTGATGCAAAGTTTGACAGACTTGAAATAAAAGTCAAATAAATCGATATAATGTATTGATTTTCCAATTTGTTCATGGTAAAATATGGGTCTATAAATATAGCAGACAAGTCGGTGTAGACATTTGAAAAGCATAGATGAAATATCTAAGTCTTGGGCTAAGAAACAAAAGTATTTGGGTTGGAGGATTCTACTTATATTTCTATTAACCTATTTTGGTTTAGAAGGTCTATACAATACTGAAAATATTAGTAAGGCTCTTTTTCTTAATACGACATTATTGTTCTCTTTACCGCTTTTATTGGAATATTTTAAGGGGATGGATACATACAGTAGTTATACTTCCTTCTTTAGATGGATAGGATTAATCTTAAATGGATTTATCGTTTTGAATTGCTTTCTTGGCCACATGGGTACGATAACAGTTACTTGTGATGTGACAACACATTTTTTGAAATATATAACAGTTTTCGGATTAAATGTTTCACCTATTGCAATCTTATGCATAACTTGGTTAATGATACCACTATCCATAATGGATTTTATATTTAGCTTTAACAAAAGAGAGGTATACTTTCTAAATGCCCATGATGAAATCAGTGGGTTCATAGAAGAAAACTATGGAGATTTTGTAAAAGAAAGTACACCTGATGCACGTAAGGAACATTTCAAAAAACAATTCACTGCACAAGCTAGTACCATAAAAACGGATGGGGGAGTTTGATGATAATCTATTTTCTTTTGATTTTTACGATCTCACTTCTTATAGGAATAACACTTAGGTTTATGAGTTTTGGAATGTATTTTGTTGATGCACTAATATCAGCGTTAAGATTTCCTGTTGAAATATGGTATATACATTTAAGCCTTTTCAATAAATTCAAAGAGGCGAATAAGAAACTAGCGTTTCAAATATTACTTTTTCCACTTACAAATTTCCCAGAGGTTTTAGTAAGTTATGCCGAAATGAGAATAGATATTGAGTCTAAAATCAAAGCCATAATTGAATTGTATAGGGAAGCAAAAACCAAAGAAGATCGAAGAAAGTTAGTAAAAGTGTTTGAACAGAACGGTATACATGTTGTTAAAAAAGAAAGAAGAGAAATGAGTGCAACAAAAGAAAATGAATCAAGTCTTAAATCTACAATCTTTCGTAGTATAGCCCGAAGTCTAAGAATGTCTGAATATGAAGATGCTCTTCAACATAGAAATTCATTGTAAAAAAGCCCATGATAGGGCTTTTTTGTTTGCAAACAAGAGAATAGGATTTCAAATATTGATAAATATTTTATGTTCAAAATTAAGCATGTGCTTTGATTGCATTCGCTGAACCATATCACAAATGAGGCGATTTTTTTATGCTTTTTCCTTAGAAACTTCCTTAAAGGGCTTCAGTAAGTATCTAGTAGGTTAAGAACAATTTAAAATATATTTTATGATTTTAGTTTAAGGCATCCCAATAAACATCCATTGATGTTAAAAGGATGTTTTTTCATTGTATTCGAGCTTGTATGGTAAAATGAAAATATATTAGGAGTCTTGTTGATCATGGAAATGGGGAGATAGTTCATTGGATAATCAACTTAATATTTTAAATTATCAGACAGAGGATGGAACTACAAAAATAGATGTAAAATTAGAAGACGGAACGGTTTGGATGACTCAGAAAACATTATCGGAGTTATATCAGACTACGTCGCGTTCGCAATATATATTTTAATCCATCATAAGCTTTTTCTGAATTTTTTAGACTTTTCGTAAATTCTGTTCTGGTGGTATTTAGAATTATTTGGTCTCTTTTCATCCAAATTATTACTTGCTATAATGTTTCATACGCAGCTAATTTTAGAAATAAGAATTTTACTCAATATTTGAAGTACAGGGGTGTGAATTTTGAAACGAACTGGCGACCAAAAACTAATGAAAGAACTGAATCGATCCATTGTTTTAAAAACGATTCGAAATTCCGGCTCTATTTATCGCGGCGAAATTGCTAAAATGAATAATCTTAGCCCGACTACGGTGGCTTCAGCTATTAGTGAGCTCATTAAAGAGGGAATCGTTGAAGAGATAGGTATGGGGTTATCAAGCGGCGGAAGAAGACCTATCATGGTTAGGATTTCACAACGTATTAAATTTATGATTGGCGTGTCTGTGACAACCACAGGCTTAACCATTGCGGAAATGAATTTTGAAGCAAAGATCAAAAATAAACAGGTGTTTCAGTTCGGATTTAATTCTAAAAATGGGGGAGATACTCTGGACTTCATTTTAGACAAAATAGAACAGTTTACAAAGCAATTCGACGATTTAAGCTCATGCATCGGCATATCGATCATTTCCCCGGGAATCGTGGGAGTTTCCAAAAGCATGGTTACTTACAGCTCCAAGTTTTGGTGGACTGATATTCCGTTGGCGCAGCTTATTGAGGATCGTGTGCATCTAAAGGCTTGGGTTGAAAATGATGTGAATGCCATTGCATTAGCGGAACTTTATCTTGGATACCATGATCATTGTGATAATTTATTATATATAAACACTAGTTTTGTTGGGGCGGGAATTATTTTAAACGGCCAGATCTTCAGAGGCCACAATGGAGGTTCGGGGGAAATCGGTCATATGACCATCGATAAGGGCGGTATTCCATGCGATTGTGGAAATAAAGGTTGCTTGGAGAAATATGTGGGATGGCCGGCCATTGAAACTCGTATTATGGATGCGATTGCGGCTGGACGTCAATCCAAAATTACTGAATTGATAAGCGGGGATTTGAAAGAGCTTACACCGACGATTGTTCGAAAAGCAATGGAATTTTACGATCAATTGACGATGGAAGTCATTACGGATGTTGCGGAATATTTTGCCGCCGCCATTGGTAACCTTGTGAACATACTTAACCCTCAAGTTATTGTTCTATATGATGAATACGGCATTCTTCCTATAGTAAAAGACTACGTCTCTAAAAATGCTTTAAGTCCGTTTACGCAATCGCTTGAGATTCTTCCTTCTTTCTTGGGAGAGGATTATCAACTCTTAGGTGCGGCTTCTGTCATTTTGCAAGACGTCCTTCATTTTAATATATCCTCGTAAATCGAAAACCACTTTATCCAACTATTGGATTATAAGTTAAGAATGGAAGCTATTAATTTGGTTATTTACTAGCAAAAATGAGTTGACACATTAATAAAATTCAGTATATACTTCATTTTAATAACTTAATCCATAGTATAGATTAAGTTATTAAAAATGATAGTTCAGATTTTGAGTTTGGACAACGGAGGAACACGCGTTGATAGTTTTTTAAATTTTTATTAACGAATGTTTTTCATTAGGCACAATTTGAATGGAGGATAACTTTACATGGAAAGCATGGAGTACACGCAACTTCAAAATATAAAGTGGGATGGACATGATGCAATTCGGCTGGCCGCGGGCGGATATGAAATGGTATTCGTACCTGATATGGGAGCTAATGTCATATCCTTGAGCTATAACTTCGGGGAATACGATATTATTAGGACGCCTCCGACAGCAGATCATTTAATAAATGATCCGTTTGCTTATGGTATACCGATTCTCTACCCGCCTAACCGTATTCGGTACGGTACATTCACATACGATGGATTAACGTACAAGTTCCCCCAAAACTATCCGAATCAAGTTCATATTCATGGCATTCTATATAACAGGGCATGGAATCTAGTAGAAGCCCATGTGGATGAAACAACCGATACTGGAACTATAGTTGCAGAGTGCCGGACAGTCGATAGTCCGGGTCTCTTCGAATATATCCCCCAGGATATATTATTCAGAATTACCTACACCTTAAATAAAGATGGCTTAAAACAAACCTTTTATGTGGAAAATTTCGGTAAACATTCATTTCCTTTTGGCATCAGTTATCACACTGCATTTAATATACCGTTTCGAAAGGGTGGAGCGGCTGAAGAAGTTCGTCTCCATGTTCCCATCGAAGAGAAATTTGAATTGGACCAGGATATGTTTCCGATGTTACAAAAAGCGGGACTCGATGATAAAGAGAAAATGATTGCAGACCCTAGCGGATGGCCCCCGTTAAGTTGTCCGATTGACTGCTTTTATACAGGTATTCCTTCGAAAAACCATGCAGTGATTAAAGATGTTGTATCTGGAAAAAGTATTATCTATCAGGTAGACAACCCTTATAATTATTGGATTATTTGGAACAAAACTTCGAAGGAGGGCTTTGTTTGCATTGAGCCTCAGACTTGGATGGTCGACGCTCCGAATATCACTGAACTATCACCCTTAGAATTGGGTGTTGTGCTCATTGGACCTGGTGCCAGCTATGCATTGGATACTAGAATCTACCTTAAATAAAGTTGAGTTTATACATGTCAGCCAAAAATTCAATTGCTGTTTTACAACTCTTTGGAGGGATCCTATGGAAAATCCTATTTTAGAAATGAAAGGAATTGTTAAGTCATTCCCAGGAGTTAAGGTATTGAAGCAAGTTAACTTATCCTTAAAAAAGGGCGAAATTATGGCATTGATGGGGGAAAACGGTGCAGGAAAATCAACGCTTATGAAAATATTGACGGGAATTTATGAGTACGATGAAGGTGAAATTGTTCTAAAAGGTCAAAAAGTTAATTTTAAAAGTCCAAAGGATTCAAATCGCGCGGGCATTGCGATCATCCATCAGGAATTGAACTTATTCCCTAATTTGACGGCGGCAGAAAATATTTTCTTAGAAAAGGAAACAGCCAAAAATAAAATTGGTTTGATCGACTGGAAGGCTATGAATAAAAAGGCACAGGTCCTTGTTGATTCCTTGGGGCTAAATTTCAATGTGAAGGAAAAAGTAGAAAATCTAAGCGTTCATCATCAACAGTTGGTCGAAATCCTTAGAGCCGTTTCTAGCGATGCCGAAATCATTATCATGGATGAGCCTACTTCGGCGCTGCCTGAAAATGAAGTGCAAAATCTGTTTGTAACGATTAGGGCGCTGCAAAAAAAGGGAGTTTCGATTATCTATGTTTCACATAGGATGAATGAAATTTTCGATATTTGCCAGACTGTTATTGTGCTTAGGGATGGCAAAGACATTTGCTATCTTGATTTAAAAGAAACAAACCAACAGGAAATCATCGCCCAGATGATCGGCAAAGAAGTACGTGACCTCTATCCCAAGCTGGAAGTTGAAATTGGTGAACCGCTGTTGACAGTGAAAGACATGAGCGACGGGCATACGCTGAACCATATTTCATTTCATGTGCGAAAAGGCGAGATCTTAGGATTGTATGGGCTGGTCGGCTCAGGGATAACGGAATGCGCGGAAGCGCTGTTCGGTTTAAATAAGCTAAATAGAGGTGACATTTTTCTCGATTTAAAGCAGCTTCACATCCAGACTCCTGCCGATGCCATCAAGAGCGGTATTGCTTACGTACCGCCGGATAGACGCAGAGAGGGGATTGTTAAGGAAATGTCGATTAAGAACAACATTTCGCTCTCCATTATTCGGCAGTTAAAGAGACTATTTCTAGTAAATGAAAAGAAGGAAATAAGCATTGCCGAGGAGTATAGCAAAAAATTGAATATTAAATCTTCCGGCATCCATCAAACAGTGAACTTTCTTAGCGGTGGGAATCAGCAAAAAGTGGTCTTATCCAAATGGTTGGTGACTGGTCCTCAAATTCTGATATTAAATGATCCGACAAGAGGAGTTGATGTCGGCGCAAAAGCAGAAATATACGGATTGATTAGTAAGCTAGCCAGTGAAGGCATGGGAATTATCATGATTTCCTCCGAAATGCCGGAAGTCCTTGGAATGTCGGATCGAATTTTAGTATTCTCAAACGGCCGCATTGTAAAGGAGCTAATGAGGGACGAGGCAACTCAAAACTCATTGCTGCTGGCGGCTTCGGAGTAAAGGGGGGCTAATCTTGAAGCATATTTTTAAATTAAAAGAAGTTCCTATTATTTTATTCACGATTATAGTGTTCCTACTTTTCTCAATGCTATCGCCGAATTTTAGGTCGATGGACAATTTTTCACATATCCTCATACAGACGACTGTGTATGGCATTGTGGCAATAGGGATGACAATGGTCATATTGATCGGAGGCATGGATTTATCGGTAGGATCCATTCTGGCGCTCACTGGCGTGGTAGGCGCGATGCTGGTAAATACCGGAATGAATGTTTCGTTGGTCATCCTGATCACTATCGTTCTAGGTGCTTTTATAGGTTTCTTGAATGGACTTATTATGACGAAGCTGAATATCCCGGATATTATTGCTACCCTTGCCATGATGAACATACTTCGGGGAATAGCTGTTGTCATAAGCGGAAGCCAATGGATTACAAATTTTCCGAAGTCGTTTAATTTTCTGGGTCAGGGGAAGCTTGGTGGTATACCGTTTCCGGTCATCCTATTTCTTATTCTAGCTTTACTCACCGCATTTTTATTAAAAAAGACGCCGTTAGGTAGACAGATCTATGCGGTCGGGGGTAATCGAGGAGCAGCAGCACTGGCGGGCATTAATGTAAATAGAATCAGAGTCATGGTGTATTCAATGAATGGGGCTTTTGTCGGTTTAGCGGGGATCATATTAACCTCGATGATCGGAAATATCCAAGCTTCCAATGCAGCCCTTAATTTGCAATTCCAGGCGATGGGCAGCGTCCTTGTTGGGGGAGCGAATATATTTGGCGGTGTCGGATCAATTTTAGGTACTTTTTTTGGTTCTTTCCTGATGAGCATGATTAAAAACGGGTTGGTTCTTGTCAAATTATCAGAGTATTGGGTAGATGCTATCACCGGTTTAATTATTATTATCGCCCTTGTCATGAATGTGATGAAACGCAAAAAAACAAGGAAAGGATAGTTGCAAACATGGTTGCCTCAAATAATATTCTTGATGTGAAAAGTAATAAATATGTCCTTTTTACCATTTTTAAAAACAGATATACCTTGCTTATTTTATTAAATGTCGTTATGCTCGTATATTTTAGTTTTAATGTTCCTTATTTTGCAACGACGGGTAATTTTTTAAACATTTTAAGGCAAATATCTGAAATCGGATTCATTTCGATAGCTTTAACGCTGCTCCTCATTTCGGGAAATATGGATTTGTCGGTAGGTTCAATTGTCGGAGTCAGCGGAATTGTTACAGCAATGTGCCTAACACATGGGGTTCCCATATTTTTAGCTATCCTTGCAGGTCTTGTCGTAGGAACGCTAGCTGGGTTTATTAATGGATTGCTTATTGGCAAGCTTGGTATCCAAGCGATTGTAGTTACCATTGGTTCTCTAGTGATGTTTAGAGGGGTTTGCTATATTTTGACCGGTGGGCGCTCGATCAGCGGTTTTCCAAAGCCTTTTTACTCTTTGGGGAGCGGATCATTTTTAGGGATTCCTATTTCAGTAATCGTTCTGATTATTTGTTTTGTTGTTGGCCATATTTTATTGGAAAAAACGTTTGTGGGTCGGTACCTTTTTGCCATTGGAAATAATAGTAAAACAGCCCATTATACAGGCATTAACACTTCCAGAGTGAAAATATATTTGTTTGCTTTAAGCGGTTTTGTATCCGCGATGGCGAGTGTGTTTCTAATCTCCAGGCTATCAAGCGCCCAATCCATTCTTGGCTCCGGATATGAGCTTGATATTATTACTGCTGCACTAATAGGTGGAATTAGTGTTTATGGTGGTAGCGGAAAATTGTATGGAACATTCCTTGGTCTGCTTTCAATCGGTATACTCAGAAATGGTCTTAACCTTATGGGTATGTCCGTCATTTATCAGGCCATTGTTTTGGGTGTATTGCTGCTGGTAGCAGTCATTCGCCGCGGGGAATAAATAGCCAACCTTGTTTATGCATTATGCATTCTTCAAAAGGCTGAATACTGTTAGAGGGGGAGCAATGTTAACCGTTCGAAAAAATGCCGATGAAATGGATGCATAACATAATATAAAACTTTTAATCTAATAAGAGGAGGAAAGAACATGAACAGATCGATGAGTTATAAAGGAATCACATTACTTGTAATTGTGATGTTATTTCTTGCTGCGTGCGGCAGTACACCATCAAGTAACAATGCTTCATCCACCGATTCCGGCAGTACAAAAGGAAAAAGAACGTATTTTATTAATCCTATGCTAGTAGGACCGGCTTATTGGGAAGCAGGAAAGCAAGGTGTATTAAAGGCTGGAAAGGACCTTGGAGTAGATGTAGTCTTCAATGGAAATAATGAGGTAGATTCAGCAAAGCAAATCAATATGATTTCAGATATGATTACGAGAAAGGTCGACGGTATGGCCATCGCTGTAAACGACGCAAAGTCCGTCACAAACGTATTTGATCAAGCTAAAACCGCCAATATTCCCGTTATTACTTGGGATAGCGATTCTGATGGCGCAAATCGGAAGTATTATGTCGCCTCCGATACGGACGCTGCGCAAGCATTGGGTATGTTTGATATTCTTGAGAAACAAATGGGAACAAAAGGAAATATTGCTATCATGGTTTCCTCACTGAGCGCTCAAAATATGATTGGTAAAGTTGACGCGGTTAAAAAGGAAATTGCGAGCAAGTATCCCGATATTAAAGTTGTTGCCACCGTGGCAAGTAACGATGATCAACAGGTTGCCTTTGGCAATGCCCAAAACTTGCTTAAGACTTACCCTGACCTTAACGGCTTTCTATGCCTTGCAGGCGGCGAAACGCCAGCAGCTGCAGAAGCTGTTGAGCAAGCTGTGACAGCAGGTCAGCTCAAAAAAGGGCAAATCAAAATTGGCGGCATGAGTGTGCCGAGTCTTGTTAAGAAGTACCTTAAAAGTGGAACATTGTCCGAAGTGCTGATTTGGGATCCGTCAAAACTCGGCTACGCTTCTGTATATGTGCTTGATCAACTTGCACAAGGGAAGGCAATTACGGATGGTATGGATATCCCTTATGTCGGTAAAATCAAAGTCGACGGCAGCAACATCTTCATAGGAACGTTTACTTTTAATGCGCAAACCGTAGATAACTATAGCTTCTAAAATTAATTCGAAAGGATTGATGGAACAATGCAGTATCCTGATTTCAGTATCCAAGATAAAATCGCTATCGTAACTGGAGCCAGTAAAGGCATCGGGTATGGTATTGCTAAATCGTTGGCAGCCGCGGGAGCAAAAGTCGCATTAACAGCACGTAATAAGAAGGATCTTGAGGAATTAGTTAGGGAAATAACTGTTGAAGGCGGTACAGCAGAAGCGTATTCTTTGGATGTTCGAGATGTTTCCCAAATCCAAACCGTATTTCAGCAAGTGAAGGATAACTTCGGCAGTCTTGATATTGTCGTCAACAATGCAGGCTTAGGCGAAGGTATGCTTGCAGAAGATGTAACGGAGCAATACTGGGACGATATGATAGATGTAAATCTAAAGGGCGTGTTTTTCTGTTGTCAGGCTGCAGGAAAAATTATGCTAAAGCAGGGCTTTGGGAAAATCATCAATATCAGCTCGCAAGTCAGTATTGTGGGGATTCCGGAGGGCGTTGTCTATTGTGCTTCCAAAGGCGGAGTAAACCAGCTTACCAAGGTTCTTGCGCTGGAATGGTCAAGTCGGGGAGTGAATATAAACGCTGTGGGTCCGACCTTTATATACACGCCAGGCACCTCGGAAAGATTGGACACACCGGAATTCAGGCAAAATGTTTTATCGCGCATTCCAGCTGGAAGAATCGGAACCATTGCCGATGTGGCTGGGGCGGTAATTTACTTGGCGTCTCCTGCTTCTAATTTAGTTACAGGGACGTTGCTCCTGGTTGACGGAGGATGGACAGCACAATAAATTCAACTAAATATTAATGTTTATGAAAGATATATGAGGAGCGGCTATTTTCCGATATTAACCGGGGGATAGCCGCTTATTTTTTATCGTAAATTCCTTGGTAAAACGGGTTTGATTTAACCGTTTCGTGAGTTTAGAATGTGCGAGTTTAGAACGGCTGAAATAGATTTTCATCATGCACCTCGATGGCGAAAATTTGATTCGATTTACTATATATTTTCACCATCAGGGATCGTATTTCCTTCAATTTACTCGATTTTTCGTCAATATGGGATCACGGATTCAGGTATTCTTGATCATAGGTTGAAAATGGAAAAATTCAAACAAGCTTCAGCAATCGATGGGTAATGATTCCAATCGCAGCAGAAGCTTGATTTTTTTATTTCTTGCACATGCTACTATATATAGACTGAGAAAAGCCCTTAGTTATATAAAGTATACTTATTTACAATAAAGTAAGTACTTGTTTATCGCGATATAAGGTCTAATATGAATGGATAGAGTTTTAAAAAAAAGGGTTATGCAGAATTGGAGGTTGAAACCTATGAATGAAGATAACAACGTAAATAAGTCCGCCAAGGGAATCAGCCAGATTCCCATTTCAATACTTGATTTAGCACCGGTTATTGTAGGAGGCACACCGAGAGATTCTTTCCATCGTTCCCTTGATCTGGCGCAGCATGCCGAGAAATGGGGCTACAAGCGTTACTGGCTTGCCGAGCATCACAATATGCCGGGCATTGCGAGCTCAGCTACTTCGGTGGTCATCGGCTATATTGCCGGCGGTACCAAAACGATCCGAGTAGGCTCTGGCGGCATCATGCTGCCCAACCATGCCCCGCTCGTCATTGCCGAGCAATTCGGCACGTTGGAATCGATGTATCCTGGCCGCATCGATTTAGGTCTGGGCCGAGCTCCAGGCTCTGACCAGCCTGCAGCGAGAGCACTTCGCCGCGGATTGGGCAGCGACGGGAATGATTTCCCCGAGCAGTTGAGTGAGCTGCGCGGCTATCTAGATCCGTCTCTGGGATCTAGCATGCCGGGTGTTCAAGCAGTACCAGGCGAGGGGCTGGACATTCCGGTCTGGCTGCTTGGATCGAGCGGCTTTAGCGCGCAGTTGGCTGGGCATCTGGGGCTTCCTTTCGCCTTTGCCAGCCATTTTGCCCCCGATTATTTGATTCCGGCTTTAGACCTGTATCGTAGTAATTTCCACCCTTCGGAAATACTGAAAAAGCCATATGCCATGGTGGGGATAAACATCATAGCCGCGGACACGGATGAAGAAGCGCAGCGATTGGCTACCTCACAGCAGCAGCAATTCCTCAATATAGTGCGCGGACGTCCAGGTATGTTAAATCCACCGGTAGACAGCATGGATACTCTATGGAGCGGGCAAGAAAAAGCGTATGTTCACAAGAGTTTGAGCTTTTCCATTATAGGGAATAAAGATACAGTTCGGGAGAAGCTAACCCTCTTTCAGCAGCAAACAGAAGCCGATGAATGGATCATCGCTGCTCAAATTTATGATCATGAAGCCCGATTGAAATCGTACCAAATTGTCTCAGAGATCTTAAAAGAAACCAAGAAGGACAGCTAAACTCATAAGTCTAAGAGGACATTTCGACTTGGTCGGGTGTCCTCTTTTTATTTTTCAAAGAGATGAATTGTTATCTTGTTTATAATCCTCGTGAGGCATATTAAATGAACAGTAACATTTTGAATGAAAAAAAAATACCCGTTAATAATAAGTAAATTAGGAGTGTGTCCAAGAAAACAAGGAGGATATACGATTGGATGAAAAGATAAGAAAAAAATCAAAACGAAAATTACATAAAGATGATATCACCATTGTAAACACGGAAGTCGCGAAAAAGGCCGTTGTGGCAACCGCTCTTGGCAATGCCATGGAATGGTTTGATTTTGGTATTTATTCTTATTTGGCTGTGACGATTGGCAAAGTATTTTTCCCCGAAATGAGCGCCACCGTACAATTAGTATATACGTTTGCCACCTTTGCTATCGCGTTTGTTGTACGTCCCTTCGGCGGAATGCTTTTTGGAATGTTAGGGGACCGGTTAGGACGTAAAAAAATTCTGACCATTACCTTATTAATGATGGCTTTAGCTACATTAAGTATCGGGTTGATTCCCAGTTATGCTTCGATCGGTACGATGGCCCCCATATTATTACTTATTGCCAGATTGGTACAGGGATTTTCAACCGGCGGCGAATATTCAGGTGCAATGACTTTTATAGCCGAATCGACACCGGACAAAAAACGGGGGTTTATGTCAAGTGGATTAGAAGTGGGCACCTTAGTAGGTTTTATTGCTGGATCTGGCATTGTCACCTTGCTCACTTATATTTTAGGACCTGAAAAGATGCTGGCATGGGGGTGGCGCATTCCATTTTTTATCGCTGCACCTATTGGTCTTATCGGCCTTTACTTACGTAATCACTTAGAAGAAACACCAGCTTTTGAGGCAATGGAACAAGCGAAAACAAATGAAAATAAATCAGTGTCTATAAAAGATATTCTGGTTTATCATCGGAAATCGTTACTTATTGGTATGATAGTGGTTTTCTTCTATAACGTTGTGGACTACATGGTTTTGTCCTATATGCCATCGCATCTAACTTCCGTCCTTGGTTATGGCGAAACCAAAGGGCTGTTATTAATACTAATTGTCATGTTTATTATGATACCCATTGTTTTAATGATGGGTTACTTCGGTGATCGAATTGGCAATAAACGGGTTATCCAAGGTGGTTTGGTCGGATTAATGATCCTATCTATCCCATCGTTTTTATTGATCGAAAGCGGAAATAATTGGCTGGTTTTTTTAGGATTAATGATTCTAGCCATCTTTTTAGCTTCCTTTCAAGGAACGATGCCATCTCTGTTGCCTTCCTTATTCTTTACTGATGTGAGATATGGGGCGCTGGCAATTACTTATAATATATCGGCTTCATTGTTTGGCGGTACGACACCATTACTAATGGCTTGGTTGATTAAAATAACAACGAATCGCATGGTACCTGCTTATTATCTTATTGTCAGTTCCCTTATCGGCATTGTTGTCGTGACGTATTTTGTCAAAGAAACTTCAGGCAAATCGCTTAGGGGATCAGCACCGGCCGTGGAAGAAAAACATGAAATCCACGACATTTTAGAAGAACCTGAAGAAGCCTTATGGTGGCAAGAAGAAAAAAATAAAATAGATAAGAAGATAGAGGAATCCGACACTTTATGATACGCTGAGAACTACCATAAATAAATTCGCCATAAAAATAGGTTAAAATCTGAATTTGTTAAAAAGATATAAATGCCGTTTTAATGCAACAGAACGAGTTTGTTTCGGAAGCCCTTTTGACATGAAGGGCTTTTGCTTTTTTAACTTCATCACGCTTTACTACTTGTTAAAACGGGGAGAACCATATAATAAGTAACTGCAACGCAGTTTTAGCTTTTATAGATATGATATTTCGGTATTAGAGTATTAAATTACGTCCTCATCATTCATAAATTAAATGAGTGCTTCAAGAAACTTGAAAAAGACAGTGTAAAAGACAAAAATATAAACATCGGTATTGGACGTTGTCTGTTTACGATGCTACAGTAGAGAACGGAACACTTAAATAGGAGGGATTGTAGGTGGAGATAGGTGTGAGCACGTTTGTAGAAACATCACCGGACGTTCAAACAGGTGAGGTGATGAGTCATGCACAGCGATTGCGTGAGGTTGTCGAGGAAATTGTACTTGCAG
>JAQBPR010000208.1 GCA_028287395.1 Bacilli bacterium
ATGGATTCAACGATCAATTAAACTATAATGCGTCATTAAATCTTTTTGCTAACATTGGTGAGAATTGTGGGAAAATAAGTAATGAATTGAAGCAACATTATTCTGATATTGAATGGCAGAAAATAAAGGGCTTTCGTAACAGAGTAGTTCATGATTATATAAATATTGATGCATTTAGGGTCTTCGACATCATAAAGAGTGAATTACCCTTACTCAAGGTGAGGTTAATGGACATACTTAGAATTGAATTAAGTAAGGGGAGCTTTGATAAGGAAGAGTTGTTAAAAGCACAACAAAGTTACTATTATTGGCATATTTCCTTTGATACATTTATTTAAACTATATACTCGGGTGACATCAAAGCTGTAACTACAGCCGTAGAAGCATATGTGGCGATGTATTCGGACAGGGGTTCGACTCCCCTCGCTTTTATGAACCCTTGTCCGTACAAAACCACAACTATTAATGCTGGACAGGGGTTCAACATAAATCATAGTTCGAGCCGAACAGTGATTCTAAAAAGCGTCAGTGCCTTCAGTTGCGTCTTGATGACGCTTTTGACGGTACTGACGCTTTTTTATGGAGTATTACAGATCTAGATCCCTATATCCAAGATTATTTTTGAAAATAAATAATATTGCCAAATAAGATATGGTCATTTATATTTATATTGTGAATATAAATAATGTGGTGATGCCAAGTATGAAAGCGCAAGATGTCATTTTAGGGATACTGATGAACGGCAGCAAGTCAGGGTACGATATCAAGAAAGATTTTGAAACTGTTTTTTCCTATTTTTACGACGCCAGTTTCGGTAGTGTTTATCCGGCGTTGAAGGTAATGGAAAAAGAAGGGCTGATTAAGAAAGAAATCCTCATTCAAGAAGGCAAGCCCAATAAGCACATGTATTCCATTACCGACATGGGCAAGGAGGCGTTTCATTCCTATCTTGGCAGTCCGGTTGCAAGAGACATCGTTCGATCGGATATTTCTACTAGGCTATTCTTTGGTCATTTTGCCGAGCCCGAATTGGTTGTTTCGTGGATAACAAGTATTATCAACCAATATGAAGAATCCTTAAGGACAATAGAACAGTATAAAGAGGAGTTATTGGAGCAATGGACAATAACCCAAAAAATTTGTGTCTCCCTTGGAGTAAATAGCTATCGAAATGAGATCGAGACGTTGAAAGCGGGATTAACCATGCTTCAAAAACATCTGGAACATCAAAAATCCAATGGAAAGGGGCCTTAAGAAGTGCTGACCATCATATCGATTGTTGTATTGTTACTATTGCTATTTTTTCTCGTTCCCTTCGCACTCATTGTTATGAAGTCGAAAATCAAGCCGCCTAATGAAAATGTTCTTTTGGCTTTACCCGAATTTAAGCAGGACTATTCCAAGCTTCCGGATCGCTCTTCATATCCCGCAAGGGACGGCTCCAAGCTTGATTATCGCTTCTATTCTGCCGAGTCGCGGACAGTCGTAATTCTGCTGCATGGTATTAGCATTGATGGGCAATATCTTCACGGTTTGGCACAATATCTATCACAGCAAAATATCGCTCAGGTGTATACTCCGGATTTAAGAGGATATGGAAAATCACCGGCAAGACGAGGGGATTGCGATTACATAGGTCAACCGGACGACGATCTCGCCGATTTGATCAACTATATTAAAGAAAAACAGCCCGATGCGAAAATTGTGCTTGGCGGACATTCCGCCGGTGGAGGAACCGCAATCCGATTTGCCGGAACCAAGTACGGGCAGTTGATCGACGCTTTTCTGTTGCTTGCGCCCTACGTTTCGCCGAGTGCCCCCGTTAATTATTCCGAAGAAGAATCGACCCGAAGAGCAGCCGTCAACTTACCGCGTATTATTGGACTGACTATACTTAATGCTATAGGAATCAAACAGTTAAATTATCTGAAGGTTATTACCATTAATAGACCCGAAGAATCGAGCGATGGTCATGAAACCCTAGAACTCAGTTACCGACTTGTCATGAGCCGCAGTCCCGGCTTCAAGTATCAGGACGATCTAAGGGCTCTGACTCAACCTACGCTGCTATTGGCCGGGGAAGACGATGAGGAGGTTAAGACGGAACAGTACGAACCGCTGTTTCGACAATATAACGATGCGGAGATACGCATATTGCCCAAAGGATTAAGTCATGACTCCATGCTGCTCGATCTACGTACTTACACCGCAGTTGCACAATGGATTAGCCAGCTCTTCACCGACAGATAGAAGATAAATTTTAATGGGTTTATTGGGTAGGTAAGCAAAAAGGAATTTCCGGACAATGGGTAGGCATCATGCCACTTCTTCAAACAAACGAATCATCACGCGGCGGCGGATTGTGGATTTGAACTGCCACGCTTCGCTTACCTAACCCGTGTCCGGATAAAACCACAACATTTAATCAGGACATGGGTTAGGGTTAACGGCGGCAGGTTTGACTCCTTCCGTTAATATCTTAATCAAGAAAATAACGCCGGCTCCCCTTATAGGCAGAGTTTTTGGGTTTGCCATGTCGGCTGGATATTTAGGCGTATTCGGAGGTGCCGTTCTTGGTGGGCAAGTGGCAGCCTGGTTTGGTGTCTGTTATGTATTCCTCATTACTGGTGTATTGCTGCTAATGAACGCGGTATGGGTTTATTTTAACGTATATAAAAAGCTCAACAATAAAGAAAAGATCACGATGTGAGTGGTATGAGATTGTGCTCGGTTTAGCCGATGTACAAGCTAGATAAATGAGAGGAGAGCTTTGATTATGCGAATTAAATGGTTCGGTCACTCATCTTTTTTATTGACCTCGGAGGCTGGAACGCGGGTTCTAATTGATCCCTACTATAAATTCCTTGGCTACCGTATGCCGGTTCCTGTTGAATCGGATATTGTCGTTGTTACGCATGATCATGGCGACCACAATAAAGTTCAAGCGGCATCAGGCAATTACTTGCTTGTTAATGAGCCAAGGGAATATAGCCGCGAAGATGTGAGTATTAGTGGATTCAAGACTTTTCACGATAAGGTGAACGGCAAGAAAAGAGGTCCAAATATAATTTTTCGTTTCCAGTTGGAAGGTCTGACGATCTGTCATTGCGGTGATCTGGGACACCTGTTAACCGAGGAACAAGTGAGGGCGATCGGCAAAGTGGATGTTCTCATTGTTCCCGTCGGGGGAAGAATGACACTCGACGGGTTGGAGGCCGTTCAAGTGATGCGTCAATTGCAAGCAACTGTTGCGATTCCGATGCATTACAGCACGAAAGCGTTGGGGATTCTTGGGAGGATAGTCTTCGCTAAGGTAGACAAGTTCCTTAAGGCAGCAGGGCAAGGGACGACTGAGGTGAATACGTTAGAGGTTACCAAGGAAAACTTATCCAGTTATGCTGGCGTTGTCACAATGCAATATTGAATAAAATCATAATCAAAAATGCATAGTTGGATAAAAGCTTTGAATTAGGGCGCCTAGGCAGGCGTCCTTATATTTCGCTATATGCATGTTACGATGACCCAAGAATGATCTTAAACAGCATCCCCTACCGAAAGCAAAATTTCCGTTTGATTTTTTAAAGACTATTTATAATAGTAATCTCAGAGTTGAAAGGGTGGATGACAAGATGACGGAGTATTGGAGAAGGCTTTTTGTTGATCCCACTGGCCAAAAAGTGCAGCAACCGAATAACGATAAGGGAGTTAATAAAGACTCGAATACTGGCAGATCTAACGATACCAAAACGTTGAGCAATCCTTCTTTAATGGGAGTCAAAAAGGAAAAGTAATTTTTTCCTATGTAGCGTCGGTTGTGTCATAATGACGCTTTTGACGGTACTGACGCTTTTATTGAATTCGACTGGAGTTGAAATCAAATTTATTTCTCCATCAGCTTTTGTTCTCTTTGAAGATAATAATACTGTATAGCCTTTACGCCACCTCTCCAAACAAACGAATCAGCCTGACTCGACGGATTGTGGATTTGAACTGCCACG
>JAQBPR010000209.1 GCA_028287395.1 Bacilli bacterium
GATTGACCGATTTCATACCCTTGCGCTTTAAGAAATGTATAGGTTAATCCGCCGCCAATGATGATATTGTCTGCAATATTAAGCAGGTTTTCGATGACGCTGATTTTATCTTTAACCTTCGCTCCACCGACAATTGCCGTAAAAGGACGCTCCGGTTTAGTCAATGCTCTTCCAAGCACATCCAATTCTTTTTCCATCAAAAGGCCGGCATATGCGGGCAAAAAGTGGGCGATCCCTTCTGTCGAAGCATGTGCGCGGTGAGCAGCGCCAAATGCGTCATTAACATATAAATCAGCCAGCGCTGCAAAAGACTTCGCCAATTCCGGATCATTCTTTTCTTCTCCAGCATAAAAGCGTACGTTTTCTAACAACAGCACATCGCCATCGTTTAATTTAGCAACTTCAGCCAGAGCTTCAGCCCCTGCAGCTTCATTAGCTTTAGCAACCGGCTTGCCCAATAGCTCTGAAAGACGTTTAGCGACAGGAGTTAAACGAAGTTCTTCAACGACTTCTCCATTGGGACGCCCCAAATGGCTCGCCAAAATCACTTTTGCTCCGCCAGCGATCAAGAATTGAATGGTCGGCAGCGTTTCACGAATCCGTGTATCATCTGTGATCGCCCCATGCTCTAAAGGCACATTAAAATCCACACGCACAAATACCTTTTTACCTTTAACAGCTAAATCGCGGACACTTTTCTTATTCATGAATACGTTCCTCCTAAAAAATTTGCGTTTTTTGCAAAATTGGCTTCGTAAGCATAACTGAACTCAACAGGCAAAGAGGAGAATCGCTTCTCCCCTCGCTGTTAATCTATGCTGTTATTACAGTCCTTTTTTTGCAATGAAAGCTACAAGGTCAACAACACGGTTGGAATAGCCCCATTCGTTGTCATACCATGAAATAACTTTAACCATGTTATCACCAACAACCATAGTCGATAGCGCGTCAATTGTCGAGGAAGCTGGGTCACCATTAAAGTCGCTTGAAACAAGCGGCTCTTCAGTGTAGTTCAAGATACCCTTAAGTGAGCCTACCGAAGCTTCTTTAAAAGCTTTATTGATTTCTTCCACAGTGACGTTAACTTTCAATTCAGCAACCAAATCCGTTACGGAAACGTTAGGTGTAGGCACACGCATAGACATCCCATTCAATAAGCCTTTCAACTCAGGAAGCACCAAGGAAACTGCTTTGGCTGCACCAGTTGAAGAAGGAATGATGTTCTCAGCCGCTGCGCGAGCGCGACGAAGATCTTTATGAGGCACATCAAGTACGCTTTGATCGTTTGTGTAAGAGTGAATCGTAGTCATCATCCCTTTAACAATACCAAACTTGTCATTCAAGACTTTGGCAAAAGGCGCCAAACAGTTCGTAGTACATGAAGCATTTGAAATGATTGTATGTTTTGAAGCATCATATTTATCTTCGTTTACACCGAGAACGATCGTAATATCTTCATCTGTAGCTGGCGCAGAAATAATGACTTTTTTCGCTCCGCCTTTTAAGTGCAATGCTGCTTTTTCTTTGGAGGTGAAAATACCTGTAGATTCAATAACGATTTCTGCGCCAACACTGGACCAAGGCAAATTTCCAGGATCGCGTTCAGCGAAAACCTTAATGCTTTTACCGTTAACAATAATGCTGCCTTCGCCGACTTCAACGTTTGCATCAAGTGTACCATGCGTCGTGTCGTATTTAAGCAGATGTGCCAATGTTTTTACATCTGTCAAATCGTTTACTGCGACAATTTCCACATCGGGGTTACTTAAAGCTGCACGGAACACATTACGTCCAATACGTCCAAATCCGTTAATTCCTACTTTTACCATGATTAATTCCTCCTAGAAATGTAATATATAGTCAAGACAGGCTCTGGAGCTTGTCAAGATTCAGAAGCAAAAACTATAAGTGCTTGAGCATTTCCTTCGCTGCAGCCTCATCGGTAACGAGTACGTCATCATGCCCGAAACGCATAACAGCTGCAATACTCTCACCCTTGCTTTTCCCGCCGGCGACCGCAATCACGGTTTCCGTTTGTTGGATATCTTCAAGCCTTAAGCCCATAGTGGGTATTTTGTGCACAACTAACCCTTTATTATCAAAATAATAACCGAATGCTTCTGCCAAAGCGCCGTCTTCGCGCAAGCTCTGCACCGTTGCTTCATCCACCTTGCGCCGTTTGGCCATAACCATAGCCTCACCTATACCATGTACCACAATGCGTGCTTTGCGAATCACTTTAAGCAATTCATTAATATTCGCATCTTGAATCAAGGATTGATAGGCGTCTTCGCCAAGATGATCCGGTACATGCAGTAAACGATATTGACAGTTGGTTTTCTTGGCCATTGTTGATGCAATGGTATTGGCTTGCAATTCTACGCTTTCGCCTAATCCACCCCGAGCGGGTACAAACCAAATGCCCTTAAATTGTGCAGTTGGTGTTAGATAATGCGCAACAGCCGCTAAAGTTGATCCCCCAGTCACGGCAATGACACCGTCTCTAGAAACCACCTTTCGCAAAACAGCAGCGCCAGCTCGACCTAATTCTTTTTTGACAAATGGAGAATGGTCTGAGTCACCTGGCACAACAATCACTTGTGCGATATTAAATCCTTGACGAATACGTTCTTCCAGCTCGGAAAGTCCGAATAAATGCTTAATCATCGGCTCCATCTCTTCAAGCAATTGCAGTCCGGAATCTGTAACCCGCATACCCAGACTTTCGATTTCTAAAAGTCCCTGTGCTTTGAGAAAGTCAATCTCTCCACGAAGCACTCGCTCCGTCATATTCATGGCACCGGCTAATGTTCGACGCCCGACCACACGCGAAAGCATAATGAGATGTAAAATAGTATACCGCTTTTGCATCACATCGACTAAATCCGGCAGAAGTTGTTTTTGAATGTCCAGAATTGCGCGCATAATCTCACTCCTGCAAGTGTTTTGGACGTAAATTGACCCACATAAACATTTTAAGTCCCACTGTGACAAAAAAAGAAAAACCTTCTATATCTAGAATACCTAATCCGTCGTAAAATTGCAAGCTGTATTGAACGGATTTTTACAGATTTTCCGCACTTGGCGTGCAAACAAATAAATTAATATCCTCATTACCATTATTTAGGTAAAAGGATGTGATCTCAAATGCTTGCTTTATAAGATCGGAATTCATGAATGGAATGATGATTCCCGACTTCTTCCTGATTCGTGGCGATTCTACTGTTCATTTTCCTATCACTGATTATACTATAGCTTGATGCAATGAACACAGGAGAAATCGACGGATATAAGACCTACCCGTCGATTTCTCCTGCTAAGTCCTAATTCATGAAACCTCTTTTCCTCATAGTTTTAATTATTTAGCTGTCACTCCATTTGCCATCCAGCGTCACTTGTACTGCTAAAGCAAGTGATTTGAGTTGCGATATAATCAGTAGGGGGTCCTATTAGAACGAATAATGCCGCGTCTCCTACGGTAATTTGGGATCTATTCGATCCATATAATGAAACAGAGGTATAAGGCGCTAAATGAATTGTTACGGATTGATCTGTATATTTCATCGCACCGCTTGTAGTGCCATACAAAATTTTCTGAATGACCATTTCTTTATCGTTTATCGACTTAACAATACCAGCAAACTGCTGTTCGGACGAAATATCAATCATTTTCTCTGTATCTATAGACATTGTGAAACTATCTCCAATAAACAAATCTAGCGTTTCCCCGTCACTTTGCCAGTGATTTGGAGAAACAAAATGCCCATTTGGCAATTTTAACTTTTCTTCTGATTTATGAATTTCATCTTCAATTTTTCCTGTGTTCGTGACTGTCTCTACGACGTCTTTAAGAACCACATAGGATGGATCCCCAGTCTGAATAGACTGGATGGTGCCATCTATTTGAGGCGGAACTACTGCCATTCCATTTTTCGGGATAATATTAGCGTTACTCACCAAGGCGCCTTGAGGTGTTGATGAAGCAGTAGAGCACCCTGCTAAAGTAGTACAAATGATCATTGTTATAAGTATAGTCGTCCATCGTCCCATACTTTTATTAAAATTAATTAGAATGGCTTCTTGCATTAGCACATCTCCAACCATTACTGTCTTATTGACAAACCGAACCATGTGATAAAGCGGATTAGCCCGCACAAACGCCAGTAATCTTTGGTCATCGTGACCACCGCTAATTCCCATAAAATGGCTGGGAATGGGGTAAACAGTAGTGTTTCACATAATTTTTTGATCCAATTTACCTTGTAAATATACGAGCCTCATGATGACTGATGCAGCTTGAGCCTTTGAAACCTTATCTTGCGGTTTAAATGCCCCGTCTATTCCAACCAACAGCCCCAGCTTGGTCACCAGCGTTACTGCACCTTTATTCGTAATTTGTGCCGAATCACTGAAATCCAGCGGCAATTTATCTTCTAAAACTGCTGCTATTTTAGCATACTTCAGCATATGAACAAGTAAATCAGCAAGCTTTTCTCGTGTTAAAATTTGCTCCGGCTGCAGCATTGGTGTCTGCTTTGGATCAAGCCATTTCATCTGAATAAACATTTGAGAAGCCGCGTAGAAAGGACTTTTATCCGTTATATCTTTAAAGCCAATTGTATTATTTGCCGCATTCTTATTAAAGGTGTATTGTCCGGCATATTGCGGATTTCCCGCTAACGCAATGGCATTCATCCATTCTCCTAAACTAATCGACGCATCGGGATTCAATTGTCCTGCTTCATCTACAGTGAAAAGGGAATACTGCACCATCGTCTCCAATTCCTTCTGCGCCCAATGTCCATCAATGTCTTTTGGCATATGGATCAAATTCTGATCGGACAGGCCTGCATAAGTTGCTCGCATTTCCCCATCCGCCGCATCAATTATATAACCGTTTTTCATAATGTCTTTATTGATACGCTGATAGATCAGTTTAATAAAAGGTGTTAAATAGGCCGAATTCGAATAGTAGCCGCCAATCGACTTATACTGTAATTGTTCCATGGTAGCAATCCTATATTTTTTTGTTGCGTCTTCTTTGGAAATATTCGCTTTAAGCTGCTTTACTTTAGCTTCCAAGTCCGCTGTACGCGAACAATGATAACCTATAAGCTTACCCGATGCATCAAGACTTATCGATACGACATCCCCAGTTACTGGCATCTTGTTGAAAAATCTTTGAAATTGAAAGCTAAACGTTGGATTCGTTTCATTGGGTACCTTTGTCGGATCTGTTACATTCAATTTTAATTCTTCCGCTGCATTTGGATATAACAAATTAACCGTTGCCAAGGCCTTTTCCAATGCGGCATCATGCGAAATGACCTTTGCAGGATCTATCTTATCTTCGGTTTTGCTCCATGACGGACCATAAGATTCCCCTTGGAAATCCATAATTTGACCTGTCATAGCATTTACGGTTGCATTCGTTTGTTTACCGCCGAATGCAGTGTTGGGGGTTTGCTCTGTCCAATATAAGTTCCACATTTGTTGGCTCATATCATTCCAATAGGTATTTAGATTTTGACTCATTAATTTTCGCTCGCTTGGGATCTCGAAAACCCCCTTAACAAGTCCCTCAGCTTGTTCTGCTGTTAATTGCTGATCTTCTCCATTTCCCGTTGTTGGGACAAAAAGTTTATCCTGCTTCGGAACTTCACTAAATTGTGCGCCATTTGAATGGATTGTATCGCCTGAAGAATTAATAAAATCTCCTGTTTGCGCATCGATCGATACATCTTCACTTAATTGTGGAGCCCATCCAAGAAACCAATCTTTTACATTCGCATAGGGTTGATAAACGGGGATATATTGTAGTTCAAGTTCAGTTCCAGCCTCGTATTGATCTGTCGCTTCTTGCAAACTGATTTTAGGAACAGCGGAAGGATAAGCTGCTGCAGCTTTATTACGCGAGTAACTTGTCACTTCTCCATTGCCATTCAGCGAAACCATAATGGATTCATTGGGACTAATGACCCCATTCATTTTCACATTAAAGTAAAAGTCGTAACGTACGGGTCCAAACAGAGCTTGACTGGAAAAACGCATTTGGTCGGTCATTTGCAAATCATCCAGCGGGACAGCAGGTGAAGCCTTCTGAATAAACTCTTTTGCCAGCTGCTGAGCTTGCTCTTTAGAATATTTAGGTGGATAGTAACCGACATTATCTTCATCCAACGGGTAATTTAGATATATGTTTAATAGCTCACCGGTAAGTGAATCTACCGTGCTATTCACACTATAACCGTTGTTGCCAAATGAAAAATTCCAATTGATGTTCCATACGTTTGGATTTTGAACCGGATATGTATTACCGCCGCCCAGCTGGACATTATCTGCTTTGGCATCTTTAAAAATAGGAAAAAGAGCTTTCACTTTTTCAACGGCCTGCTCTTTAGTGATCTTGGGTTCTGCTAGCATCGGCGCATTCGGGTCTTGTACAGAACTCGGTGTACCCTGAGTATCCACCGCAGCGGAAGTTGAAGTTGCAGTTACAGCCACTGTGCTTCCATCGGCATAAGCCATAGATTGTAAAAGCAGCAGGCTCAATACTGAAATCATCGCTACCTTTCGTTTGATCTTTCTACGCTGTTCATTATCCATTTCCACCTAATCGCATCCTTTTTCGTTAATTACAAGTAGTTGCCCTGTACATAACCATACGAATCAGACTTCCAAAAGTTCCGTTTTTTACTAATTTTTTCGAGGCTGCTCTACTAATCTTGCCGGATAGTCGGTAATAATACCCGAAACGCCGTATTCTACCATTTTGCGAAATTCTTCTAATGAATTCACTGTATACGGAAATGTTCTAATTCCTAAAGCCTTCGCTTTTTGCACATCTTCCTTTTCAATCAATTGATAATGGGGATGAATTGAAAACACATCGACACCTAATTGATTCGCATAACCAGCATGGTCCACCAAATTCGCTGCATATAAAAGACCTATCTTTACTTTAGGCTCCATTTTTTTTATACGTTGGAGGCACTTATGGTCAAATGAAGAAATGACGACATTTTCCATTCTTTTTCTTTTTCGCAGAAAATCGATTAGCTGTGTCTCCATTCGCCCATGATAGGCGTATTTTATTTCCACATTAATTAGGATGCCATCCGGCACTTGATCAAATACTTCTGCTAGTAGAGGCACAGTTTCACCCAAATATTGTTCTGAAAACCAACTTCCGGCATCGTAACGTTTGATCTCCACGACTTCTTTCTCAAAAATATATCCTTGACCATTGGTAGTGCGGTCTAGAGTTGCATCATGACAAACGACAATTTCCCCTTCTTTGCTCAAATGTACATCCAGCTCAATCCCTTCCGCACCTTGCTTCAACGCCAATTGAAAAGAAACCATCGTATTCTCAGGTGCTTCACCCGCCGCTCCACGATGTCCAATTACCATAGTTTTATGATTACTCATCTTTTCCTCCGTATGTACTCATTTTTAAAGATTAGCTCAATTTCTAAATTTCTTGAAACATTGCTCAAAACAGAGCGTATTCATTAGTAACATAATTCAAGGAGTGGATATAGTATGTTATTGTTTAACTTGATCCCTTTCATTTTCATCATTCTCGGTTTGTTAAATATTATCTATCCCAAAGCATCCTGGTATATGAGATATGGTTGGCAGTTTAAAAATGCTGAACCGAGCAATGCTGCACTTGTCATGTCGAGAATAGGCGGGGTCTTCGCGATTTTAATCGGATTATTTATATTATTCTCAGGTATTCTTCGAATCGGAGGCTCATTTGGCTTCTAATCATCGAACTCTTTGGCATATCCCCAAAAAAAAATTACTTTCTTATCCGTTAGATAATTTAATGTTCCTTAGAATATCCATCACTTTTTCCTCATTCTTGTTGAAGAACTCCAAACTCATGTTCACCAACTCTTTATTTCAAAACTTGTTCATTTTATTCTAGCTCCTTCAAGCTGGATTTTCTACATTTTTCTAGTATTTCTCAACAAGAACTTGTATAATTTTAGCAAATAAGCAGGAACAGCATTTCATGGAGGTATTGATTCATTTTATAGTGGGAGGCGTTTCTATGGATTTGGATTTACGTGTTGAAGCCCTTGAAAAGAAGATCAAACATCTCGAATACCAACTAAGCACCCTGCTTGAAAAAGAAAATAAGCCTCCAGAGCATCAAACGCGTACGACAAACATATCTCCTGAAATCATTGAACATATGGCGCAGCAGCTTGATAATGGTGTACATAAACAGGTGGAACAGCCCGCACCCCCCAAAGACTGGGAGCATCTGATTGCCCGCGTATGGCTTCCGCGAATATTTATTGTTGTGTTCCTGCTCGGCGTCTTGTGGGGATTTACCGCTGCAGTTAATGCCGGGATTATTACACAGCCTATACGCTGCATATTAGGCATCGTCGTTGCTGGAATCATGTATTGGCAGGGGGAAGCACAAATTCGCCGCAATCGTATAGCTCTAGGGCAAGTGCTGCTCGGAGGCTCCATCGGTGTTCTGATCCTTTCCTTATTTGCCGCACACATGCTGTTTGGATTGATCCCATCTGGATTCGCATTTCTGCTATATGTAGTTTCTATAGGTTTAAGTGTTTATACCGCACTTCACCATCGCTCACAAGCCTTGATGATCATTACATTACTGGCTGGTTATTTGGTGCCTTTTTTAGTGGACACTGCAAAACCTAACGTTTGGATATTTGCGGGTTATGAGGCTCTATTTTCGATCGCAATGATCTTATTATCATTACGCTACTCATTCCAAGCAGCATATTTTATAGCATTCGGCGTTTTACATCTCCCTTTACTCGTTGGATTGATCAATGGGAACGAATCGGAAAATCGAGCTGCAATCATTATTGCGGTATTTCTGCAGCACATCCTTCTCTATATGTTGTCTACCTTCAAATCCAAGGACAGCCCAAAGCATATTACACTTTATATGAGCTTTGGCCTTCTTGCCGCGTGGATGTACGGGTTATATGGCGATTCAACCGATAGGGTGACGTATGAATGGATGATCGCTTTCTGGTCTCTCTTGTATAGCGCAACTGCTTTATGGCTGTTTAGTCAAAAGAAAGCTTTCTCCGTTTACCTGTCCATAGCCACATTCGGCTGGTTCCTATGGCTGATCTACGTGCTGCATTCCGACCAAGTTTCTGCAGCGATCTTGGTTGAAGGTACAATCGCGCTCTGTTTAGGAATCAAGCTGAATAGCAAGCTGCAGCAAATTACAGGAACCTTTGCTTACTTAATTGGCATAAGCAGTGTGCTGCTTCATCCCATTCAGGAAATTTTCTCAGCGGAGTCGTTCGCTTGGCTTGTGCTTGTGGCATCAATAGGCAGTTTATATGTATTCTCACATATAACGCTTGAAGAAAGTCGAGGCAAGTCCGAACTCAAACTCCTATTGTTGTGGTCTGAGTCGATTCTCTGCCTCATATTTATCACGCAGATTACCAATGTTCTGACCCGAACGTTGACCATTGATTATCAACATTTAGTTCTCTCCGCAGTTTGGGCCGTATACGCGATTTTAGTAATCATTATTGGCCTGACAATTAAAAAGCCCAAAGTAAGGCTTGCCGGGATTTTATTCTTATTCGTTACCTTGGTAAAAATCATATTCATTGATCTGCCTGACGTTTCCACAGCGATTCGCGCCATCCTGTTTATCGGACTTGGGTCGATCGGGGTCGCTGTTTCAAGATTATTTTATAAGTTCAAAGGTTAAATCGAATCCCGTGCCTAAAACCCAAACTTGTCCTTTATTCATCGCTTGCTTTTCGCTATGACATATCATATAATAATTTTTGCTTGCAGCAATGAGCTTAGGCCTTTGTGCGCCCATGGTCAAATGGATATGACGTAGGCCTCCGAAGCCTGAGATTGAGGTTCAATTCCTCATGGGCGCGCCATATTAGCTGAACCGGCAGGTCAGTTCTCGAACTGATTTTTTTATCGAAAATAATTTGACCTTTCTTGACCTTTAATGTTTTTTTCGTTATGATGTATAGGATGAAAGCTCACACTAAGTAATTTTAGGAGGCTAGGCGCATGAACATGAATTTTATACCCATGGTAGTGGAACAGGATGCACGGGGAGAGCGTGGCTATGATATTTACTCACGTTTGTTGAAGGATCGCATTATTTTCCTTGGCAGCGGAATTAATGATCAGGTAGCTAATGCAATTATCGCTCAATTGCTATTTTTAGCCGCACAAGATGCAGAAAAGGACATCAGTATTTACATTAATAGCCCTGGCGGTTCGATTACTTCGGGGATGGCGATTTACGATACAATGCAATTCATTAAGCCCGATGTATCCACGATCTGTGTGGGCATGGCAGCTTCGATGGGCGCATTCTTACTTTGCGCAGGCGCCAAAGGTAAACGCCTTGCTTTACCAAACAGCGAAGTAATGATTCACCAACCTCTAGGCGGTGCTGAAGGGCAAGCGAGTGATATTCAAATTCGCGCTAACCGTATTATCAAATTACGCGAGAAACTAAACGGCATTATGGCAGAACGTTCAGGCCAACCGTTAAGCCGTTTGGATAAAGACACGGACCGTGATTATTTTATGACCGCTGATGAAGCTCTGGCATACGGCTTGATTGACAAAGTTATTCAACCTGCTGAAATTCCAGCCAAATAAATATAGAATTGCAAAAAACCCAGCTTCAATCCTGCTAGAACAGGATTGAAGCTGGGTTTTTAATTGTGGATTTTTGCTGGCATTTTATTGATTTTCTAATTCCTCTTTGCCAACCAGAATGGCTAAAGCGTTTACAGCTTGCTCTGCATCTGCCCCTTCAGCGCTAATTACAACTTCCGTACCTGAACTAATCGCTAAACTCATAATCCCCATAATACTCTTCGCATTTACTTTTTTATCATCTTTCTCTACAAAAACCTCAGATGAAAATTTATTAGCCTCTTGAACAAACAATGCCGCTGGTCTTGCGTGCAAGCCAGTTCTTAATTTCACGACAACGGGTCGTTTCGACATGAACCATTACCCCCCAATTACTTGTTTACAACAGCTGTATTAGAACAAATAATGAAAATTACATTTTTCAATCATTATACCATTGTTTATGAGGGGATGAAAGCCGCTAGCAACTAAGATTTTCTAATTTTCTCCGCAAGCTCGTCTATTTTACGAAGTCGGTGGTTCACACCGGACTTGCTAACACTTCCGTTAAGTAAATCTCCAACTTCCTGTAAGTTCACATCGGGATGCTGGAGACGAATTTCTGCGACTACTCTCAGCTTCTCAGGCAGGTTCTCCAGCCCCATCTCTCGCTGAATCAACCGAATGTTTTCCAGCTGTCTTACCGCCGCACCAATGGTTTTATTCAAATTAGCTGTTTCACAATTGACAATTCGGTTAACCGAATTTCGCATGTCCTTCATTATACGAACATCTTCAAAACGAAGTAATGCTTGATGCGCCCCAATTAGGCTTAAAAATTCAATAATTTTTTCGCCTTCTTTTATATAAAATACAAAGCCTTTTTTTCGTTCAATGCAACGAGCATTGAGATCAAAACGGTTGGCTAATTGGACAAGGGAGTGACAATGCTCCTCATACATCGAGGCAATCTCAAGATGATAAGAAGAACCTTCTGGGTTATTCACCGACCCACCAGCAAGGAACGCACCGCGAAGGTATGCTCTTTTACAGCAATTGCTTTTGATCATCCCTTTATCGATCCGAGTGGCAAATTGAAAACCTTCTGAGACAATGTGCAGCTTGGATAGCACCTCTTGCACTTGATTGGGAATCCTCACGATGTACACATTATTTTTTTTCAACCGCATTTTTTTCCGTACCAACAGCTCCGTATGGATTTGGAACGTCTTCTTA
This sequence comes from Bacilli bacterium, assembly GCA_028287395.1. Classification (GTDB taxonomy): domain Bacteria; phylum Bacillota; class Bacilli; order Paenibacillales; family NBRC-103111; genus Paenibacillus_AC. The sequence goes on from JAQBPR010000209.1 coordinate 11,878, forward strand.
ATCAAAGAATAAATTCTTCTGGCTATCGCTGCATTTTCTGTAGAAATGTCTAGTACTACTCGTTGGCTGGAAACCTGTACGGAACCATTCATCCGAATGAGCGCCGAAAGTTCCGTATTTTCACAACAAGCCTCGCTCTCTATGAGCGTCAATTCTTTTTTGGTTTGCGCCGCAAAAGACATCGAGCAGTCACCTCTTCTTTAACATCCAATCATTCACCAATTGAAAGATATGATTGCTTAATTTATCGGCATCATGCCGCAAATAAGTACGGAATAGTACAAGTCGATCTGCAACAACCTGATAGCCTCTGCGTGTGACCTCTTCCAAGTCAAGATGAACGGCCTTTGCGCCTTTTTCTGCATATTTTAATTGCACTTGAGACGGTATCTCTCCGTCATTCACAATCACATAATCGAATAAATGATGCCCTACATGATCATGTACCGCTTGCAAGTGATCACTAACTGAATAATCGTCTGTTTCGCCCGGCTGCGTCATGACATTACATATAAAAATTTTTACCGCAGCGGATTCCATAATTGTTTTAGCAATCTGAGGTACTAACAAATTAGGAAGAATGCTCGTATATAAACTGCCAGGTCCTAATAAAATCGCATCCGCTTCACGCAAAGCTGCAATCGCTTCTTCCAACGGTTCAACGTCTGCCGGCTCGATAAACACTCGTTTTATTTTGCCTCCGGCTTTCGGTATTTTCGACTCTCCTACAACAATCGTCCCGTTTTCCATCTCTGCTTTGAGTATTATAGAATGACTTGTTGCGGGAAGCACCCTGCCGCGAACGGCCAAAACACGACTTAATTCACGTATACCTGAGACAAAATCCCCGGTTATTTCCTTCATTGCCGCTAAAATTAAGTTGCCCAAGCTGTGTCCAGCCAATCCATTGCCCGCTGTAAATCGATATTGAAGCATTTGAGACAGCATTGGCTCTACATCTGCTAACGCAATCAACACATTTCGAATGTCTCCTGGAGGCGGTATTTGCAACTCTGATCTTAATATACCAGAACTTCCACCGTCATCCGCTACAGTTACAATGGCAGTGATATCTAATGGTTTTTCTTTTAGACCCCTTAACATAACCGAAAGACCTGTACCACCGCCAATAACAACAATCTTTGGTCGCTCCGATTCATTATGATCCAATTTCGACCCTCTCCCCCTTAACGGCGGTCGCGCTCCGCATCACGATGTGTGATACGCACAATTTCCGTTTCGCTGGAACCCATAACACGTCCCATATATTCAGCAATCGCCACGGACCGATGCTTTCCTCCTGTACAACCGATACCCACAACGACCTGACTTTTTCCTTCTTTTTTGTATTGAGGGATTAAAAAGTGCAGCATATCGAGCAGCTTCGTGAGAAATTCCTGCGTTTCTCCCCACTTCATTACATATTCATAAACCTCTGGGTCCTGTCCCGTATTCGGCCGCATACTATCAATATAATGCGGATTCGGCAAAAAACGTACATCAAAAATTAAATCAGCATCAATGGGTATGCCATACTTAAATCCAAAAGAGATCACATTAAGCGAGAGCATATCCACATCCAAATTATTAAACCGCGAAATAATGCTTTCTTTCAACTGAGCAGGCTTCAAATTACTAGTATCAATGACTTGCGTTGCTAAACCTTTCAACTCTTCCAAGAGCTTACGTTCATTATGAATGCCATCCAATGGTGCTCCATCGGTAGCTAACGGATGTCTGCGACGACTTTCTTTATAGCGTTGAACTAATATAGAATCGGTTGCATCAAGGAATAAAATCTCGTAGGTCAAGGTATAGTTTTCTTTAATATATCGCAATGACTCTGATAGAGAAGTGAAAAATTCCCTGCCTCGCAAATCGATTACCAAGGCAACCTTACCAATCTTGCCATTGGATTGCTCAATTAGCTCAGCAAATTTGGGAATGAGTACTGGCGGCAAATTATCGACGCAAAAAAATCCAAGGTCCTCTAAGCTCTGAACCGCGATCGTTTTTCCCGCGCCTGACATTCCCGTGATAATAACCAGTTTCGCCAACGCGACTCTCTCTTCCAAAAAGAACTCCCCCTTAAAGTTTTCGCAGAAAACTCTCTTCGTAAGCATACACTAAGTTTTCGCAGAAAACTCTCTTCGTAAGCATATGCTAAGTTTTCGCAGAAAACTCGCTGCGTAACTTAATTGTGTAAATTTAACCCTGCAGCCCCAATAACGCCTGCATCGTTACCTAAAGTAGCCGGAACAATATCTACTCCTTCTTGCGAAGGCCCAGGTGTATATTTTTTGAAAATTTCACGTATCGGTTGAATTAAAATTTCTCCTGCTTTAGAAACACCGCCACCGAGAATAAAGCGCTGCGGGTTCAAAATAACAGCAATCATCGCCATCGATTTTCCTATATAAAACGCCGCGCGATTTACGATCCGCAAAGCAGCCTCATCTCCTGCTTTAGCCGCATCGAACACTGCTTTGGCAGTCATATCTTCGATTTGTAAAAGAGAAGTTTTATCACCGCGTTCTACCGCATCCTTAGCCATACGAATGATCCCAGTTGCGGAAGAAACAGTTTCCAAACAACCTAGCTGACCACAATTGCAAGCAATCGCTTCAAGATCTGGAACAATGGACATATGCCCCGGCTCGCCTGCTACACCTGAAAAGCCTTGATATATTTTGTTATTGATGATTATACCTCCGCCTACACCTGTCCCAAGCGTATAACAAAAGAGATTCGAAATTCCAGCGCCCGCCCCACCCCAAGCTTCACCTAATGCAGCAACATTAGCGTCATTATTTATCTTAACCGTTTTACCAATCCTTTGTTCCAGTTTGGCTTTCAAAGGAACGTTATTCCATCCCAAATTGCCTGCAAACTTGACTATTCCGGCATCTATATCCATAAAACCGGCACATCCTACGCCAATTCCAGCTACTTGATCCCAATGGAATTCAGAATCCGCTACCACTTTACGAGCATATTCGGCAATATGATCGATAACAACCTCTTCGCCTTGCTCAGCATCTGTAGGCCCTTCATATTGATGAAGCAGCTTACCTTTTTCATTACATATTCCGACTTTAATGCTAGTACCGCCAATATCCACGCCTGTAAATATTTTATCCATTATCCACTTTCACCTCTATACATGGTATGGGCCCTACTATGATGAATGAGCAGGGCCCCGCAATGCTATGCTAATTATAATGCTTGACTCCAGTCGTGAACAATATGACCATCTAAAAATTTCTCACAATCCAAAGCGGCCATACATCCACTTCCAGCCGCAGTGATCGCCTGACGGTATTTGTGATCTTGTACATCGCCGCAAGCAAATACGCCCTCTATATTCGTTTCCGAAGTCCCTGGCTTCACTATGATATAGCCTTGATCATCTGTATTAATTTGGCCTTTAAGGAATGCTGTATTCGGCGTATGACCGATGGCTACGAAAATACCATCTGTTGCAATGGTCTCTTCCTCGCCTGTTTCATTATTTTTTACTTTCAATCCCGTTACACCCTTATCGCCTGCTATAACTTCCAATGGCGAACGATTTAATCCCCAAGCAATCTTCTCATTGCCACGCGCGCGATCCTGCATAATTTTCGATGCACGTAAATCGCTGCGACGATGTACTAAACGTACTTCTGTGGCAAATTTGGTTAAGAAATGAGCTTCTTCCATAGCGGAATCGCCGCCACCGACGACAATAATTTTTTTGCCGCGAAAGAAAAATCCATCACAGGTCGCGCAAGTGCTGACACCGCGTCCAATATTCTCTTTTTCATTGGTTATGCCCAGCAATCGAGCTGATGCCCCCGTTGAAATAATGACTGTTTCAGCAACCAATTCGCCAATCCCTTCAACCGAAAGCTTAAACGGGCGATTTGTTAAATCTATCGTATTGACCCAGCCCGTTTTGAATACCGCCCCGAATCGTTCCGCTTGTTTGCGCATATTGTCCATTAATTCGGGACCCATAATGCCTTCAGGAAAGCCAGGGAAATTTTCCACTTCTGTTGTTGTGGTCAATTGACCTCCAGGCTCTGGACCTTCGATAACCAAAGGATTCAAATTAGCGCGAGCCAAATAAATAGCTGCTGTAAGTCCAGCAGGACCCGTTCCAATTACAATCGTTTTATACATGTGTATTGCCTCCTTATATGTCATTACCTTGTCGCACAACATGGGCGAATTTCGGAAAAATTGCATCCATTTTCTCTTTAAGCTTGCATGCTTGGTCGATAATTTTAACATTTTTGCTTACTGTAGCAACGGAAATACCATAACGCTGAGCTACTTCTCCATAAGAAATCGCTCTTCGATGCATTTTCGCCGTCAAATATTCAAGCGCTGCTGCCCAGCCTTCCATCTTGACAATTTTCGGAGTAATTGGATAAACCCGCGTCAAATATTCTACCCACAAGGTTTCCAAATCATGCTGCTGAATCATATCGTAGCGTTTATGCATTTTTTGCAGCGCTAATTCCAACACTTTCTGCCATTCTGGTTCCCATAACGGTAAATTCGGTGAAAACGGTCTGGATTGAATAAGCGTAGCTTCACCTTCCAAAACAGCTTGCAAAGGCGCATCAGCACCCATGCTTCGCAAAACGAAGAAGGCCACCTTTTTCAAATAATCGTCTTCGTTGGGTTCAAGTAAAAAATCGCGCAAGGCGTCTTCCACTTCACTATCCGCAATAATTCCAAAAGCTTGAATGACCTGCAGCTTAGTCTCCATGTCTCCATGACGTAAAGCCCAGAAGAAGGATGAACGAACCAATGGATCGCGCCGCATATAATCAGGAATACCTTCGTTTGATCGCTCTAGCATTCGGAACTGTTCTTCAAAAGGTAGATGATAATGGTAGCTGATTGAAGTTTTTTCACCCGTCATTGGGATGGCTTGCAGCGTATCCCCCTGCTGTAGTTGACTTAAGTAAAAGCGTGGGATGTCCGATTGCGGATCGAGCTTCTCTGTTTGTAACCAAAGTCTTTCCGCTTCTGCTAATCGACCTATATTGTAAGCGGCAACGGCTGCATAGTGATATAAACATGGATCCATTCCGGCTTCTCCGCTTTTCAGCAGCCTTTTAAATAACCGATAGGCGGTTTCATGCTCACCCAAAATCCCCATCGTCGTTGCTTGTTTGAAGACATGGTCCTGATGAAAAGGATACGTTTTCCGCAAAAGCGCCAACAATTCTTCAAGCTCTTCCTTCGATCCATTATGCTGATAAAAAATCGCCAAATTGCACAAGGCATGCATATTGCCGGAATCGAGTTCAATGACCTGCTTAATTGTCTCCATCGCTTTTTCGAAACGACCCATATAGTAATAGGCAAGCGCCAGATTATTACGCGCCGCCATAAAATCCGGATGTTTTTTAATCAACCGCTGTAAAATACGCACAGCCTCAGCAAATCGACCTTCCTCCAGCAGCGAGCGAGCCTTATCATGTTCAAACAGCCCTTCTCTACTCTTTATAGAAGTAATTACTGTGGGACGTTCCAATTCATAGCTCAATAGATCAATCATTTCCTCGGATTCTTCAAGGAATTGCCCGTGCGGATCTTTTTCCAAATATTGAATAATAGCCACTTCTGCTGCTTCAAAATCTTCCATATTGGCGTAATTATTCGCCATATAGAAATAACATTCCGTCATTGTCGTATCGACTTTATCGATAATCAACTGTAAAATTTCGTTGGACTCCCCATAATTGCCCATCTCCGAAAGGATCCCTGCCAAATTACAGTGATTTACTGGATTGTCCGGTTCATATTCTACTGCGCGCCTAAAATATTTGAGCGCCTTATCATAATGAAGCCTATCCAAAGATCGGACGGCTCTTTCAAAAAAGAATGTGGCATCCATTTGGATCGAAATTACCTTATGTTCTTGTTGTTCGGTCGCCACAAGCTTCTTCTTTGCCATGAGAGCACCCCCGATGATTTCGGTTTTATTCAACTTTATAATTAATTGCAGTATATCATAAGTCGTTTTATTTACCTAAACCTTTTAAAGGCAGCATTAGACTCCACCATACTTGAATAATGAGCTTAAAGAACCGCCTTGTTTAATAATCTGAATGGCATCCGCCAGCAAATGCGCAACCGATAAAACGGTAAACCGCGAAGAGTGATTTTCAGGAATTGCAATTGAATCGGTAATGATCACTTCTTTAATATTCGGATGATCCAATCGCTGTAACGCAGGTCCTGAGAAGACGGGATGCGTCGCGCAAATGTAGATGTCATTCGAGCCTCGATCCTTTAATCCTTCGACAACATTTATAATAGTCGTACCCGTGTCGATCAAATCTTCGATAATGATCGGTGTACGGCCTTCCACCTCGCCGATAACATGTGTGATCACGGATTCGTTATGTTCAGGTCGCTTTTTAATCATCATCGCAAAAGGCGCATTTAATATGTTAGCCAAATTTTCTGCAGTTGTAGCCCGGCCCGCATCGGGTGAAACAACAATAGGATTTACGATATTTTTCTTAATAATATAATCACTTATCATATCAAGTGCGGTTAAATGATCCACAGGTATATTAAAAAAACCTTGGATCGCAGGCGCATGTAGATCAATCGTAACGACGCGATGTGCTCCAGCAGTAGTCAGCACATCGGCAACCATCTTCGCGGAAATCGGTTCACGCGGAGCGGCTTTACGCTCTTGGCGTGAATAGCCGTAGTAGGGAACGACTAAATTAATCGTTCGCGCCGAAGCTCTTTTCGCTGCATCAATCATCACCAACAGTTCAACAAAGTGCTCATTGATCGGATGCGAAAAAGTTTGTACGATAAACACATCGCAGTTACGAATCGTTTCCTCAAAATGACAATAATGCTCGCCGCTCTTAAACCGGGAAAGTTTAATTTTACCAAGCGGTTGACCCAACACATGGGAAATGCGCTCTGCCAGCTTGGGATTGGATGATCCGGAAAAAATTTTCAAACTGCCGTTTTTCATAATAACCTCCTGAGAGCTTGCTATATTATCATTATACTTGCTTAAGTGTAAATTCAAAAGGGCAACATTAACCGCTCTCTTTGCTTAAAAGTAGCAAGCTCCTTGAAGCCGATTTCTTTTAATAAAAGTACCGCTTGATCCAAATACTGGCCTAAACGAGCCGGCTGATGAGCATCCGATCCCACTGTAAGCGGAATATGGTGTTGAAAGCAATATTCCAGCATACGTCGACTTGGAAACATTTCTTTGGCAGGCATACGAAGTCCGGAAGCATTTAATTCAATCGCTAAACCGCTTTGCTTAACGACATCCAACGTTTGTTTTTCCAGCTCCGAAACATCATGCTCCGGCACCTTGCCAAATCGTTTAATTACATCGATGTGGCCGATATAATCGTAAAAACCGGTGCGCGCCGCTTTTTGTACCGCATCGTAATATTGATGATATACTTCATCTACATTGCGGGTTTCCCAGCCAACCAATTGACGGAAATCTGAAATATCCCATTCCCCAAGAAAATGTACCGATCCGATTACATAATCCCATGGATAAGCACGTACGATCCGCTCAATTTCTGCTTCGCAGCCTTCAATATAATCCCCTTCAAGACCGATCCGAATATCTATCGTATCTTTATATTTTTCCTTGAGATGAAGGCATTCCTCTACATAACGCGGAAGCTCATCCATGGGCATGGCCATACCGGAAAAATAGGTTGCCGGATCCACATGAAGCAGAGGCATATGATCGGAAAGACCAAGCTGGTCCAATCCGATTTCAATGCCGCGCTGCACATATTGCTCCAATTCTCCTTCAGCGTGACCGCACCGTACATGATGCGTATGATAATCGATAAACATACCTTTACCTCGCTTAGGTCTCTATTTTTTATTATGACGGCGATCCAATTCCTGCAGCACATCATCTAAAGGCAGCTTCGCATCACGCAAAAGCACCAGCAAGTGAAAAATAAGATCGCTAGACTCATAACGAAGTTCTTCGTTATCCTGGTTTTTCGCAGCGATGATGACTTCTGCTGTTTCTTCGCCGACTTTTTTCAATATTTTATCCAGACCTTTTTCAAAAAGATAGGTGGTATAAGCACCTTCTGGACGCTCCGCGTCACGCTTGGCAATGGTCGATTCCAATGTGGACAAAATCGCAAAACGATCGGTATTTGCCGCAGCTGTTTCTGAGTCGTTATGAAAACAGCTTTGTTGGCCTGTGTGGCAAGCCGGTCCTGCGGGAATAACCTTAATCAATAACGTATCTGCGTCGCAATCATAGGAAACCGATATTACTTTTTGCGTATGCCCTGAAGTAGCCCCTTTGTGCCAAAGCTCCTTGCGAGAACGGCTCCAAAACCAAGTTTCCCCTGAATCCAAAGTAAGCTTCAAGGATTCCGCGTTCATATAAGCTAAAGTTAACACATCTTTACTTGCTGCATCCTGTATAATGGCCGGCACTAAACCGTGCACATCCCAACGAATGGTTTGAACCAAAGCTGAGCTTGCTTGTGTGGTCATCGTATTTCAACTCCTTTTCTTTTGAGGTCGTCCTTGACCTGTTGTATCGTTAATTCTTTATAATGAAAAATGCTTGCCGCTAAGCCCGCATCTGCCTTTCCCTCTGTAAATACATCATAAAAGTGCTTAGTTGTGCCTGCGCCGCCTGAGGCAATGACCGGAATGCTTAATTGTTCCGAAACTGCTCGTGTCAGTTTCAGGTCAAAACCATCCTTCATCCCATCTGTGTCCATACTCGTTAGTAGAATTTCGCCGGCACCCAATTGCTCGACCCGCTTCGCCCAAGCCAAAGCTTTCATCCCCGTAGTATTGCGTCCGCCATGCGTGAAAACTTCCCATTCTCCCCAAGCTTCATTATACTTGGCGTCTATGGCTACCACAATGCATTGCGAGCCGAATTTCCTTGCCCCATCGGAAACAAGCTCCGGATTTTTTACTGCTGCGGTGTTAATTCCAATTTTATCTGCCCCGGCACGAAGCAAGCGCTTCATGTCTTCGACTTCGGCAATCCCACCGCCTACAGTAAAAGGAATCGTGATTTCGCCTGCCGTTTTTTTGACGACTTCCACCATTGTAGCCCGTCCTTCAAAGGAAGCCGAAATATCTAAAAAGACTAGTTCATCGGCGCCTTCGCGGTCATAAAGCGCTGCAAGTTCAACTGGATCTCCGGCATCGCGTAAATTAACAAAATTTACACCTTTTACGACTCGCCCGTCTTTGACGTCTAGGCAGGGGATTATGCGTTTGGCTAACATGGGTTTGCTCCTTTCTGTTGCGATTGTTAAGTGAAACACTGAAACCTTGATAAAGTAGCTTGCGTTGCGAGTTCAGAATAGCTGCTTCCACCCGCTTCTTGAAATGGCCTACTCTTGATTAGAGTTTAGGGTAAATAGGCCATTTCAAAGGCGGGCCAAGCATATGCTCCCGAAGCGAGTTTTGCTAACACAAAACTTTTCACTTTCCAGCACCTATCCCAACTCTCCACTTCACCCTTTATCGAGAAAACACCAGCCTACTTAAAGATCGCATCACTATCGTTCGCTTCTTTAAAAAAAACAAAAACAAAAACATAAAAACATAAAACCCTTGAAACTTCGCTAAATCTGTAACGATGAAAAACATACTTACAGATTTGGATTCCCTTATTCCGTCACTCTAACGATGTAATAACATCGTTAGAGCCTGACGCATAGCGCCAAGTTCGCTAATTTAGCTTCAGTAAAGATGAAAAACATCCTTATAGGAATGACTTCTCTTCTTTTTTTTACTTTAGTAATGGAAAACATCGTTAGAAGTCTACTAATCGACTAATATGCGAATTATATACATTTGTACTCACAAATGTACCTGGGCTAATTGGAGAACTATAAAAAATACAACCTTTAAACATTAATAATATTAACTAGATCAAATACATCAATCACATAAAATATTTACTTAGTAAAACTTAAAGCCTAGAAGAGCTGCTTACAAAATGCAACGACTTCTTTGTAAGGTAGATTGCCGCCGAATATATCCAATGCGCTGCCGATGGTTATATCTAATTTGCCTTTGGTCAGCTTATTAAAAATTTCCAAATCTTCGATCGAACGAGCTCCGCCGGCATAGGTTGTCGGGATATGAACCCATTGGGCTAATTGTCTCGCCAGGCTTTCCTGCACACCTGAACGTTTGCCTTCAACGTCAACGGCATGAACTAAAAATTCATCGCAATAGCCTTCAAGCTTCTGAATATTCTCTTGATTTAGTTCAAAATTACTGAATGTCTTCCACTGATTTGTGACAACATACCATTTACCTTCACGCTGCTTACAGCTTAAATCAATGACTAATTTCTCTTTTCCAATCGCAGAAACTATTTTTTCCAAATGGTTCCCGTCGAGTTCGCCATTACGAAATATATAGGAAGTAACAATGACATGCGATGCACCCTGTTTCAGGTAATCTTCTGCATTCTCTGCTGTTATGCCACCCCCAATTTGTAATCCGCCGGGATATTCTTTTAATGCCCGCGAAGCTGCGGCTTCATTTCCACTGCCTAGCATAATGATATGCCCACCGGACAATTGATCACTTTTATACATTGCGGCATAATAGCCAGGGTCCAACTCAGAAACAAAATTCTCCACAACCTGTTTATAGTTTGCACTTAATGTTTCTCCAACGATTTGCTTTACCTTACCCTGATGAATATCGATACATGGTCTAAATCGCAATGGATCTCTACCCCTCTTTGTTCTATAGTTGCAAAAAATTATCTAATAACCGCATCCCGATCTCGCCGCTCTTTTCAGGATGAAATTGCATCCCATATACATTATTCCGACCTACAATCGCAGTTACCGGTTGATAATAATCTGTGGTAGCCAGCAAATCGGATTTTTGCTCCGGCTTGGCGTGATAGGAATGTACAAAATAAACATATCCTTCTTCGATACCCTGAAGCAGCGGACTTTGCTGTGTAAAAGAGAGCTTGTTCCATCCCATATGCGGTACTTTATAATCTCCTTGAAAACGAACTACATTGCCCGGCAAAAGATTTAGTCCCTCATGCATGCCATGCTCGTCGCTTTGCGTAAACAACAGCTGCATTCCAAGACAAATACCAAGCAACGGTTTACCCGAGGCTGCATAGCGCAGCGTGGTTTCACGCAATCCGCTTTCCCGCAAATTCTCCATAGCGTCACCAAAAGCGCCAACCCCAGGTAAAATCGCTTTATCTGCCCGCAGAATTTGCTGCTCGTCAGAAGTGACTATATATTCCTGCCCCAGCCGTTCGACCGCTTTGCTTACACTGTGTAAATTCCCCATCCCGTAGTCGATAATCGCGATCAAAGGCTAAAGCACTCCTTTCGTTGAAGGAACACCTTGCACCCGTGGATCGATGCTTGTTGCTTCGTCCAAAGCTCGGCCAAGCGCTTTGAAAATCGCTTCGATCATATGATGCGTGTTTTGCCCATAGTGGACAATCACATGCAAGGTAATCCGTGCCTCCAACGCAAATTTCCAGAGAAATTCATGGACCAATTCAGTTGAAAAGCTGCCTACTTGAGCGGATGGATACTCCGCGCGGTATTCAAAATGAGGCCGATTGCTAATATCGATAACCACTTGTGCCAAAGCTTCGTCCATAGGGACGAAAACACTTGCGTAGCGTTTGATTCCTCTTTTGTCACCAAGTGCTTCACGTAAGGTTTGTCCCAAACAAATACCGATATCCTCGACCGTATGGTGATCGTCAATATCAATGTCGCCTTCCGCTTTCACCTTCAAGTCAAACTGGCCGTGCTTCGTAAACAAATCGAGCATGTGATTCAAAAACGGGACATCGGTCTCCATTTGGGAAACCCCCGATCCATCCACTGAAAAAGCGAGTTGAATGTCTGTCTCATTCGTTTTGCGATTTACCGAAGCATTGCGTCCGTTTAGTATATCAGCCATGATTATTCTCCTCCTTTTGCAATCGCACCTCTATAGCGCGTGCATGACCTTCCAGCCCTTCATGCTTAGCTAGCGTCATAATCTGCCGCCCGCTCGCCATCAAAGCTTCCTTACTATAATAAATGACGCTTGACTTTTTGATAAAATCGTCCACATTCAGTGGCGATGAAAATCTCGCGGTGCCATTCGTCGGTAAAATATGATTCGGTCCCGCCCAATAGTCTCCTACCGGTTCAGAGCTATATGGCCCTAGGAAAATCGCACCGGCATTTTCAATTCGGCTCAAATATTGAAACGGTTCAGCCACCATCAGCTCCAAATGCTCTGGAGCTAATTGGTTGACGATGTCGATGCCTTCGGCAATATTCGACACCGTCAGGATCGCCCCGTAATCGCGGATCGACTGCGCCGCGATTGCTTTCCTCGGCAGCGCCTCGAGCTGACGCCGCACCTCCAGCTGCACCTGCTGTGCAAGCTGCGCGGATGGCGTCACGAGCACCGCCGAGGCCATCTCGTCGTGCTCCGCCTGCGACAGCAGATCCGCCGCCACGAAGGCGGGATCGGCTGTCTCGTCGGCCAGCACGACAATCTCGCTCGGCCCGGCAATGCTGTCAATGTCTACGACGCCGAAGACATTGCGCTTGGCCAGGGCCACATAGATATTGCCGGGGCCCACGATCTTGTCCACCGGCGCAATCGACTCCGTGCCGTAAGCTAACGCCGCTACCGCTTGCGCTCCGCCGACACGATAAATCTCGCGGATGCCGACTTCCGCTGCGGCAACCAGAATATAAGGATTGACCCCTTCCGTCCCTGCAGTCGCAGGCGGGGTCACCATAACGATCTCCGGCACACCGGCAACCTGAGCCGGAATCGCGTTCATCAGTACAGAGGATGGATAGGCCGCTTTACCGCCCGGCACATAAATACCCACTCGCTTAAGTGGTCGCATGATCTGACCCAGCATGCTTCCATTCGCTTGCAAGTCCAGCCAAGTCGTCCTTTTTTGCTTTTCATGAAAAGCACGAATATTGACAGCAGCCTGACGAATCGCGTCAAGAAAAGCGGGTTCCACCTGCTCGTAAGCGGCTTGGATCTCCTCATCAGTCAAGCGCAGCTCGTTCACACGCACCCGATCGAATTTCTCTGCATAATCGCGAAGCGCAGCATCCCCTTCAGCGCGAACGCGCATAATAATCTGCTTCACCGCTTGATTTTGCTCTTCCGAGCCATATTCCACTTCCCGTTTAATCGAAAACTCACTTGCTGGAATGATCCGCATAAGGTCGCCCCCTTTTTTGTTGATTTACACTGTCGCTATACTTTAATAACAGCCTGCAATCGGTCGCAAAGCTGCTGAATGACATCATTTTTCATCCGATAGCTAACACGATTGGCAATAAGGCGACTTGTGATCGCAAAAATTTGCTCCATCTCCACCAAACCATTTTCTTGCAAAGTCCGTCCCGTTTCCACCATATCGACAATCCGATCCGCTAAGCCGATTAAAGGCGCCAGCTCAATCGAACCATTTAACTTAATCACTTCCACCTGCTGACCCCGCTCGCGAAAATATTGCGATGCCACATTCGGATATTTCGTAGCGACTCGCGGGTTCAATAAGGGAACCCAATCAGGTAGTCCAATAACCGACATTCGGCAGCGGGCAATGCCAAGATCAAGCAGCTCGTAAACGTCGCGGTTTTCTTCCATTAATACATCTTTACCGACAACGCCGACGTCGGCCACCCCATATTCAACATAGGTGGCTACATCCACCGGCTTGGCCATAATAAACTCTAATCGCGCTTCGGGTACGGATATAATCAATTTACGTGAATCGTCCAAATCATCCGGAATCGCAAATCCTGCATCCTGCAATAACTTGATCGCCGGTTTGTTTATTCTGCCTTTCGGCATGGCTACTTTCAAAATAGGCTGCACATATACAACTCCTTATCCAAAATTCACTTTATACAAAAGAAATCATATCTCCATACGTTCGTCCGAGAAAATGATATATGCCATCGGCCTGCAGTTTAATCGAATCCACTTCCGCTTTTTGCTGAACTTTCCGCGTTTCCACTATAACACCCTCACGCGAACGCATTCCACTCGCGCATTCAAGCGCTTCTTTACGATGCTCGTGACTGTACAAGATCAATACATGATACGGCGTATGGGATGATTCTTTATCCGTTACTTCCATAATACGCGTCGTTTTCAAGGCAAATCCAGTTGCCGGCGCAGGTCTGCCAAACTGCGTTAACAGATTGTCATACCGGCCTCCGCTGCAAACGGGGAAGCCTAAATCAGCGGCATAGCCTTCAAAAGTCATACCCGTATAATATGAAAAATCACCAATCATCGTTAAATCGATCAGCACATGCTCACTTACACCATAAGCTTTCAGTACATCCCAAATTTCACATAAATGTTGAATGGACTGCTGTGCAGTACGATCCTGAGTAACTAAACGCGCTTGTGCACAAATTTCTTCGCCCCCGCGCAATCGTAGAATACCTTCAAGTTCTTTTTCCTTGTTGGCATCCAAAGAAAACTGCTTTAATAATTGGCGATAACCCACATAATCACGATTAAGCAGGCACTCCTTTAAGGCGGTTTGTTCTTCTTCACGGTCTTTCAAAATCTCATTCAAAAGTCCATTGAGAAATCCAACATGTCCTAAAGCTATTTTAAATTTTTTCACCCCAGCTGATTGCAACGAAGCAATCGCCAACGCGATGACTTCCGCATCGGCGTCTGAAGATTCGTCTCCAACCAATTCAACACCGGTTTGAAAAAACTCCGATTCCCGTCCGGCTTCTGCTTCAAAGGCGCGAAATACATTAGCATGATAGGATAAACGCAAAGGAAAAGACTGATCTTTTAATAGTGAAGCCACTACTCGTGCAATCGGAGCCGTCATATCAGAACGCAATACAAGCGTCCTCCCGTTTTGATCCAATAATTTAAAAAGCTTTCTATCCAAAGTCGAGCTTGCTACCCCGACCGTATCATAAAATTCTAAAGTAGGTGTTACAATCTGGTTATAGCCCCATTTTTCCATACAATCCAAAACACGATACTCAATATTACGTAAATTAGCAACCGCGCCAGGTAAATAATCCTTCAAACCCGTAGGTTTTTCAAATACTTTTGGCTTCGACATGAATACTTTCACCCCATATATTTCACATATCTCGCGCGAAACGCTTTAGCACGATACCATACTACCAAGATAAAGAAGCACAAGTAAATATACCATGGAAGATTATCCAACGTCAATAGTATGAGTACCCTTCTTTCCAAACAAAAGACCCCTTTCGGGGCCTCCAACAAGCAGCATAATCAACCGTATTTATACGTCATCCCATATCCGCCTTTTGGATACACCCATTCAATATTGTTCGATGGGCAAGCGATGCGACAAGTGCCGCATTCAATGCAATTTTCATAAGCGACATTCGTAATCTTTTCTTTCAAATTCCAATCATAAACATCGGCAGGACAGAAAAAATTACAATCCTTCGTTACGCATTTTTCACACGTATCCGCCTCTTTAATCACCAAGTGCGACTTATCATCGCATTTAAAACGAATCGTAAACAATTTGTCTGTTATGCTTGTGCTCATCCGTTCATCGACCTCCAACCTTTATAGCCCAGCTTCAACAAGTTCATTGTTCCGCCTGCAGCTTCT
Organism: Bacilli bacterium; assembly: GCA_028287395.1. GTDB lineage: Bacteria > Bacillota > Bacilli > Paenibacillales > NBRC-103111 > Paenibacillus_AC. Next base: position 27,550 of record JAQBPR010000209.1, read on the forward strand.
TTGATTAATTTTATTGCTTTTTTCTGTTTTTCTGCCTTTGAAACACCGTCTACTAAAAACATATTGTAAGCTGCTTCATTCACAGCGCGCGGCATTCTGTTAAATAACAAATCCGGATCCTGTTCTTTCATTAATTGGTGCATCCCGCGATACTTCTTCAGATCCTTTATGACAAAAGATGCCCGAATGGATTGATCATAGCGCTTCAAGGTTGCTGCCGAGAAATTCCCTTCCGCCTTCGCTTGAATAATCGCTTCTGCCGCCAATTTCCCTGAAGTCATTGCTAGGTTCGTACCTTCACGATGGACAAAATTGACTAACTGCGCCGCATCGCCGCAAACGCACCATCCGTTACCCGATAATGGCGGAACCGAATTGTAGCCGCCTTCCGGGATCAAATGGCCTGCATATTCCTTCATTTCTCCGCCTTGAATTAATTTTCGAATCATCGGATGCTGCTTAACTGATTCCAATAATTCATAAGGCTTGATTTTCTTCTCACGCAAGTGGTTGACCATAACCCCAATCCCTAGGGAAAGCGTATCTTTATTGGTATATAAAAAGCCCATTCCCGCCATTCCTAGCGAAGTTTCACCCATAAATTCAATCGTGACCCCTTCGTCGCCCTCCAAATTGAAACGATCCTCAATTTTTTCGCGCGGCATAGCAATAACTTCCTTCATTACCAATGAAACTTCATCGGGATTCCATTCTTTATGAATACCCATTGCCTTACCTAGCAATGAATTCACACCATCCGCGATAACCACAACATCCGCATATAAATTACCATCTTCGCGATCCGTCTTCACGCCAACAACCTTATCGCCCTCATAGATTGGTTCCAAGGCTACCGTTTCATAGATAGGCAATGCTCCGGCTTCAATCGCTTTGTTCGCAAACCACTGATCAAATTTTACACGCAAGCCGGTAAAGTTGTTATAGGGCTCTTTAAATGCCTCATTGCGATGGCCAAAAGTGACCATCGATTGCTTGCCCATCATCCATATTCTTTGCTCAACGATATGCCTTTCGATAGGCGCATTCTTTTCCAGCCAAAAATCGGGGACAAACTCTTCGATTTGCTTACGATACAATACTCCGCCAAAAAGGTTTTTAGCGCCGGGGAATTCCCCGCGCTCTAACAAAACAACGCTTAACCCGGCTCTCGCCATCGTCATCGCCGCAGCCGCACCAGCAGGTCCAGCGCCGACAACAATCGCATCAAATTTTTCATTCATGACAATCCGCTCCTCGTCGCTAATTTTATGCCCTTCTTTTGCGTACCTCTGCCGTAATTTGCGGGACGATTTTGAACAAATCACCAACAATGCCGTAATGAGCAAATTGAAAAATCGGTGCTTTCTCGTCTTTATTGATCGCTATAACCACATCAGAGCCTGTCATGCCTACTGTATGCTGAACAGCTCCAGAAATCCCAATAGCAAAATATAGCTTTGGACGTACCGTACAACCCGTTTGTCCAACCTGATGCTCATGTTTGATCCAGCCCGCATCTACAGCGGCGCGCGATGCGCCAACCGTTCCGCCTAACGCATCAGCAAGGTCTTTCAGCATTGCAAAAGGCTCCGGACCACCTAACCCGCGTCCACCCGCGACGATGATCTCCGCTTCTTCCAAATTAATTGTGCCTGTGCCTTGAATAAACTCAAGCACACGAGCGGCAATCTCCTCTTCTTGCATCCGGTTCTCGATTCGTATAATTTCTGCTTGAAGCGTTGTATCACGCGGTTGCGATTGAAAAACCCCTGCTCGCGCCGTTGCCATTTGCGGACGATATTGCTTACATAGAATCGTTGCCATCATCTTCTCCGAAAATGCAGGGCGACTAGCTAATAATAAACGTGAAGGGGGCAGTTCAACATCAAGCTCCGTTGTATCTGCCGTCAAGCCGGTAGGCAAATGTGTCGCAATCGCTCCTGCCAAATCTCGTCCTGTTCCTGTAGCGCCAAACAATACGATCTCCGGTTTCGCCTCATCAATTAACTGTAAGCAAACCCGACTATAAGGTCTTGTACGATAGTCTTTCAATACGGGAGATTCACATAAATAAACTTTATCTGCCCCATAATAAACCGCTTCTTGAGCCAGATGCTCTACCTTATCGCCAATCACTAAAGCCAGTAAAGGAACCTCGAGCTTCTTTGCAAGCTTTTTTCCTTCACCAAGCAATTGCCATGAAACCTTCTTGGCCTCACCATCTCTTTGCTCAACTACAATTAGCACACCGCGATAAGCCGACCAATCCGGCATTTCATTCTCTTCTACCTGTACCTCATCTGCCATTTATTCCGCCTCCGATCCAGTTTGCTCGAAATCTTACTTTACCAACCAAAACGTTCAGGAAGGTCACCCTCCCAAAGCTTAGACACCAGCTGTTCAGCAATCGTATCCGGGGTTTCGCCAGAGATCATCACGCCATTAACGGAGCGCGCTTCCGGCACCCATGTTTTCGCCACAATCGTTGGTGAACCCTTGAGCCCAATTTGCGCTTTATCCAAATTAGGAAAGTCTGCTGTTGTCCATATGGTTGGCTTATAGCGTGCCGCGCGAATCATTCCTGGAAGCGAAGCTCTACGTACTTTATTCAATTCCTTTAGTGCAGTTATCAGCACTGGCATGCTGGTTTCAACCACTTCAATTCCATCCTCCAATAATCGTTGAACAGTTACTCTGCGATTATCTTCATTGACCTTTACTACCTTGTGAACATAGGTAAGCTGCTCCAAATCCAACCGGCAAGCAACACCAGGTCCAACCTGCCCCGTATCTCCGTCAAGGGTCTGCTTTCCGCAAAACACCATATCCACGCGTCCCCATTGCTCTGCTATTTTCGCAATCGTTTTTGCTACAACATAAGAAGTTGCCAAAGTATCTGCTCCAGCAAAACCACGGTCCGTTACCAACACTGCTTCGTCCGCTCCAAGCGAAATACATTCCTTTAATCCCTTTTCCGCCGGCGGAGGTCCCATGGTAACAACCGTCACCCGTGCGCCTAGCTCATCCTTAATTCGCAGCGCCTCTTCTAAGCCATGCATATCATAAAAATTAATGATGCTTGGAACCCCTTGTCTGATCAACGTGTTGTTTTTCGGATCAATGCGAATTTCCCTGCTGTCTGGAACTTGCTTGACACAAACGACGATATGCAACATCTGAACACCTCTTCTTAGTTTGTGAAAAATATTACAATCTATGGCAGCGTTTTCAAACCTAATATTTAATTTCGCTATTAAGTCGTAAATTCCTTTATTTAAAAGCTAGATAATTTATTTTTTTATTATACTAAATGATATTCCTATCACCAATAAAAATTTCCTCTTTTTGATCTATTCATTAGCGACATTTGAGCAAATTTTTCAAAGAATCTTTAAATTTCACCACCCTTTCGAATAACCTGCAGTGGGTTTCCGGCAACAAAGCTTCCAGCTTCCACATTTTTATGGACGACGGAGCCTGCACCAACCACCGCATAATCTCCGATTGTAACTCCAGGTAAAATGGTACAATTAGCGCCAATCATCACATTAGAACCTATGTGCACCTCACCCAATCGATATTCTTGCAGTAAGTATTCATGAGCAAGAATCGTTGTGTTGTAGCCTATGATGGAATTACTTCCAATGTGTATTTTTTCCGGGAAGAATACATCTAACATCACCATTAACGCAAATGAGGTGTTTTGTCCCACTGTTACACCAAGCATATGACGATACAACCCATTTTTAAAACGCAAAGATGGCGAATACCGCGCCAACTGAATGAATACAAAGTTGCGCATCGCCTTCCACTTATTCACTGTTTTATAAATCTGCCACAAAGAATTGGCACCTTCTACCGGAAATTTGTCCAGATTTCTCACAGATTATCCCTCATTACTGATCAACGTTTGCTTAAGGGTTGCTTCTCCAGCAACAATCTCTAACAAATCGCGCATATCCTGCAGCATAAAAGCCGGATTAAACTTTCTCAAACTTGTTTCGCCCTGTAACGACCAAGCTACTCCAACGGAGCGAACTCCTGCATCACGCGCGGAAATCCCTTCCACTTGATGTACCTTAAATGCATGAACGAAGCTGGCGATAATCAATTCATTCGTATCCAAAAGAGTTCCATCTAAATCAAATAAAATCGTATCAATCATTTGTTTCAACTTCTTTACCTGCAGCTTCAATTACATTTACTTCTGCTACTTCTTCGTCTTGTTTTGTTTCCACAACCGGGATCACCGCTTTACTACTGATAATCGGAGCAGAGTAAGGTACAGCAGAACCGGATTTACGACGATAATAGATTAAATAAATAGCAGCAAGGATAATCAAAATGCTTAACAGCTGTGAAATTCTCACATTCCCTTTGTCCATTGAGCCTGCTGTGAAAAGAACCTTCATCGGTGACCATAACCCATTCATTAAGCTTGCCAACCAAGCTGGACCACTAAAGGTCAAACTATCTGTACGTAATCCTTCAATGAAAAATCGGCCTATCGAATACCAGATAAAATAGCTCATAAACAACTCTCCTGAACGCAAAAACGGTCTCCGACGCAACCATAACAATAAGAAAAGGCCCAGCAAATTCCAAACCGATTCATATAAGAAGGTTGGATGATAAAATATTCCGTCGATGTTCATCTGATTCACGATAAAATTCGGTAAATGCAGCGTGTTCCGCAAAAAGCTCTCATCGACGATTCCACCGTGCGCCTCTTGATTCATAAAGTTGCCCCAACGCCCGATGATTTGTCCTACTATTAAACCTGGCGCGACTAAATCGGCTATCCTCCAAAAACTATACCCTTTCGCACGAACGTAAAAATACACCCCGATAATCGATCCGATTAAAGCACCGTAAATCGCAATGCCACCATGCCATACCATAAAAATTTCTGCAAGATTATTGCGATAATCTTCCCATTTAAAAATAACATAATAGGCTCTTGCACCAACAATTGCTGAAGGAACAGCAATTAACAACAAATCCATGAAAAAATCGGGATTAATATGAAAACGTTTCCCCTCTTGAATAGCCAACAAAAGTCCAATCAATGCCGCCGTACCTAGAATAATTCCATACCAATGAACATTAATCGATCCTAAACTAAACGCAAGCGGATTTAAAACTAAATTCATGCTCTATCCTCCTAGTCATAATCTTCATTTTCATCCATATCACCGCTTAAAGTTGCTGTCAGTTTGTTCGTAAACTGCTGCGCAGCGTTGTAGCCCATATGTTTCAAACGATAATTCATCGCGGCTACTTCAACAATGACAGCTAAATTTCGTCCGGGACGTACTGGAATCGTAACTAGGGTCACATCGGTATCAATAATTTTCGTGGTTTCTTCGTCCAGGCCTAAACGATCATATTGTTTATCCTGCTGCCATATTTCGAGATTAATGACTACCGAAATTTTCGTACTATTGCGGATCGCTCCCGCCCCGAAAAGCGTCATCACGTTAATGATCCCAACACCGCGAATTTCTAACAAATGTTTAATCAGCTCTGGCGCATTTCCGACAAGCACATTCTGTGCTGTTTGACGAATCTCCACAGCATCATCCGCAATGAGACGATGTCCACGTTTAACAAGCTCCAAAGCGGTTTCACTTTTGCCAATACCGCTGCTTCCGGAAATTAAAATCCCGATTCCATAAATATCGACAAGTACCCCATGAATTGTAGTGGATGGAGCCAGTTTATTCTCAAGAAAATCAGTAATTTGACTCGCTAGTGTTGTCGTTGGCATTTTACTCCGAATTACAGCCATCTGCCTTTCACTGGCAATCGTCAATAATTCCTCCGGAATATCCATTCCACGTGTAATTAGGATACAAGGTGTCTCCTCTGTACAAAAGCGATCCATTCGATCACGACGCGCTTCTTCAGATAAGGTAGCGAAAAACGTTAATTCAGTTTTTCCCAATATTTGCAATCGTTCCTGGGGAAAATAATTAAAATAACCCGCCATTTCCAGACCGGGTCGATATAAATCAGCCACAGTTATCGGACGCTTCAACCCTTCTTCCCCACATACAACTTCCATATGAAACTGTTTTACTAGGTCAGCTACCTTTACATTTTTTGCCATAGAAGTATACTCCTTTACTTTCCCAATACTCGTATCGTAATGCAAATAGAAGCTTAAATCAACCTTTCCTTTTATAAACAAAAAAGGACCAGCCCTAAGGCAGATCCTTAAATTTATAATCGTTTATTTTGCAAAAAGCGATAGGGAAGTATCTTTATCGAAGAAATGAACTTTATTCATATCTAATGCAAGCTTAACTGTTGCACCATCTTTAACTCCAGCACGACTATCTACACGCGCTACGATGGTTTCAGTACCTACACCCGTTAAATGAATTTGTACTTCATGACCTAGATTTTCGGAAACTTCAACAGTTGCAGTTACAACTGAGTTTGGTGAACCTTCAATAAATACCGGTTCATCATGAAGATCTTCTGGACGAACACCTAGAATAATCGATTTATTATTAAAGCCTTTTTCACGAAGCGCTTTTGCTTTACCTTCAGGAATTTCTACATTAACGCCTTTAGCTTTGAAGTAGAAGCCGCTTCCTTGATCGCTTAGTGTGCCTTCAATAAAGTTCATCGAAGGTGAGCCGATGAAGCCTGCTACAAACAAGTTAACGGGGAAGTTATAGATTTCGTCAGGCGTTGCCGCTTGTTGAATAATTCCATTTTCCATAACAACAATACGCTCGCCCATTGTCATTGCTTCTGTTTGGTCATGCGTTACGTAAATCATGGTTGTTTCCAAACGTTTGTGAAGCTTGCTGATTTCTGCGCGCATTTGTACGCGTAATTTAGCATCCAAGTTGGAAAGCGGCTCATCCATTAAGAATACTTGCGGCTCACGAACAATCGCACGTCCTAAGGCAACACGTTGACGTTGTCCCCCGGATAATGCTTTTGGTTTACGATCAAGCAAATGCTCGATATCCAAAATTTTCGCTGCATCACGAACACGAGAATCGATTTCAGCTTTTTTAAATTTACGCAATTTCAAACCAAAAGCCATATTCTGATAAACGTTCATATGTGGATAAAGTGCGTAAGATTGGAAAACCATAGCAATGTCGCGATCCTTCGGAGCAACATCGTTTACCAAACGATCCCCAATATATAATTCACCTTCAGTAATTTCTTCTAAACCAGCAATCATCCGTAATGTAGTTGATTTTCCGCAACCGGAACCGCCAACCAATACGACGAATTCTTTATCTTTAATGTCCAAATGAAAATCTTTAACCGTCGGTTCTGTGTTTCCCGCATATTTCTTCACGATATGATGTAAACGAACGCCAGCCATGATCCATTCCCCCTATATTGTGTATCTGAACTTATCTCTTATCTTATCTCATAGGCAGTAAAAAAACTATGCACATTCTATACAAAAAAATCACTTTCTTTTCGTCACTTTGTACAAAAGCAGTGCAACCTTCACCAAAACAGCATCATTGAAGCTGCGCGCATCAAGACCTGTTTCTTGTTTAAATTTATCCAATCGATATATTAACGTGTTGCGATGAATGAATAGTTTCTTTGCCGTTTCGCTAACATTGCAATCATGGGCAAAAAATTCCTCCAACGTCAAATACATCTCTGTATCCGGTAATTGATCGGCTCGCTTTAATATTTGCGTTACGAAACCCAATTGTTCCATTTCAGGAAGAGCCCTCAGTAGTTTTTCTAACTGCATGTCCCATAAAAAATGAATGCTGATACCCGGATAATATATTTCTCCCAACCGTATGGTTTCGCGCATTTCTCCAATTATTTTTAATAATGTTTCAGCCGGAGCAGGCTGAGGATAATAAATTGAAAGATGGCATTCTCCCATCCATTCGTTCGCTAGCATTTCATGTAAACCAAAGCAAATCGAGGTCAAAGCATCTTCAACACTTTCCTTTTCTTCTCCTTCACTAGCCGTCAGCAGTGATTCCGCTCCAAGAATGAGCCATTCCTTTTCCTGCAAAGGAATCAATTTAAGCTCCGTTTCAAAAAAAGACTCCAATAGTTTTTTCAGCTCTTTGTAATTGACATGCTGGGAATCAGAATAACCACCGCGAAATAAAATCGGAATCATGGTCGAATGAAGCGAGAGCTGAGAAGCCAGTGTATCCGGTACAACAGCTTCACTTACATTCATCGCCAGTTGAAGTTCGACCCAGTCCCTAATTCCATACACCGCCTTCTCTTCTTCCGTTGCAGCGTTAATTGGTTTAGCTTTCTCCGGGACACGAGTGGCATCGAGCACCAATTCAATCAATTGCTTTTCTGTCTTCGTGAGCTGCATTTCTTCGATTTCCAGAACTAATGCAATTCCTGCCTGCATTTCCAGTAAAAAATAAATTTTCCCATGGCTATGCACGGTTTTACTATTTTTCGACAAAACTGACTGTGCCTCTATGAGTTTATTCCATTCTTCTACAGGAATTTTGCGCCAGTTAAGCGGGGCATTAAAAATCGGTTCAAGCTTCCCTTTAATCCGTTCCCAGTCCATTATAGTCCCTCAATACTTTCCGAGCTTTTTCTCTATTGTAACATAGGACAGCAACCTCTTCAGCAGGAACCAATGAATTTTATCCTAAATTACTCTCCGCGCTGTAACATAATGGTCCGCCCACCAACCAGAGGTAATTTCGCTGAACTTAACACCGCCATCGCCTTAATTGTTTCCTCACTTGGCAGTCCATTGGGTGTATGCCGTAATTAGCCTAATAAATTTAGAAATTCGAATGTTTTTTTATGGATTGGGGATAATTAACTCTATAAAAAGGAGAGGAGTTCTCCACATTAACCTTCGATATGGAAAGAGCTCGGTCCGATTTACACTGCCAGAGCACACACAACTTCAATGGTTACTTTACAATTCTTCTGCGGACATAAATGAAAAAAATAAGATTGCTCATGCATTAGCTTGTCCCATTGGCACACCCTCACTCCGGGAAATCGCTCGTCATAGACAAAATGCGATCATTTTAATAAGCGATCGTTCCAGACTTTGCCCAAGCTATTTATTTCTGGAAGCCCTGCTTCAGGAATTAAATGAAGCCGGTCTTGAAGACAATCAAATCAAAATCATGATTGCCTTAGGCATGCATCGCAAACAGACTACACAAGAAATGATTGAGCTCGTGGGAATTTCCGTTTGGAATCGAATAGACGTATTCAACCATTCTTCTTTGCAAAAGGACTGTGTCCATGTTGGAATTACATCAAGAGGTACACCCATTGAGATAAATACTCAAGTCGTTCATGCTGATTTGCGCATTGCCACAGGTAATATTGAGCCTCATCGTTTAACTGGAATGTCAGGAGGCGTCAAAGCGTTAGTGCCAGGCGTTGCGTCCCATAAAACGATTGAAGCTAATCATGCACTATCACAAAAACATCCTTCTGTACCCGGTGAAATTATGACACCCATACGAGCAGATTTAGAGGAAGCTCTGCAATTTGTTCCGATCCATTTTTTATTTAATTTGATAGTGAATCAAGAACGAGAAGTCCTCTCAGCCGTTGCCGGAGATATTATTGAAGCACATCGAGCCGGTGTTAGATCTGCATCCCCTCATTTTTTTTCTTCCGTCAAGCAAACCTATGATGTTGTTATTGCTTCTGCCGGTGGTTTTCCTAAAGATATGCAGTTATATCAAGCGATTAAAACACTGCAGAATGCTGCTGATTTCACAAAACCAAATGGGTCCATAGTCCTTATAGCGCGATGTGAGGAGATTTTCGGAAACGGACTTCTGCAATATTGGATCGAGACGATTCAGGACCGTAAAGAGATGGTTCGCATGCTCGAAGAAAGGTTCGTTCTTGGACCCCATAAAATTTTACACATTTCAACTATTTTACAGAAGCATTCCGTTTTTTTACTATCTGAAGTTCCTAAACCTTTGGTTGAGCTGCTTGGTTTTGAACCGATCGAGGATTTACAGCAAATATTAGATCAGCTTGTAGGTAGCGGTAATCCTGAAAAAACTATCGCAATCATGCCAAACGGCGCTCTGACCTTTAGTCCGCAGCTTTAAAATGAAAGGAGTGTTAGGATGGATTGGAATGGCTGGTCTTTAGATCGTTTCTTAGTTTTGTTTGTGGGTCTGGCCTTTTTATTAGTTGGCATTCAAGTGACACAATCCCACTATCGGCAAAATTTCCATCATAAAGCGATGTGGATTCCAGTCATTGCATCCCCGCTATTTTTTATATCGGGCATCGGATTGGCATTGACTCATTTGACTTGGCTGTATGGCTTCTTTGCCGCTTTTATGTGGATCGGCGTTGGAGCAGGGCTAGTAGGCTTTTATTATCATTTCCATGGGGTAGGTGTCCGGGTTGGGGGTTGGGCCCCGCGTAATTTTTTAGTGGGTCCCCCTGTAATCATGCCATTGGTTTTTACTGCAATGAGCGCATTAGGACTCGCTGCCATTTATTGGAGGTAATCAAATATGGATAAGCACTCGCACTATCCGAATTATGATGTCATGGATGAAAAGCTAGCATGGGATAAGCATACGCAATCGATTGTCACGGCAAGACTCATCCGAGAGCATGGATACGAATTTTTCAATCCTATTGAAGCTGAGATAGCTCGCAGTATTTGCGCTTTATTGATCGATGATCATCGTGCGGATATTATCCAGTATATGGTCTGTCACGCAGACGAAGCATTGCATCAATCATTAGGCGAAGGACAACGGAAGCCAGGGATTCCAAAGGCGCAAGTATTGGTTCGCGAAGGTCTTCAAGCTTTAGATCGAACAGCAATGCTGCTTTATGTTCAACGTTTTTTTCAATTAGAAAGCGATACGCAAAAAAATATGCTGACCGAGCTTAGCGAAGGCAGATTAAGTCATATGGAGCTATGGAACAACGTTCCACAAAAAGCATTCTTTCAAAAAATGCTGACTTTTAGTATAGAAGCTTATTATTCTCACCCGATCGTTTGGTCTGAAATGGGCTATGGCGGACCCGCATACCCACGCGGCTACATTCGCACTGCAATAGGGCAAATAGATCCTTGGGAGGCGAAAAACGAAGATGATACAGCGAAAATATAACAAGCAGGAGGTTGACGTCGTCATCGTTGGAGCCGGCGCAGCAGGCGGCGTTCTTGCAAAAGAATTAAGCGAGGCAGGAATGAGCGTCGTCTTACTTGATGCCGGTCCCTTTCGTGATCCGCAGAAGGATTTTGCCAGCGATGAGTTAGCGATGAAAAATTTGGGCTGGCAGGACACCAGGATCGTGGATGGTTCGGATCCTTTGCAAATGGGACATAACAATTCAGGAAGAGGAATTGGCGGAGGAACCGTACATTTTACCGGTGTATTTCTTCGCTTTCATGATAGTGACTTTAATTCAAAGACGTTGGATGACGTAGGTCTAGATTGGCCTATTGATTATGCCGATCTAGAGCCTTATTATACGAAAATTGAAAAAGAGATCGCCGTATCTGGACCTAGATACTTTCCATGGGGCAATTTCCATGGTCCCTATCCTTATCCGGAACGCGATCCGTTAAGCCCAAACGCTTACATGTTTCAAAATGGCTGCAGCCATTTAAACATCGAAACTGCAGTTACGCCGCTTGCTATATTATCCGCCCCTTTTGAGGATCGACCCCCCTGCATTAATCGCGGATTTTGCAATCAAGGCTGTATGCCTAATGCTAAATTCAGCACGCTGATTGTCCATGTCCCGAAAGCGATAAAAGCCGGTGCTGAAGTTCTTGCAGACTGTATGGTTACACAAATTAATATGAACTCAGCGGGATTAGCTACAGGCGTTACCTTTGTACATCATGGAGAAACCTATGAACAGCTCGCGAGAATTGTTATTTTGTCCGCTTTTGTTGTCGAAACCCCGCGTTTATTGTTAAATTCAGCCAACAACCAGTTTACGCAAGGGCTGGCAAATTACAGCGGCTGGGTTGGCAAGGCGATTATGCCTCATAGCAGTTACGATGTCTATGGTCTTTTTGACGAGGAAATTCGCCTCTATAAGGGAACACCCGTGTTAGCGACAACTCAAGATTTCTACCATACCGATGTACGCCGTGACTTTGTTCGCGGCTACACGCTTCATGCCCATGGAGCTAGACCTGTTGCCTTTACCCAAGGAATATCACAAGCCGAGCAAGGCCCTTTATGGGGCAAAAAGCTCCGAGAAGCTGCGTTGGATTATAATTACTATGGACGTGTCACGATGGTTGGCGAAGTGCTTTCTAATGCAGCTAATTGTATTTCGCTTAGTGATGAAAAAGATGAATATGGATTGCGACGCGCCAAGGTTAGCTTTAGCTACGGGGATAACGATCAAAAGCTGAATCGTCACGCCATTGCGACAATGAGTTCTATAATAAAAGCTGCAGGTGGTCAAGTAAAATTTGTAGTTCCGGATACCGCTCATCTAATGGGAGGCTGCCGGATGGGGAATGATCCTGAATCATCCGTAGTTAATTCCTATGGACGCTCTCACGATATACCCAACTTATTTATTTGTGATGCCAGCATATTCGTAACCTCCGGAGCCGGAAATCCAACGAATACAGTCATGGCTTTGGCCGCAAGAACAGCTGACTACATCAAACAAAAATCCCTTCGTAGGGAATTAACCTCATCCCAGGTTACTTAGGCTGTTTATATCTTTTTTTAGAAATAGAAAAAAGAAGCCTCTTAACGAGACCTCTTTTTGTGTTTGATACTGATGGTAGCAGCATCCATGTGTTATGAAAGATGAGACATGAAGGATTCGAACCTTCGACACCCTGATTAAAAGTCAGGTGCTCTACCAGCTGAGCTAATGTCTCACAATGGCTGGGGATCCAGGATTCGAACCTGGGCATGACGGAGTCAAAGTCCATTGCCTTACCGCTTGGCTAATCCCCAATAATGCGTGGTGCCGTCGAGAGGACTTGAACCCCCAACCTACTGATTACAAGTCAGTTGCTCTACCAGTTGAGCTACAACGGCATGTTTAGTGCTTTTTATTATCTGCATTGCCACAGATAATAATACATATGGTGGGCGCTGACGGGATCGAACCGCCGACCCTCTGCTTGTAAGGCAGATGCTCTCCCAGCTGAGCTAAGCGCCCTTGTCCATATTATGTATCTTGTATGGTGACCCGTAGGGGACTCGAACCCCTGTTACCTCCGTGAAAGGGAGGTGTCTTAACCACTTGACCAACGGGCCGTACTAATGGAGCTTCCAACCGGAATCGAACCGGTGACCTCATCCTTACCATGGATGCACTCTACCGACTGAGCTATGGAAGCTGGCTCCCCGAGCAGGACTCGAACCTGCGACAACTCGATTAACAGTCGAGTGCTCTACCAACTGAGCTATCAGGGAACAGTAAAATATTTACGAATAAATCCGATTGTGAAGAAGCATTATTCAAGGATTATACCCTGAAAACTAGAAACGAAGCAAAGAAGGTGAAACATCCAGGTGTAACAAATCCCTTGGGTGTTGTGGGGTCCCCGAAAAGTAATCGGAATTACCTTCGTAGGTTCACTTCACTTTTGGGGGTATTTAGGGGTAAGCCCTCGACCGATTAGTATCCGTCAGCTCCACACGTTGCCGTGCTTCCACCTCGAACCTATCTACCTCGTCGTCTACAAGGGGTCTTACATACTGGGAAATCTCATCTTGAGGGGGGCTTCACGCTTAGATGCTTTCAGCGCTTATCCCGTCCGTACTTGGCTACCCAGCGATGCTCCTGGCGGAACAACTGGTACACCAGCGGTACGTCCATCCCGGTCCTCTCGTACTAAGGACAGCTCCTCTCAAATTTCCTGCGCCCACGACAGATAGGGACCGAACTGTCTCACGACGTTCTGAACCCAGCTCGCGTACCGCTTTAATGGGCGAACAG
>JAQBPR010000223.1 GCA_028287395.1 Bacilli bacterium
TTACCGAAGCCATTCACCACCAAAAGTAGTTGTTAAATCATCTTTACCTTTTTCCAGTTACCCAAGAAATAATAGAAGGTCGTTATGACCACAGCTAGAGAGAAGCTTGCTGGAATGCTCCACCAGAAGGCATCTTGTCCAAACTGGTTTGCAAGATAATATGCTAGTGGGATGCGAATGACCCAAAGCGTGGTAAAGGTAATCGATAAAGGTACTATTACAGAACCCGTAGCGCGAATCACCCCAGAAACAACTTGATAGACACCAAACAATACGAATGACCAAATGGTAATTTCATTAATGGACAATCCGATCTGTATCGCTTTACCGCCAGTTGGAAGAAATAGAGATAACGCTTCGCGGTTAAACAGATAGATCATAGCTGCTACAAATCCTGACATGAGAAAGTTGTAAATCACTCCGATTAGCGTTATCCGATTTACACGATCCCATCTTCCGGCTCCGACATTCTGTGCAGTAATAGAAGTTACTGCGGCACCTAGTGCTAGGGCGGGCATCTGAATATAGCTGGATAGCTGGGTTGCAGCCCCATATGCCGCGGCGGTGTCCGCTCCAAAACGATTAACGAGATTAAACAAAGCAAGCCCGCTTGAAGAAACCACGACCATTTGCAGTCCCATTGGAAGTCCCTTTTTGATTAAGGCGCTTAAAATTTCCCTGTCTAAACGAAGCAAGGCAATCTCTTCACTTGTAATTCGCAGAAAATACTTTTGCTTGTACAAGAATAAAATTAGAAGAATCAAGCTTACAAACTGTGCAATTACTGTAGACAGCGCTGAACCTGCGATCCCCATTTTAGGAAATGGACCCACACCAAAGATGAATAATGGGTTGAGTACAATGTCCAGGAAAACCGCGAGCAGTAAGAAATAAAATGGCGTTTTTGAATTTCCAGAACCTCGGAGAACCGTCATCAGGTAATTAAGACCGAACATAAACGGAATACCTAGAAACATAATACGTGTATAGTCTAAAGCAAATGGTAAAACGGCCGAAGGTGTGTGCATCCATGTTAGAATATGCGGCGTAAATACGGTTCCCATTGCAGTAAGAATGATGGAAAGAATCACGAAGAATAAGGCACTAGTTCCGACAACCCGTTTTGCCTTCAGTATGTTTTTAGCCCCGATGTTCTGACCGATCAGAATGGTTGCCGCCATGCCTATCCCAAAAATAGTACTCAACAGAAAAAACATGATAATATTCGCATTCGATGTTGCAGCCAACGCATTTTCACCAAGAAATTTACCTACCCAAATCGAATTAACCGATCCATTTAAGGATTGTAGGACATTCCCGAGCAATATTGGCATAGCAAAGAAAAATAAAGTCTTAGTAATCGGTCCCGTGATTAATTTATTATCCTGCGGCTTTACTTTCTCTTTAGTGCTCAAATAGTTCACCAGCTCTTTTTCTATATTTAGTTTCAATTAATCCAGTATTACACCCCATGATTACATTAGCGGACATCTGAATAAACAGACCATTTTTTCATTCGTTTTAACCATTGTAGAATAACTTAACTGCAATTGCTATTAAAAACACTTCTGATTTACTTCATTTTAAACAAATCTAATTCCGAGTCCAAGTAAATGCCTACTGTTATGCGTATGGAGTACAATAATTTCCACCAAACTAGTCAATTGTATTGGTTTGAAAACGGTTTCATAGATTGTATTATGAACTTGCCGGCAACCAAATTATAGGAGGAAAATTTATGGGTTTGAATCTTCGATTTTCATCAATGGTTAAACTGTTTCTAGCTCTCGCATTAGCTTTCTCTATGATGTTAGCTTACACATTAAGGACGGAAGCGGCGGTCGATAGCAACTACAAGGTTTCAGTCATGTTGAACTTGCCAGACATTACTGACTTTAATGCATTTGACAGTCAGTTGACGACATTGAAAAACAATGGAGTGAAAGTAGTGGAGGTGGATATGTGGTGGAATCATTTTGAACCCACTACACGAAACCAATTTAATTGGAGCTATTATACAAATGTCTTCTCTCATATCAAAAATGCCGGTCTGCTGATTGCTCCGATCTTCTCGTTTCATCAATGCGGCGGAAACGTCGGGGACAATTGTAACTTCCCGGTTCCAAGCTGGGTTTGGTCCCTCGGTACCCAGGACCAAATGCAGTACAAATCCGAATCCGGATATTACGACAACGAATACGTCGCACCCTTCTTCTCTACCAGCTATACGCTTTACGATGAGGCGTTTAAATCTTTCGCCAGTAACATGTCCTCTTTTAATGGGTCGTTTTTCAAAATTTACATTGGCATGGGTCCTGCAGGCGAACTTCGTTATCCTAGCTACAATGCCAACGACGGTTGGAGCTATCCTGGCCGTGGCAAATTGCAATCTTATTCCGGCCCTGCAATCACAAGTTTTCAAAATGCGATGCAAGCGAAGTACGGGACTATTGGTGCGGTAAATAGCGCATGGGGAACAAGCTTAAGCGGATTTAATCAAGTGATGCCTCCTTCTAACGGAGACAGCTTTTTTAACACTGGCGGTTATAACGGTACCTACGGTAAAGACTTTTTGACTTGGTATCAAGCCATTCTGACCACGCATATGAACAGCATCATGACGAAAGCCCACGCTGATCTCAATACGTTTGGTGTGCATTTGGGCGGCAAAATGCCCGGCATCCATTGGCAGTATGACAACCCAAGCGTTGCACATGAAGCGGAAGATACGGCGGGTTTATACAACTATTCCACAATGATCGATCAATTCAAGACCAGCAACGCTGATTTGGCGTTTACGGCGCTCGAGTTGCAGGATAACAATGTGAATCCTTATTACAGCCAGCCGCAAGAATTGGTGCAGAATGTGGCGAATCTTTGCAACCAAAAAGGCGTTCCGCATGATGCCGAGAATGCCTTGTCTATCAGTGGTAATCAGACGCTTTACAATAGTGCAGCGTTTAATACATTCAACTATGGCTTTAACGGATTTGCCCTACTGCGTCTCGAGAATGTAGTCAATGCGAACGGGACTGCGACCAGTGAACTGAGTCCGTTTACCCAAACCCTTGCTTTGCAGCCACAGCAAGTAACAATCACGATTAACGGCGCCAATACCTCTTCTGGTCAAAATGTTTATTTAGTCGGAGATCGTATGGAATTCGGCGCATGGAACACAAACTATGCGGTGCCTGCGACGTACATCGGGAATGGCGTATGGAAGGCTACTTTTAATTTGGGGGCAAATCACGGTTACAATTTTAAAGCAATTAAGAAAGATGGTTCTGGAAACATTATTTGGGAAAATGGAAGCAATCACAATTGGACCGTTCCCTACATTTCGGGTGGTACGGCAACGTACACACTAAACTGGCAGAATTAAGTATTGGATCGTTCTCCCGATTGAAATAAAAAGCTGCCTAGAAATTAGACGAAATCGGGGGAGTACCAACTAGCTGGTACTCCCCTTTAACTAAAACATATAAATCCGTTGTGGATGAGTATAGATATTCATCTGCTCGCCACGTATAAAGCCTACGGTTGTAATTTGTAAATCATTAGCAAGCTTTAGCGCTAAATCGGAAGGAACCGATTTGGACAATAGTTTTGTCAGACATATTGAGCTTTTCACGCAAGCAATGCCCGTATATTTTATCTAGAGCATCAAAAAACTCTATTTTCCCAGATAAATATCTTTTAATCATCCTCCTGTCGGTAACCTTAAAGCATTGAATTATTTAGCTCTCGTTCTCCGTTAGAATTTTAGAGCGATTAATTTGAGCTTTGCAAAAAACGAGCGTCTCGGTACGATGGAATTACACAACAGGGTAAGCCCTTCTATTTTATTTTGATAAATATAATCGGCCCAACCATCATTCAAATTATTAAGACATTTTGTTTTACCATTCACTACATATGCCTAAGTTCCAGATTGTTTGTATTTTGATAGAGATAGATTTTGAATTGTACTTTTTTATTGTTTGAATAGCTTATAATCGTTGTTCACTCTTAATTTAATAAAAATTTTAATTAATATCATTAATTATAAAATATCTCGCTTAACCGCATTCCTAAGCATATCTTGGTTGAACTTGTTTAAAGCTATATTAAATTAAGTTATGGTGTTTATTATTTTTTGCTAATAATCCGATTCTAGATTATTACCAAATAATTGCTTTTCAAGAATCTCTAATCTTACTAAGTTTGGAAAAATGGATTGTAATCCATTGAGGTCATCTGATTGTATATTTTCTATACTAAGACGACGGAGGTTTTTTAAAGATAATTTATTAATATTTTGGATGGGATTATTATTTAAATAAAAATATTCTAAAAATTCAAGTGAATTCAGCGGTGTTATATTAACTATTTTGTTATTTCATTATTTCTCATATCCAATCTTACTAATTTGGGGAATCCAAGTCACTAAATGCTTGAAACTCTTTATCCCAATTGAATTATTTGTAATTCCCATAATCTGTTCATTTAGGTATGATAATTAATTTACTTCGTTAGTAATTTTAAAGTCATTGACAAACGGATTCTCCGAACCAGTCCGGAGAAGGAACGACGTCGATCGGTTTTATCTGATAGCCGTATCATGCACCTCCGTTTGCCCGTCAAACGATCGGTGGTTTTTATTATCTCAACTTTCGCAGCTTAGTTTTGTGAATAAAGCCTTGATGTAGTTGGGTAAACCCGAAATCCATTGCTGCACTTGACTTAAAACAGAGGATTGTTTTTCTTTTACATCAGGATAAACTAATTCAAGGAAAAAGGTAATCAATTGATCTAAAGCCGTCTTTAGGTCCAGATCTCTAATTTCATCAGAGAATAGAAAAAACAAACCACCCAACGAACGCTCATCATTTTGTTGACGTCGCTCCCATTCTAGAATCAAATAGCGTGAAAACACAATCGTGGTATGACTAATAAGCATATCAAACGAACGCCCTTGAAACTCTGTTCCAAGTTTTAAATGGGATTTAGTGAATTTAAAGAACGTTTCAATACTCCAACGCATGCCATAAATGCGAATAATCTCATTTTCTTCTAAAGTTATATCCGTGCTCAATACGGCCAGCCATTCACGTCGCTTGTTGCGGTTTCGAACGAATACTAATTTGATCGGTAAACAGCAAGCGGTTGTAGCAATTACCGAGCCTAGAATATCTGCTTTAGATGAAGTAGACAACGAGTTGTAAAGCTCTTTAAGCGACATCCGCTTACCTTCAAACAAATAGCGTTGCTTCATGTCCTTTACCATACCAATGACATGCAATCCTTTTGCAATCAGCTCTCGAAGTAAGGGAGCTTGTGTAAACCAACTGTCCATTAAGACAAAGTCAGCTGTAAATCCAGACTTCAAGGCACCTTCAATTAGATTTACAACGCCGGTTGGCTTTTGTGAAAAAGCCTCTAGTCTACGTTTGTAACCGTGCGTTCGCTTGTCTAACTTCTCTTTCATTTCACAAAAACGATTGGCTATTTTTGCTGAACTCAGCATCATGAAATCAAGAGGAGCAAAACTATACCCATCCGACCAGCCAAGGGTAAGCATGGTGTAACCACGAACAAAACGCCCTGTAGTATGATCATGTACACGAGCAAAAAGCTCCGCTTTCTTGCTACGATCCCGGCGTAAAACGGAATCATCAATAATAAAAGTACGGATACGTGAAGACGAAGTAAGGGATTCAAAATGTTGTACAACTTTAAAGCTCAGTGCATGCAAAAATGATCGCCATGCAAAACGAGAATGATTCAGGAAACGGTAAATCACATCTTTGCCTGGTAGGTCCGTGCGCCGTTTGCTATCAAATAATCGATACCAGTTTCTCCCTTGAAAGATAAGCGTAAACAGGATCTCGAAAATGGCTAAACTGGACATTCCAAATGACTTACGGATACCTACTTTACGAAGCAATGAGCCAATTTGTAAAACAGAAAAAAGAGTTGAAAATCGGGCTTCTAGCTTTTCAGATTGTGAGTTGTGTTGTAACATGTAATTACACACCTTTCAGTTTGGGATGGTAAGCTCGTCACTTCCATTTTACCAAATTTGAAGGGTGTTTTCCTGTCAATACAACAACTTTTTAGTCATTAAGGCTAGTTATCTCAAAGGTTTCAAAGAGATTTCAAGCTCCGAAAGTTGAGTTATTAACTATACTAGAAATTAGTTAAATACCCCCGTATTGTTCAGAATGTAGAATGAATGTTAATTAAGGAGAAAGCTTTCCTTGGAAAATACGTTGGATTTTACCGAAATATTATCCAATTGTCGAACTATGCCAAGAAAGTAGTCCTATTTTTGATTGTGGTACAAAGTGGATGATTAGTTGCATTTAACGGAATAGTGAGGACGCAAATTAATCCAAGGCCATTTGTTCATTTCATTTACTGCATCGTCAACAAAATTTTCCCTGCGCCACTGCCTTTTTCGAACAGCTCGTGAGCGGCCCTTGCGTCGGACAGAGGGAAGCTCTGCTGGATAACAGGCTTAATAGTTCCTTTAGCGAGCAGTTGGAACAGCATTGTCAAATCTTCCTTAAGCCAACCGGCTTTAGATTTTCGAGTGACGGCAATGCTGTAAAATAGGCTGCGCTTGCCGTCCAGCACTAATTTATACGACATCAGCCGAATGATACTGGAAAGAACGTATGGTTTGGATTCCGCATTTTGAAACCCGTACCCAACAAGTCGTCCGCCTTTGCCCAGTACTTGGTAGGATCTTTTATAATGAGCGCCGCCTATTGGGTCGAATACCGCATCGATACCGTTGGGAAACCATCCTCGGACTTCCTTTACAAAATCTGCATTTCGGTAGTCGATAGGCATGGCATCCAAGCCCGAAATGAGAGAATGCTTGGATTGCGAAGCAGTGCCGAACATCTCCAGACCAAAGAGTTTACCCAATTGCAGCAAAGCAGTTCCGACACCTCCCGCAGCTCCGTGAACCAGTATTTTTTCACCCTTTCTCACTTTGGCATACCGGTGAAGCATCTGATAGGCGGTCACATAATTCAGCACGAGGCAAGCTGCCTCTTCTGGCAATATGCCTTCTGGTAGCGGAATCAGCTCTTCCTGCTTGATGCAAATATACTCCGAATAACCTCCGATGACGGTCAATGCGGCAACAAATTGATCTGGGCGGACCAAAGTAACGCCAGCCCCAACCTCTTTTACAACTCCAACTATTTCAAATCCAGGCGTCACCGGAAGCTTCTGAAAAGGGGGAGTCAGTATACCCTTTCTAATCATGATATCGCCATGCGCGACTCCGGTCACGAGAACCTGGATCAATACCTCATTTGATTTCGGCAGTGGAATGTCTTCTTCAAGCATGCTAAGGACTTCGGGGCCGCCATATTCGGCAAATACGATACGTTTGTTGCGTAACATCTGGCATCACTCCTTCAAAATATAATTTTACATGTTTAAACATATAAACATGATTGTTAATAAATTATTGTTGTGCCTCTACTGCTTCTATTAAGTCTTTAAGAATTTTCAAGGACTCGTTTATTTTAGGACTTAAGCTGTAAAATCGCTCTTTGCCATTGCGAACGCAATCAACAAGATTCGCCTGTCGTAAAATTTTCAAATGATGGGATATAGCAGGGCGGGAGATCTTCATTCGTTCGGTAATCTGTGTTACATTCAAGCTTGTCATCTCAATAAGATGAGAAATGATTTCTTGACGGTTAAAGTCACCCAACGCCTGCAATACCGAAGTGCTCTGCGTGAATTTTTCCAGTATCATTTTGTTGTCACAGCTATGAAGATCCATGAAGATTATCTCCTCTCATATGTTTAAAATTTTAAACCTGTAAACTCAAGATGAATTATATACCTTCTCACTTGAGAATGCAATCGATATAATGGGTACTTTCTTGTTTACAGCTTCATGTCGTTAGACAGTGATAATAATCAATTCAACAACTTTTCAATCATTTAGCCTAGTTACATCAAGGGTTTGAACAAGTTTTCAAGCTGCGAAAGTTGAGTTATTATTTTTAGTTACGGATTATTTATTGGTTATGGCTTATTGACATGCAAGTTTTGTGATTCATATGAGTAATTTTATTAGGAAAGTTTATGAAAGCATAATATTTCACACAATGAGCATTAGATTTTTCATCGTCCGTATTCTGTGCTTTGTTGTACAATGTGTATTGTACCATTATACTAGCACTCCACATTTGGATAAGGCAGGTGATGATAGAAAGAAGTGTAAGAAATGAAAGCGCATACTATTTGCAGCTTCACCCAAAAAAATCCAGGAGGTTAATTATGACTGTAAAACGTTTGTTGTTAAAAAAGAATCCAATTGTTATCAGTGTGCTTGCATTCGTACTGTTTGCCGCACAAATGACGTTTTTCCCGTCTTTTAGCTCCGCCGCGACAAACCTCGCGCTCGGCAAGCCGATTACGGCAGGGAACTACACGCAAACCTATGTGGCGACCAACGCCAACGACGGCAACCAAGGCACGTACTGGGAAGGCGGCGCTTACCCGAGCTGGATTCGCGTTGATCTGGGCGCAACAAGCTCCGTCAACCAAGTTGTCCTGAAGCTGCCTTCCGCTTGGGGCTCCAGAACGCAAACCCTGTCCATACAGGGCAGCACGAACGACTCCACCTACACCGACCTAGCCGCTTCGACGACCTACACATTCACCCCGAGCGCCAACACGGTGACGATCAATTTTACCGATGCCAGCGTTCGTTATGTCAAAGTAAACATCACCGCGAACTCCGGCGCAACTGGTGGCCAGATTTCCGAGTTTGAAGTATACGGCACGCAAATTTCGACCAACGGCACGTACGAAGCCGAAGCGGCTGCTCTCTCGGGCGGCGCTAAGACGAACACCGACCATACGGGCTATACGGGTACGGGCTTCGTTGACGGCTACCTGACGGCAGGTCCGCAAACGCTATTCACGGTAACCGCGGCATCCGCAGGCAACTACAACGTTGCGCTGAGATACGCCAACGCATCCGGCAGCGTCAAGACGCTGAGCGTGTATGTCAACGGCACGAAGATTCGTCAAACGTCGCTGCCGAACCTGGCGAACTGGGATACCTGGTCGACCAAAACGGAAACGCTGACATTGAATGCGGGATCGAACACGATCGCGTACAAATACGACACGACGGATTCCGGTAACGTCAACCTTGACCAAATCGTTGTAACGTCGGCAGGCTCAACGCCTACTCCTACGCCTACGGCGACTCCGACGGCGAC
>JAQBPR010000258.1 GCA_028287395.1 Bacilli bacterium
CCTGAAGAGCCTATAAAAGAAAAAGTGAAAATCGAATCAAGTTTCAAGCCGATCTTGCCACCTATCGAAAAGGTGAATAGCGAAGTCGTTATTCGTAAGATGACACCAGAAGAGGTAGAGCGTCTTAGCAAACTAGGGAAACAAACCACGGATTCAACGGGCGCAAAGGTAGTACCGTATCACAACTATTTTAATAAATCAGCCAAGGAGGTAGTTGAAATGAAAACAGCGTTAACTAAGGAATTGTATTTAAGTGAGAAAGCAGCAGGCAAAGGTAATGCGCAAATTGAGCGCGATTGGAATATGAAGCCCAATAGCCTTTATCCGATGCTGAAAAAATGGGAGACTACTAGCGTTAATACAGACTCGCCGAAACAAACTACTCCGCCGTCAACAGGAATTATTATAAAGCCGGGTAAAAGTGGAGCAAATGCTATTGACGAAGGTCAGGAACCTAAAAATTTAGAAACAGCACCCGTTCAGAATCCGGTTGTTGACCCTAAGCTGACGGCAATTCTGAACTATGTTCGTGAGCTGGCAGGGCCGGATCCGCGATCAGCGATATTCGAACTAATAACAGTTGAACGTCAACGGCAAGATATTTTGCACCCACTATCTCAGTTTGCTCATCGTATGGAGATCCTCGTGGAGGAAGTCGGCGAGGTGGCCAAGGCAAAGCTTGAAGGCAATCAATCGGAGCTGCGGAAGGAACTGATCGAGGTAGCAGCTGTGGCTGTTCGTTGGGTTGAGATTTTGGATAGGGAGGCATCTGAATGATTACAAAAGCGATTGGAAAAATACAGGCTGAAATGGACGGCAACAAAGCCAATTCTTATATTCAAGCGGTCGGCGGTTTCCTTTTGACACAAGTAACAGCATTCCCTGCGGATGCTGAGAAGATCATGACTGCAGATAAAACGATTGCTAAGAGTTTTGATGAAATGCGGAAGGTTGCAGAAAAGAAGAAAGTCGGGAACTGTGCTTTCCTGTCTCCGCAAGAGGGTTTCGATTTTGTTCTGAAGTATTTCGGGATTAAAGGGGCGGCCATGGTATCTGATGCTCCGACTGCAGTTAGTGCGGCAGCTGCCATTATTCCAGCTGCTTCTAACGATAATCCCAACGCTTGGGATTTTGATGTTAAACTCGATGACTATTTATAGGAGGCCTTAATATGTCACATATATCTACACTGGCAATTCGCGCACATTTCCCGGAAAAACAGAGTAAAGCTTTTTGCGATTATGCTACGGATGTTGCTTTTTTATGGAGTCGGTATATATTCACTCGTCGCGTTGGTAAACAACAATACGGTTATTGCACGCATTGCCGGGCGGAATACGAAACGATTGGATTGAAACATGGATACGAAACAACATGTCCTGGATGCAAGTCCTTATGTGCTGTGCGATCCAGCGGAATGGGTCGAAAATCAATGGTAGATGAAGTTTATTTTATTTGGTATAACAGATCCACTATTAATCCAAAGGGAATAACAGCGAGAGGCGTTTATGGCATAAGAGACTATCGAGATGATTATCACAAGACAGAAACGATTTTTACTGAAAAAGCTCTTTATCTATTTGAACCTGGACAAAGTATTATGCATCATGTCCCTTACTTATATTTCTCTAGCTATACAGGAGCAATTTATATTGGGGATATGGAACCTAGTAAAAACGTTCGATCAGTGACTAAAAATGGACACATGGCCAATATTAAACATTTTTGCTCTTTTGAAAGCATTAAAGAAGCAGTTCAGGGAACACCTTTCCAGTACAGTACCTGGGAGAGCTATGAAGATGGCGACATGGTAAATTTCTTTTCTCTTTATTCCCTTTATCCTTGTATCGAATACCTTACAAAGCTTGGTATGGGAGGTTTAGTTGACGCCAAATTGAATGGCCACAAGACATATGGCGCTATTAATTGGAAAGGGAAAACGCCTGATAAAATACTAAGACTAAACAAGAAAGAGATAAACGCTCTCAGGGCGCCTGGAATAGACGTTGATCCTTTGCTACTTCGATTGTTTCACATTTCAAAGAAAGACGGTTCCAATTTAACAATAGAAGAACTTTCAGCCATTAACAATTCTATCGGAGATTACGGTTTTGGTGATCTACAAAAAGCACTCAAATGTACAACTCTCAAAAAAATTACTCATTATATTAATAAGCAATGCACTAAGAAAGAAATGGACCGGCATAACAAAAGACAAGCTATTAGCACTTGGAATGACTACATTGCTGATTGCGTAACTTTAGGATTTGACCTTACAAATGAAGTGGTTATGTTTCCATCCAACCTTCACGCTGCGCATCAGAACACGATAAAACAGGTCAAGGTTAAAGAGGATATCGCTCTGCAGGCCAGGATGGCTGCAAGAGTTAAGTCTCTTGAAAAAATGAAATTTGAAGCTAACGGTCTCATGATCAGAGCTGCTATTGATTCTAAGGAGCTGATTGCCGAAGGTAAGGCGCTGCAGCATTGTGTCGGGAATTACGCTGAAAGTTACGCAAAAGGGAAAACGGACTTGTTTGTTATTCGTAAAGTGGACGAGCCTGATAAACCATTCTTCACAATGGAGATCCGTGATGGATCAATCGCTCAATGCCGAGGCTTGAAAAATTGCTCTCCTACCCAAGATGTTAAAGCATTTATTGATCTTTTTACATCCAAGAAGCTACTTACCAAAAAACGGACTAGAGTATTAGTGAATATGAATCAGGAGGCTGCTATATGAACGAAATTAGCGTAGAACGGACACCGCACACCATCGCAACTCAGATATACGGCATTAAAGGTCAGGCTCGGCAAGTGATCCTATACAGCAGTGTTGAGATCGGCCGCCTTTTGGTTGAAGCCAAATCGCTTGTTGCGCATGGTGAGTGGGGTGATTGGTTGAAAAACTCAGTGGATTATTCACAATCCACAGCAAATAATCTGATGCAACTTTATAGGGAGTATGGAGACAGTTCAGACAAACTACAGAATTTAAGCTACACGAAAGCGATCGCTCTCCTGGGTGTTCCAGCGGATGAACGAGAAGATTTTATCGCTGTGAATGATATCGAAAGTATGTCTTCTCGTGATCTGTTGCAGGCGATCAAGGATAAGCAGCTGCTTGAGGAACAATTACAGGAAAGTAATACAGCACAGCAGGAGTTGGCCAAGAAGCTTAAGGATACAGAGAAAAGAAGCCGTGACCGCTCATTGGAGGTCGAGCGCTTGAAAACGGAGATAAGCGGTGCGCAGGAATCCGGAAATAAAA
>JAQBPR010000263.1 GCA_028287395.1 Bacilli bacterium
TTTGTGCATTTTGTGCATATTTGCACCGCAAAATACATTTGCAGGGTTGCATAGCTCAACTGGATAGAGCAACTGCCTTCTAAGTAGTAGGTTTCAGGTTCGAGCCCTGATGCGACCACCGGTTAAAAGCCTTTTAGAGATAATCTGAGAGGTTTTTTTATTTTAGCTGAGTTTACAGTTAAAGCAATTTGCCTCTTTTTTACTGTTTTTGTTTGTGCATTGTTTGTGCAAAGAGCAGCCATAAACTCAAATTTATGGTTTACTTCAAAACAGTTCTCGATGACAGAAAGGTCAAATCAGACAATTATTATCCAATCGTGGTTAGAGTAACCTTCAACAGAAAAGTTACAACATTTACCACAGGAGTACGCATCCAAAAAGAGTTTTGGGACGACAAGCTCCACCAAATCAAAACCGACCATCCAAATTGTGCCATGTTAAACGCGAATGTGTTGGAGTTCAGTTTAAAAATCCAAAAGGCGTCTCTACTGCTTGAAAGTGAAAATAATTTCTCCTTTGAACAGTTAAAAGAACGATTAAACAATAACGTAAAAACCACTAAGATTACTAAAGTTGTTTACTTTAATGAGTTTGCCCAGACTTTAATCAATAGCACATTCGAGGCGAATAAAGCTGGTACAGCAATGGCATACCAGGTTGCAACAAAGCGATTAATGGGTTTTGCCAATAACCCAAAACTCAAGTTTATAGATATTGATTACTTATTCCTTGAATCATTTAGAAAACAATTAGTCAAAGATGGACTGAAACCGAATGCAATTAGTACATATTTTAGAAGTTGCAGAGCTATATACAACAAGGCAATAAAAGCTAAACTCGTAGACCGGTCTCACTATGCTTTTATTGATGTTCCTGTAAAAACCGAACGTACTACAAAACGAGCCATTACACCATCGGACTTAAAAAAGATATCAGATGTCGAGTTGGAAGTGAATACTCCTATATGGCATTACCGAAATTACTTTATATTGAGTTTCACACTTCGGGGAATTTCATTTTCAGACTTAGCATATCTTGAACCATCCAATATCATTAAAGGTCGTTTGATTTATAAAAGAAAAAAGACCGGTCAAGAAATCAATATCAAACTGTTACCATTGGCCTCCCAAATATTGGGGGTTTTATAAGTGTAGCAATAAACGGTTTTTATTGCCTATAATGCCACACGACACGATTGAAGGCACTGAAAAAGCACGCAAACTCATTATGGACCGGATCAAAACGATGAATAAATATTTAAACAAGACCGCCTCAAAATGTAGGGTTGAAACAAACATTACTACATACGTTATTCGGCATACATGGGCAACATGCGCCAAACGATTGGGCTACTCAAATGAGTTAATAGCTGAATCTTTAGGCCATGAATACGGTAACAAAATAACAAACATCTACCTGGACAACTTTGAACAATCTGTTATAGATGAAGTAAACGAGCGAGTAATTAATGTGTTAAAATAAATACTTTTACAATCCTATCTGATAATGGGTAGGATTGTAATTTATGATCCAATATACTGCCGATTTACCCATAACTGTCGATTTAAACGTCGTTGCCAAATATCACATGGTTACAAAACTTAAAGTTGATCGGTTGACCCAACAGGATATTCCTACAAATAACTTTACCGATACTTTAAAAGTGCTTGCAATTAAAAATGATGAATATGGCTTGCACCCCGCTTTTGATTATTGGAAATATGCTGCGGATGCTGGATTGACAGAGCCAAAAGCCAATAATCTCTTATACTTGCTTTATGTGAACTGTCTTTATGAATGGCGCTTCTACTCGGAATCTTTAATTACAACAGCCCCATCCAGAGATTTATTATTAAAATCTGAAACAACTGAAGAATTTAATCTTGTTTTACATGCTCGCGAGGAACTAATTAAGATTAGAAATTTGTGTCTTTTACTTGAGAGTCACCTAAACGAAACGGAACTTAAGTTTGATTATATAAGTAACACGAAACGAACAAAAGAAGCCAAGCGAGATAAACATAAAGTACTCGGAGTGAAATTTACAGACACTTCAATAATCAAATCCGTTTTACAGTACACGATTAGCCAATTATTTGACAATGCCCGTACTGAAAATAATGATATTTTACGTGCTATTTTAATAGATAAGAGTCCAAATTACCATACTATCGACGATATCTTAAGGCACCTGCATATACCTCCAAGTAGTTCTGGGAATGCGGTACATTCCTTCCGAAAATATCTAATTGATATATTCATAAGCTTCATGGATATAGAGGCAAATATTGTAGTAGATAAGAAAAGCATTCCAACGCCTGAAGCCTTAATTATCTATTCTCTGTTTTCCCTCTTAGGGTTAATTAAAACTGAACTGATTGAAAATCATTTTAATAATGCAATCCGCGCTAATTATATTTCTAATATGTCCTATAATGTTGGCAATATCCAAAAGAAAAAAAAGGGAAACGGGAAAAGTTCCGGTGATCAATCTTATTCTTTCAGTGATATTTCCTTTGAACCATTTGATTAGTTAATTACTTGATTATCAAACATACTCATAATATATTTTTATCAAATCGAGTAAGATTTAATGTATTATAAACTTTGTAATGCTAAGCAACAATGCAAGGCATTAAACAAGTATACAATGAGTATAATCAACAAGCTTAACAAATCAGCAAAAACTAAAATCGCTGATTTAACCGCCAGTCAGTTCTTTACTGACACCAACACTAACGGATATGTGAGCAAGGAAGATTTCCTTTTTCACATGGACAATTTACAAACCAGGGAAGCTCTGGAACTCGAACAATTCTTCACCTATCTACAAGGTGAAAAGCGTCTTGACGCGCTACCCGTACCAAGGAAAGATCGCGCCGGAAATGAGTATATCTGGTGCAATTTCCAGTTGCGTAATGGTTCCCCCGGAGTAAAAATACTCCTATTCGACCGCATCCTTGATTTCATCAAAGACTATCAAGACGGCGCATTTAGTGTAGCGTTCTCGTTAGTCGGGCTCTACGAAGAGGCTGAAAAGACTTCAAACGTCGCGTAACCGCAGCCAGGGGAAGGCATTCGCTTTCCCCTTTTTTAATGAACATTTCTTTCAATCGTCTAAACGATGCTTTTCAGCATTGGGGACACTCTATTATCCATATCATGCTATTAACTAAGATCAAAAACATATTTATAAAGGCAGGTAAATTCCTTGCTCAAATCTTGCCCTTCAAATTAACAGGACTACCGACAG
The DNA here is from genome assembly GCA_028287395.1 of Bacilli bacterium. Taxonomy (GTDB): domain Bacteria; phylum Bacillota; class Bacilli; order Paenibacillales; family NBRC-103111; genus Paenibacillus_AC. The sequence goes on from JAQBPR010000263.1 coordinate 3,254, forward strand.
ATACTATTTTCTTTAAGACATTGACGGGATGCGGGGCCACCACGATGGAGCTAAGTTGGCCCAGACCAAGTGTTATCATTGAACCTAACGTGCCAGTGATCATTGGTAAAATGAAAAAGCACAAAGACGTGCTGGGAATCTACGAAAAGACGACTTCAGAGGAAATTGAGGAATATCTTGCGCGAGACATCAAATACAAAAAAATCATCGTTACCCCCGAGTCATTCTACAGAATTAAAGATGCCATAGGGGAATCCATTTACGAGGATTATTTTCTTTTAATGGATGAGTGTGAGCGAACCATTCAGGATGTTAGCTACCGTTCAAACGTTATCCTGCCAATGTTTGATTTTTTCAAATTTAAAAATAAGGCGTTTATCTCTGCTACCCCCATTATCCCCAGCGACCCACGATTTAAAGAACATAACTTTAAAATTCTCAAACTTACGCCTACGTTCGAATATCGGGAGCCAATCACAATTATTAATAGCAATAACATCATACTTACACTTCAACAATTCCTTAAAGATCATCCAAGGGAGAAGTATTTCTTCTTTTTCAACAGCACTGAAAACATTGCCGATATTATTACAAAACTTAACTTGAGAGAAGATTGCGCCATATATTGTTCACGAGACAGCCGTAAGAAGCTTAGGTTAAATGGCTATACTCACGTACATACTGAATTGAGGGATTTTAAGAAATATAACTTCTTAACCAGCCGGTTCTATTCGGCAGTGGATATTGACTATCATTCACATCAATGCAACCCTACTGTCATCATGCTCACCGACCTGGTGTTTGCTCCGCACACTATGATCGACCCCGGAAGTGAAGCTATTCAGATTGTTGGCAGGTTTCGGAAAGATAAAAAGGTTGAGTTTACGAAAGAGATATTTCATATAACAAACACTAATCCCAAACTGGAATCAATGACCCGGAATGAGGTTTATAAATACATTGATGAATGCCATTTAATTTATAGTGCAGTTGAAAGGTTTTACTTAACAGCTACAACACGAGGGGCTAAAGACACTATTCGGCAAATGTTGGAGCGATGCGATTACAGGCGCTTTATTAATGAACATGATGGCTCAAGAAATTACTACATGGTCGACAACATGATTCATGAAGAAAAAGTTAAAAGGGCATATCAGTCTAAAAAGCGATTATTAGAGGCATACAAAGACAGCAAAGCATTTATCCTAAAATACACCCCTGCTGAAGAATACGCTTATACCGATAATCAAAGACTTGAAAATCGGAAATCTGCGCCACTTAAAAGCCTAACAAGAATTGTAAGTGATACGATAAAAGACCTCCATTCAGGGAAATACACAGATTTTCAAATTCAGATAGAACTCGCAAATCTCCAACTGGACTTTCCAAGTGTTATGGCTCCAATTAATAAAATTGGACTGGAAGACGCAGCAAAATTGAATTATGATTTATATAAGATCAAAGCTAAGATTGAGAAAAGCGAAAAGGAAAAAGACAGTTTCGGGTTGATGACTTATATCAAAGATAACTTTACTCCAGGCCACAAATATACTCCGGCACAGATTGAACATAGTTTATCGATAGGGATTAGGCAATTAAACCTGACTGGTTTAACACCAGGGGTAAGGCTGCTACGAAAGTTTTGTGAAATACCCGAGAATCGTTCCTATATGGGTAAAGATGAAAACGGCAACGATATAAGAGGTTATCTAATTATAAGATTTTGGGATAACGTAAATTAATTAATAACAACCACAAACAGGAAAAAAGGTAACTTTATACCCCCCCTTTTTCCTTTATGGTAGACGAAGGCCAGGCTAGTAGCTTGGCCTTTAAAATTTTTATATTTTCCTACCCCGTTAATTATTTTAGCCTACCCCTCCCGTGTAAGCGCCGATCGCGATAGGTCTCCCACGATAGCACCCGGACACCATGTTGATTAGAAATCAAAATATTTACGCTAATCCCTTTATACAGGGTGCACAATAATTTCCAAAAATCACATACGGAACAAGTTACCGCCGCGTAACATCCTGATTTCTCATCACCTCATGACATCCAAAAAGGTAAAAATCCTATTGGCTACCATGCAATACCCACTTTACCAACCCAACATACGCGTCAATTAACCCACTTTTTAGACCATTAAAACAAACGAAATGTCAAAGACAACAACAACACCGGCTAATAAAGAAGATGCTTTAAAAGGCAAAAATTTAACTGTACAAGCAGCCTATGAAAGCATCTTAAAAGAGGTAAAAGGAGCATTACCTCAATATCCAACTGACTACCACAGAACATTCATCGAGGTAGATTACAGCACTTTAGGGATGAGCTGTAGACATGGTTTCTTCTCGCCATTAATACATCTTCAATTAGAAGAAGTAGACGGTCAGTTATTGATCAGGTTCTCTCGCAATGTGGTTATTAAACAACAAATAGGCTACTATTTTGATGGCTTACTTACCCGCATTGTTTACCGAAACACAGCCGAAGCTGCTACCTCTGTCTTTATAGAGGATGCTGTAAGCATGGAAGCTTTTAACATGGACGATTTCAGGCAAGCTAACGGTCTAATTCTTAAGGGATTTAAAGGCGGAAGCAAGGTTACCGTTTAATCACCAATTCATTAATAATTTAAGGGGCGAAAGCCCCTTTTTTATTTTAAAACGTAATCTAATGAATATTCTACATGATATATTAAATCCAAATGAACCGTTGCAATCTGTTTTTGGTGTCGTAAATATCAAGCCGTTTGTAGACACCAGGCACCGAAACATTGAGATTGCCAGAGTTTACACCTGCATCGTTACGGATATCAGATACCTCTTGTCCCGAATGAATGAAGCAGACCACCGCACTTATCTACTTACAAGTTACGAGAGGCCCAATAATTACGATGATAATGTTTTGTTTGAGTTTACATGCTGCCTCTGTGAGCTACGCTTATCTATACGGCATTATTGCTACTATCTCGAATTGGAAACAGACAGCGACATTCAAAAGATCGTTGGCGGGTACAATTACAGGAGAATGCTTCGCATTGCCTACAGAAATACCAGTTATGAGGTAACCGATCATGATTTAGAGGATTCCATCTCTATACATACAGATATGGTGGACCACTATCGCTATTTTAAAAACAGGTTGGCTAATGCCAATGAAACCAACGCTATCATTTTAGAAGAAGATGCCATTCTGGAATGATGAACAAAAGTGGAGCTTCCCTTTGTTGGGGCTCCATTTTGTTGACATTGTAAGGCATCATCTTCTTTCATCTTAAATTAAACATGATTATGAACTGTGAACCTTTATACACTTTACAAGAAAGTGCGCTGCAACAAGCAGCAGCAAACACCAGAAATAAATATATACAGGAAGCCTACGAAATGATTGCCACCCGCATATCAAACAAGATAGAAATTGATTTTAACCGGGCCTGGAACAAGTTTCCGCGATTTGATAAAAACGAAATCAATACCCCTAATATTATTAAAGAGTTCTATACGCCCTATTGTTCCCTTAAGCTGATTGTGAAAAGGATGAGGTACATTATTCTTTTAACTGTTTCCGAGCAAGCTTTACTATCTGGTCATAGCATCAATTCAACTGCATTACAACGCATTGCATTTGAGGTAACACAGCACGAGATTAATGGGTTTAGAATTAATGACTGTTTAGAAATCGCTATAGATAATAACATATCAGCTATTTATAAACAGAAATTCGATGAGCGCGTTGACATGCAAAATCTTGCTTACTTTAATAAAAAAATGAAGATTGAGGGTTGAAATAATGCCCTCAGTCTTTCTGGATAAATTACTAACTTAGTCATCATTAAAATTAAAAGGAGATATATTATAGAGAAAAGTAAGTCAATCATTTACATATAATTATAATTAAGATATAAGTGTTTAGCTTATGTTCTTGTCTTAGAAAACCGCAAATTTAATTAGACAACGAGAACAGATTAGTTAAGCACCCACGCGATAAGCGTAAGGGTGCTGACTGGTTTGTTGTTGTCGGGCTCTTTGCGGTGCCTCTAAGACACAAACTTAGCCAGTCCTTGCGCTTATTGTGTTTAAACCCTACCATAGTTGGACTGATGTGGTGATTAACACCTTATCAATGAATCCCAAAAATGAAGTTTTCAAAATAGTAGCCGCCATCTTCGGCGGGATACTGATCGCCGGTTCAATAGGTTTTATAATTTGCAATCCATCAACAAGCCCCAATCCTATTATCGGTACTACCTCCAAAGTTGATTCCGCTAAGCTGGTAGCCTCAGTACCCATAAAACCAGTAAAGATTGACGGCGCCAATTATAATGAAGATGGAACGCCAACCACAAGTTTAGACAGTCAGATAAGAGCTAAACAAGCGCATATCAACCAATCTATTCACCGTTATGATTATGAGGGAATGATCGGTAAGCCTTGGCGTTATTATAAAGTAGTCGACGATAAATTAAGCGAAATCCCGAACGATGAAACGCTTATCCCGATAATGAAGCAATGGGATAAATTTATATTGTCAATTCGAGATGTTGAAGTTACTGCCTATCCTGATAGTGCTGGGATTAACATTACAGATAATAAGGGAACACGGCACTATAAGTTAAAACACGCAGAACCACAAAAGTACTTGCTTGATAACGGGCAGAGTAAATTATTATTGGTTACGCATACCTCTTTAGTTTGCGAGCTATATTTCATCTTCGGGAATGATGCAGCATCCGTTAGTAATATGAATTGGGAGATGGAGAATGGCAAAAAGTAATCATAAAACCTAAGCAGAAAACAAAGGAGCGATAATAGCTCCTTGTTTTCTGCTTAATCTTATAGAGGCGTTGCTGAATTAGTTACCTTAGTGTGGTTAATAGCAGTAGATAATGGAGTTTAACAAACAAGATAAATCTTTTAAAACAATAATCGACGCTCTAACGCAAATACTCGGCGCCAACATGGTTTTAGAGACATTTGGCACACAATTTAAAGACCATATAGATAATGACAAAAGAGTTGGTCATGATTTGATCGTTGGAAGTTTAACGTTTCGGAATATCACTGTAAGTAAAGACGCATCCAATTTATATCTTACTGAAAGTTATCTCTTGGGTCGAAGCAATTTAGACGAGGAAATTGATATGATACTTAACCGAGAGTGCTTGTTTCACGTTGCCCAAGCTTATGAGTTGGTAGAAACCCTCCTATATGATATTGTTGCCGATATGATATTCATTAAAGGTGGATTAAATATCTTCGTTGACAACACAAGTAATACGAGTGATTTCAAAGCCATCAGGAAAGCTTTAAAAGGTTTGGGCGATAGGCAGAACAATAAGCACTTGATAGGCATTATCCGGGCAAATTGTGAAACGTTTAGATCATTCGAGACGCAAAATATTCATGATATTGACTTCGGCAAATGGTATCAAATCTTAGGAGAAATAAGACACTGCGTTACTCATAGCGGAATGTTAGTTGATTCTAACCTAAAACATTCTTTATCGAAACATTTAACAGGACATGTTAACACAAAAGTCTACCAAAACAAAGAATACATATATATCACTCCCCCAATGTGTAGAAACCTGTTATCGCGGATAGCAGATTTCGCATTCTTTTGTTACAAATCGACTTCTGAGGAGACTTATAGCCAAACAGTAAACTTTCAAAATATTGAACCAATACTAAGAGGGGCTTATAGTTAAAGTTAATCCCAATGTTAACTCAACTATCGCAAACTCGCTATCACTTGCTACACTCCAAGGCTTATCATTTTTGGTAAGGCTTAGTTTTTAAAACAAAATAATTATTATATCATACATTAGTAAATGGAACAATTTAATCAACAAATGCTTTTAAGACGAGCAAATGTTAGCCAAGATAGGTTCAACGAAATTGGGCTGAAGTGGGATGAATTAACAGAGATATTTGAATCATATTCAAAAGAAGTCGCAGGGTTAACCGATATAGGTCAAGTTATTACCAATGAGTTAATGCGTGTAAAAAACGTTCACTCTGTCAGATTTAGAGCTAAAGACCCAACTCACCTTATTGAAAAAATAATAAGGAAGCGTGATGAGAAGCCAGACAGAATCATCACCATAGAGAACTATAGAGATCAAATTACTGACCTAATAGGAATAAGAGCAATTCATTTACTAAAATCGCAATGGATTCCAATTCACGAATACATTTTAAAAAAGTGGGACATTATTGAACAACCTATAGCATATCATAGAGAGGGTGATTCAACCGCTTATATTGATATGTTCGCGCAACATAAATTCAATATTCAATTACATCCTTTTGGATACCGTTCTCTGCATTATATTATTTCGACTAAGCCTGGTAAACAAAAATATCATGCAGAAATTCAAGTACGCACTATATTCGAAGAAGGTTGGAGTGAAATTGATCACCGGGTTCGATATCCTTATGCTAAGGATAACACACTATTTGCAGAGTTCCTTTCAATTTTCAATCGCCTCTCAGGTAGCGCTGACGAAATGGGGTCCTTTATTATAAACTTAAAAATGGAATTGACTGAAAAGCAATTAGAGTACAAAGAATCGATACGTGAAAAGGATAAAATAATAAAGGAATTAAAGGAGAAAATAGAAAATCTTAAATTAAATCCGGCAGAGAAGGCCGAGTTAGTTAAATCCTTTACTTCAGTTTTTGATCTAAGTGAGATAATAAATGCCCCAGTTATCACTAATATTTGGCACCCGACAGGCCTAACTCAACCCCTTGCTACTAAATATTTCAAGGACAAACTTAGGAACAAGAAAAAGGACTAATTTATCTACCAATTAGAAATCATACAGGAAATAAGGTGTGTCTCACTCCTAATCTCGTCAAACATTCCGCCAAGTTTCGTAAATGTTCAACAAGCTTTCAGCACGTTAAACATTTACCAGCAATGCTGACTTGTCACATTGTTTGAGCTCGAAAAGTCGTTCGTCACGCAAGCTTGCTCTGCATTTTAAATGGTTCATTACACTCACTAATTTAAAATCCACACGCTTGCCATAATTTCACTCACCTACGCATCGCAAAAAGCTGCACTACTGTCGTTGCTTTTGCTTTAATCAACGCCCCTGTCCAGTTATACTAAAACAACGCCAGTAGTTTGTGTGAGACATATCTCACATCGCTCATTCGAGCTTCCTTGTGAGAACTTTTTGCTCAGTTCGTAGGCGGTTCGCGATTAAGATGTCGGTTAGCTTTACCATCTTATGGATATTAATTTATAGAATATAGAAGTTTTAATAATAATTTATATATTTAAAAAATACTACTCCAGTTTCTAACCACCCTATTAATACTGTTATGTCTTTAGTTGACAACGATCTTTCTTTGGAGAAATTGACATATATTGAGGATTTATCTGTAAGATCTGTCAATATTTGTTTGGGTGCCGACTTAGATTCGTTGGTTAAAATATTGGAGTTTTTTATCAATAACCGTACTTTTTCAACATTAAGAAATTGTGGCGAAAGATCCGAGAAAGAACTGATTAATTTGTGTAAAAAATATATGCAGGGCATGCCCTACAAAGAAAATGAACTTGTAAGTTCTTATAATGAAAAACTTTCCACATGCAATCAGTTAGATATAACTACTCTAAGTCCTTTTCAAAAATCCATAGTTAAACGTTATTTCGAATATCTACACTCAAAAGCTTCCGCTCGGGCGCGCAATGGATTGGCAAGATTATCTTCGTCTTTAAAGTCATACGAAACAATCGAAGAATACTTTTTTTCTTCATTTAAATTTGATTCTATTCCAAATATTGGTGCTAAAACCGTTGAAGAATTGGAAATGATGAAATATGAGATAATCGACTTTATTGATCAACTAAAAATAATTCCAAATGAATTGCTTGAGAGAAAAATTGCTGAACTTATTTTAATATCTAACATTGATTTTTCGCCTGAACAACTTAAAGAAGGTTTCGATTCAATACTTGATATAAATGGGAAGCTGAGGCTGTTTCGAATAATTAAAATGCTAATTGAATCGGACAAAATTTTCAAAAGAAATGAAAAAATCGTGTTCGAATACACATATGGTGAACTGTCGAAAAATGATTTATCCCTTGAACATATTTCGAAAATTTTGGCTCTCACCAAAGAGCGAGTTAGGCAAATAAAAGCGTCTTTTGAAAAAGATATCCTTAGTTATTTCTCATTTTTGTCGAATTTCACTATTAAGGATTTTGTTAATTACGGTATTGATAGCCAAGATCCGTGTTTGGTTATTGACGCAAATTATGTTAGCAAAATAAACGAGTCAGAAAGTGTAACATACAACACCATATTTATTGCAACTATATTGCGATCTTTTCTTATGAATACCCATTGTCAAATTGGTACTATTGAATCAATTGACAAAAGAAAAAAGTCAAAATACAATAACAATTGCTATCTGATACTGAACACATATTGCGATTTGTTTGACTTCAACGCATTTTTAGAGGACATAAATTTAAAATTATCTGAAAAAATTACCGAAGGGTACGCTTTGCACTTTATCGGATATCTATTCCAATTTTTGAAGGATGCTCGAAAAGGTAAGGAACTGCTTGAGGAAATAATAAAGATCTGTGGAACATTATTATTCAATGAGTTTAACTTCATTCCGGACAATGAAGGATATTTGGTGTTTGAACACAATAGCAGATTGAATATCGGACAATACTGTTATAAAATTTTGAAAGAATCATCGAAACAAATGACAGTTGAAGAGATTGCAAATGTGATGAGAGTAAAATATCCAGAAGTGAAAATAAATGAGTTTTCGGTAAGATCCGGCTTACTGAGTAAGAAAGACCTTTTTATAAGTTTCGGCAGAACTAGCACTTATGCCCTTCGAGAATGGGAAATTGAAAAAGAGAACATTCGGGGCGGAACAATCCGAGATATTGTTTATGAATTTCTATTAACCGAAGACTCGCCTAAACACATTTCCGATATCTGGAAACATGTTGAAGTCTTTAGGGGTTCAACTTATGCCAGAAGCATTTTAGATAACATCAAGGCTGACGAAAGCACTAGATTCAGGTTCATGGAAGGCAGTTTTATCGGGCTAAATGGTAAGACGTACGATCCTGCACTTTTAAATTTTAAAAAATTAATTGGTTCCCAATTTACAATTAAAGCTTTTGAGAAGTTTAATGGTTGGCAAATTCAAGACGTCGTTGAATATTATACAAAAAAATACAATTATCAGGCTGTACAAATTGAATACGTTATACAAAATAAAATTGACGAAGGGGATATCAAACTAACCACAGATAATAAATTAAAAATATGAGCCGAATTTCTCAAATCGTTCAACTCCATAACAGTGAGCTTGAAAAACATTGTTTGCAAAATCAGGTTGAATTCTCATCCGTCTCAAAGCTATTAGAAGCCGAGAAAACCAAAAAATTATTAAAAAGAAATTCCTTAATGCAACAGAATATTGACAGAGAAATTGATAATGCTTTAGACAATGAAAATAGATAAAATCAATTTAATCAATTTCAGGCAATATTATGGAGGGAACACTCTTGATCTTGCGACGGCTGGTAATAAAAACATAGTTTTAATAGGCGGCAAAAATGGATATGGTAAAACTAATTTTTTAATGTCGTTGGTGTGGTGCCTATACGGTGAAGATATATCAAAAATTGACGAAAATTTTAGACGAGAAATTCAAAAAGAAGGCAATTATTCTAAATTTTTAAAAAGTTCCCTTAATTGGGATGCTGCAA
>JAQBPR010000265.1 GCA_028287395.1 Bacilli bacterium
CCTTATTCTAATAAAGGAAACTTGTTTTCAAGAGCAGTAAAAGTTTTCGTTAGAAAACTCGCTTCGGGAGCATATGCTTAGGCACATCCCTCATATGCCGTAACCCTACTTATTAAACACACTCTTAAACAGAAGCTAGTTCTTTTTCTGTTTTAGACTCTGATTCTTTACTCATATCTTTTTGTTCATTTAGGGGGTGCTGTTCGTTTATTGAGTCTATGACTATGAGTGGATTAGCAGGTGGATTTACGGGTTTAGAAGCGTCTGCGTTTACCCTGCTAATTACATCAGCAGAGTACTCGTATTCATCAATGTGAAAGTCAATGTCATCCGCTTTAAATTTATTGATTTCAGCAAAAAGCTGTTGGGACAGCATGTGGATGTCGTCTGCTTCGCCAGCTATACGGTGGATCGAGGCGTCTTGCTGAAGAGAAGTTGAGTTAACCTCTTCTACCCCTGCTGCAGTTTGCTCGGCAACCGTTGCAACAAATTCAATGGATTCCACCAACAGATGATTTTTCGTTTTTGCCTGATCGATTTTTTGGTGAATATCTCCCATTTGCAGGATCATGTCCTGCATTGAAGTGCGTATCGAATGGAAAGAAGTAAGGGTAGCATCCACTTTCGTATTTTGTAAATGGAATCCCTCTTTAGCTCCTTTCATTTGTTGATCGACTTCTTTCATTTGTCCTTGTATCGTATGAATCATGTTCTCAATTGTTTTGGAGGATTCATTGGTTTGCTGCGATAAAAGTCGAACCTCATCCGCGATAACGGCAAAGCCTCTGCCGTGAATGCCTGCACGTGCTGCTTCAATGGCTGCATTAAGAGAAAGCACATTGGTTTGCGAGGATATTTCTGTAATTGTATTGACAATTTTTCCAATCTCTTTGGAGTTAACAGTTAAAGCATGCATAGCTTGCGCAGCCTGCTCGATCATTTGCGCTGTTTTTTGTGCGCTCTCGTTGAGTTCTTCAACTGATTCGGAACCTAGCAGAGTAAAGCGCTCCGCTTCTTTGCTTTTAAGCTGCATGCTTTCGGTTTGCCGCCAAATGTCTGTCAACTCCGTATCTAAAACGGAAATAATATGGGCACTTTGCTCAGAATGAACAGCTTGTTGATCCGCTCCGTTTGAGATTTCTTCGATTGCTTTAATAATGTCCGTATTCGCCGTTGCTGTGTCTTTAGCAAAGCTGTGAAATGAAGAGGAATGCTCTGAAAGCGAAGAAGCTATTTGTTGTGTATTCCGAAGCATATCCCGAACCTGATCGATCATTAAATCAAAATTATGACTTAATAACCCAAGCTCATCTTTTGAAATAGAATTAATTTTATGTCGTAAATCGCCCGTGGATATTAACGCAACTGCTTTTTGCAAACGATTGATCGGGCGAGTGAAGGAACGGATTAAGAAATAGGCAATGAATATACCTGACAGAAGCACAGCTACTGTAGCTATTATCATAAATGATACCGTATGATCCAGCATTCCATAAGAAGTCGTAACAGCAAACTGAGCATCTTTGGAATATACAACATAGAAATTATCGACAAGCTTGAAAATCGCATCTCTTTGCTGTTGGGATTGGGTATAAAGCGATTCCGTATTTTTTTGAATGTCCAAAGCGGAATAGGATTTATCCGTCATCAAATTAACGGCACGATCAAATGTATCCAAAAAATCTACCGTCGATAATATAAGCAGACTACGCCATTGATTTTGCTCGGGTGTAGTGGAAGAATCCTGCATTTCCTTCATTTTTTTTTGAAATTCTACTTTCTTTTCATTATATTGCGCTACATAAGATAAATCGTGTGAGATCATCAGTCCAGAAGAAATGTCCTTCAGTTCCTGGGTTAGTACTTTTAAATCGAGTGCCATTAATTTTAAATCAACCTTGCTGTTTTGATTGTCCATCTGACTTTTGATTCCGTTCACTTGATGCAGGTTAAAATAAGCGGCTGAAAGAAATAAGAGCAGCATCCCAACAAAGCTAAGAATAAGTTTACCTTTCAATGATAAATCTATAACGCGTGTTTTCATTCATTTCCCTCCATTATTCTCTATTCATCCATCGCCAAAAAATGACAATATTCTCTGTATTGTGCCCAGTATAATGTAGAAGTGTTAAATGGGTCAGTTTATTTTGTTACTAAAATGTAAACTATAAGAGTGTGTATAAAAAGTATAGCTATGCCCATTTCTCTTACTTAAAAATTTACATAGTGTTTACGTTTCGCATGTTTTGTGTTTACAAACGCTTGTTATGATTACTAAGAAAACAAAAACAAGGAGGACATACTAAACATGTTGAAGCAAATGTCGAAAAAGGGTTTTAGCTTGACCATCGTAGCAATATTAATCATCGGGGTATTGGCTGGTTGCGGTAAAAAAACAGAAGATGCAACTAACGGTAACAGTGCAAGTCCAGCAGCAACAATGAAAGCTACAGATGCACCAACAGATGCACCGAAAAAAGATGAGCTTACAGGAACAGTAACAGCTTCAGGATCCACTGCATTGCAACCTTTGGTACAAAAAGCAGCTGAGTTCTTTATGAAAGATAATGCAAAAGTAACAATCGCTGTAACAGGCGGAGGTTCAGGTACAGGCGTTAAAAACGTTCACGATGGCGTATCCAATATCGGCAACTCCGATGTTGAAGCGGCAGCAGACTTGAAAGTCGGTTTGGTAGATCATATCGTTACAATCGCACCCTTTGCTTTAATTACAAATCAAGATGTAACTGTAAAAGATTTGACAATTAAGCAAGCAGCAGACATCTTTATGGGCGTAATTAAGAACTGGAAAGATGTTGGTGGTAAAGACGAAGCAATCGTAGTGATTCACCGTCCAGATAGCTCAGGTTCAAAAAAATTAGTTAAGAAAATCGTCTTAGCTGATAAAGATTTCACTAAAGACGGCGTAACCCAAGATACAAGTAAAGCAGTAGCAACAACTGTAGGGACAACACTTGGAGCAATTGGTTATGTAGATGTACCTTACCTCTCGCCAGAATATAAAGTAAATGCACTTAAAATCGGTGGAGTTGCTTATTCCAGCGATACAATCAAAGCAGGCACATACCCTTTATACGGTACTGAGCATATGTACACTAAAGGGGAAGCAACTGGCGCTACTAAAGCATTCTTAGATTACATGGTAAGCAAAGCTTTCGCTGAGAACCCAGATGTTCTGAAGTTAGGTTTCTTGCCATCCGATTTGTTGAAAAAATAATTTTTAAATAAATTTCATAAAAAGTAAGAACGGCGTAAGTTTAGTCGTTCTTTTTTTGTGTGAAAAATTGATGAATTTACATTCTCTTTACAATTCATTTATTTATCGCAAACAAATGTCTCCTATGATTAGAGATAGTTACGAAGCAAGTTTTGTTTTCAAAACTCTTAGGAGGGGCATAATATGTCAACCGTGGTTGAAGATTATAAGAGGAGCAATAAAAATATGGCAAAAGCTCTGACTAGCAAGTGGTCAAAAGCGCAAAATAAAACGGATCGGTTGATGCGTTGGATTTTTGTGGGAAGTGCTGTACTGGTAGCCATCATTATTTTCTCAATTATTGTCTTTGTAGGTTTGCAAGGATCAAAAACGTTTGCATCGATTTCATTCCATGAGTTTTTCTTTACAACCGACTGGAATCCGGATTCCGAACAACCTAAATTCGGTGCTTTTCCGTTTTTATACAGCACGCTGCTTCTAACTGTTCTTTCTGTGGCTATGGCTATACCTTTGGCCCTATCCGGAGCTGTGTTCATGGCTGAGATTGCGCCTAAATGGATGCGTGAAATTTTAAGGCCCGCAGCAGATCTGTTTGTCGGGATTCCATCCGTCGTTTATGGTTTGATTGGGATTACCATCATTATTCCGTTTCTTTCCAGAACATTCGGTGGACCAGGGTATGGTATTTTTCCGGCGGCACTTATTTTGGCGATTATGATTATGCCAACGATTATGTCGATCTCAGAAGATGCGATGCGTTCGTTGCCCGGAAGATTAAAAGAAGCTTCCTTTGCTTTGGGGGCCACTCGCTGGCAAACGATATGGCGTGTGTTGCTGCCAGCCGCTCGACCGGGAATCATTACAGGGGTTGTATTGGGAATGGGCAGAGCCATCGGAGAAACGATGGCTATCTTCATGGTCATTGGGAATTCACCGAAAATACCGCATTCTCTTTTGGATTCAACAAGAGTATTAACAACTGCGATCGTTAGTGATATGGGAAATACGTTTTATGGGACCCCTTGGAATAATGCCTTGTATTTAATGGCGCTTGTCCTTTTACTAGTCTCCCTTTCGTTAATCTTAATCATCCGTATTATTGCCAAGAGGAGCGAATTGAAATGAGGATTAGCAAAGTTACCGATAAATTGGCCACGTTGTTTTTTTGGACCACGGGTTTAGTGATTATTTTAATTTTAGCCTGGTTTTTAATCCAAATATTAGGCGGCGGTTTAAGCCATCTTTCTTGGAGTTTTATTACCGGTAAGCCATCAGAATCGACCGCGGGCGGTGGTGTAGGTCCACAGTTATTTAATTCCTTCTATATTTTATTTCTTTCCTTATTGATTTCATTGCCCATTGGCATGAGTGCAGGAATATATATGGCTATTTATGCTTCCAATAACAGATTTACAGATTTGATCCGTATATCTGTTGAAGCCTTATCCTCTGTTCCATCTATCGTACTGGGTTTGTTCGGAGCTTTGCTATTCGTGAACATTATGGGCTGGAGTTTCTCGATTGTTGCAGGTGCTGCGACCTTATCGTTGCTTAACCTGCCTATTTTAGTGCGTGTTACAGAGGAATCGATTCGATCTGTTCCGGATTCTTATTGGGAAGCATCCTTAGCGCTTGGTTCGACAAAATGGCAAGCGATTCGCAAGGTTCTCATTCCTGCCGCACTTCCTGGATTGATTACAGGCATTACCTTGGTTTCAGGTCGTGCGCTTGGTGAAACGGCGATCTTAATCTATACAGCGGGAACCTCTGTTGCAAGACATTTTCCGGATTTCGACTTGAAGAGTATGGGAGAAACACTTGCGGTTCATTTATGGTATGTAGGCGGGAGCTCGCTGGCTCCGGATGCTGCGCAAATTGCCAAAAGCAGTGCGGCTTTACTTGTTATTGTCGTTCTTATATTTAATCTTTTCATCGCTGTACCAAGCCGAATTCTGTCAAAACGACTTTCTGGAGGGAAATAATCGTGAGTGAGCATAAAATTAAAGTAGACAAACTAAATTTATATTACGGAGATCATCAAGCGCTGCATGACATTCAATTGAATATTGAGAAAAATGGGATTTGCGCTCTAATCGGTCCTTCAGGCTGTGGTAAATCAACGTTCTTGCGTACTTTAAATCGGATGAATGATCTCATTGAAAGCGTGCGGATTGATGGTAAAATCGTCGTAGACGGTCTGAATATTTATGATCCGGAAACAGATGTCGCCTCATTACGTAAACGAGTCGGTATGGTATTTCAACGTCCGAATCCTTTTCCAATGAGCATCTTCGATAATATTGCTTACGGACCTCGTATCCATGGTGTCAAAAATCGCGCTATGCTTAATGAAATCGTAGAACGTAGTTTGGTTCAGGCCGCATTATGGGAAGAAGTGAAAGATCGCTTGAATAAATCCGCATTAGGTTTATCCGGTGGACAGCAGCAGCGTTTATGTATTGCTCGTTTGCTGGCGGTAGAGCCAGATGTATTGCTTATGGATGAACCAACTTCCGCACTCGATCCTATTTCAACCCTGAAGGTAGAAGAGCTGTCTCAGGAGTTGAAAGAACGCTATACGATTGTCATTGTTACGCATAATATGCAGCAAGCGGCACGAATTTCCGATTATACTTCCTTTTTCTTGAATGGTTTACTCGTAGAGTCTAACAAGACTGACAAAATATTTACGAATCCCAGCGATCAACGTACAGAAGATTACATTACAGGCAGATTCGGCTAGTTCTGATAGTTTAATATAATATTTTATGGAAAAGGGGATATAAAGAATGGATACAAGATTGAGCTATCATCAATCACTTGTTGAATTGCAAAGTGATTTATTAACAATGGGGCGTCAGGTGGAAGCACAGATTCAATCAGCCATTGAATCGCTTTCCGATTTGGATGCAAAAAAAGCACGGGAAACCATCGAAAACGACGATCAAATCGATGATATGATGTTGAAGATTGAAGAACGTTGTTTGCGTCTTATTGCATTGCAGCAGCCTATGGCCAGTGATTTGCGGATCATTGGAACGGCAAGTAAAATCGCGGTTGATTTGGAAAGAATCGCAGATCACGCTGTAGATATTGCCAAAATTACCAAGCACTTGTCCGGCGAAAGGTTGATCAGACCCTTAGTGGTGATACCACAAATGGCGGAAATTGCTTTGGAGATGCTGCGTGAATCCTTATTGGCTTATATGGAACAAAATGTGAACCGCGCTGCATCCTTAGCTGAACGCGATGATGAAGTGGATCGGCTTTATGGTTCGTTAATGCAAGATATGATCGGGTTGATGAGCGTAGATATGTCGCAAAATCGACAATTGTTTCATTTAATTATGGTTGCGCAATTTTTAGAACGTGTAGCTGATCATACGACTAATATAGGCGAAGGTGTTATCTATATGGTAACTGGAAAAAGGAAGGATCTGAACGTTTAGCATGCCAATTCCAATGACACATCTCGAGGAATTCCATACTATTTTGGAACAGCAAAACATTCGCATGGTTTATCAGCCCATTGTATCGTTATACGATGGGAGTATTTTTGGGTATGAAGCTTTAACCCGCGGCCCGGAGAATAGCCCCTTTCAAAATCCATCTGTGTTATTTGAGTATGCGGAGCAAGAAGGGTTCTTATATGAATTGGAAAAGCTGGCCCGAGAGAAAGCAATTCAAAATTCGATTATTCAGCAAAATAAAGAAATGCTGTTCATTAACATTTCATCTCCGGTCATCTGTGATCCCAAATTTATAGCGGGAAAAACGTTGGAGGTATTGGAGAAGTTCGGACTGCGTCCAAGCAATGTTGTGTTTGAAATCACGGAGCGCAGCTCTATTGAAGATTTTTCTTTAGCGCAAAAGGTGCTGGAGCATTATCGGAAGCAAGGCTATAAAATTGCGATTGATGATGCAGGAGCGGGCTACTCTTCGCTGCAAGCCATTGCCGAGCTTCAGCCGGATTTTATTAAAGTCGATCGTTCGCTGATTCATAACATTCATAAATATAAGATAAAGGAATACATTCTCGAGACCTTTGTTACCTTTGCTCAAAAAATGAACATTCATCTAATAGCTGAAGGGATCGAACAGCAGGATGAGTTGTTGAAATTATCGCGTATGGGCGTGCATTATGCGCAAGGGTTTTTATTAGGACGTCCGGAATCGCATGCTATAAATTTGAACGAAGTCATGGTTGAAACCATTAAACAAAATAGAATAAATCATGCACCTGCGGGAAAAACTTGGTCCATTGGTGATTTGGCAACACAGATTCAGACTTTTGAAACGGCATCGAAGATTTCCCTGGTAGCGAGTTATTTTCATCGGGATGAGGCTGCTTCGGGTGCTGTGATCGTTTCCGATAATAAGCCAATCGGTCTTGTAATGCGTGAGCGTCTATTTCAGCATTTAGCTGGTCAGTACGGCTTTTCGCTTTTTTGGAAAAAGCCAATTGATCATGCTATGGACACGGATCCTCTGATCGTCGATGAATTTCTGCCTGTTGAGCAGGTTTCACAAATGGCGATGACACGAGTACACAACAAGCTTTATGATGTCGTGATCATTACAAGCAACGGACAATTAATGGGGATTGCATCCGTGCAGTCCATTCTTGCCTGCATCACCAATGTTCGCTTGGAAACGGCAAGAGTAGCAAGTCCGTTAACCGGCCTTCCGGGAAATATTCAAATTCATCATGAATTGCAAAAGAGAGCGCACGCGAAGCGTGATTTTTCAGTCATTTATGCCGATTTGGATTACTTCAAATGGTATAATGACCGCTTCGGTTTTCAGAAGGGCGACCAATTACTGCAATATACGGCGGACATTATTCAACAAGCCGTGACGGTTTGCGGTCATCCGCATGACTTTGTTGGCCATATAGGCGGGGATGATTTCATAGCCATTACCTATGTGGAAGAGTCTAAGCGGGTTTGTGAGGAGATTATACGCAGGTTTGACCAAGGTGTAGGTTTATTCTATGAAGAAGATCCGGTTCAATATGTCGAGGATCGCCAAGGAAACCGCATTGAGAATAATGGTGTAACCATATCGCTGTCTCTCGTTGTTTGTGAATGCAGTGATTATATTACATTGGAGCAAATTTCTGAAGCGGCGGCAAACCTGAAAAAACAAGCGAAATCACAAAAAGGCAGTGTGTACAGCTGTTGTTCTTTACATAGTGGAGCGGCTGCATGCTGTTCATGAAGCGGATTTTAAAAAAGCGAATTTAATTGTTCGAAGTGTTGAATTACAATGACTTGATGGCTGCCAAGCTTACGTTGGGGGCTTTGTTTATTTTCTGAGGTGTGAATCCAAATCGCATCCATTCCAGAATGGACAGCACCAGCAATGTCATTTTTCCAGGAGTCGCCAACCATAACAGCTTGTGTCGAGGAGATAGTCATAGCTTTAAGCGCATGGCGAAAAAACTGTGGATTGGGCTTTCGTATACCCCCGTTTTGTGAACTGAATATATGCTTGGATGGAATGAGGGGATCCAGCTTTAACAGCTTTAATTGCTGCTCCTGTTTTATTTTACTCCCGTTGCTGATAATGGCGAGCTTATAGGTTTTATCGGCTAATTGCTGCAATGTTTCTTGCACATGGTTATACATTCGAGGTGATTGTTCCTGGCGTGCGCGAATTTGCTGCCAAAACGCACGGAGAAAGCTTTCCTTGATGGGGAATGGCAGTGGCTGCAGCGCTTTTGCTAAGCAGCTTCGGCGGATCTGCTCCTGTGATAAGGCGGCATTTTGCTTTGCCTTCTTTTGTTTTTTCCATAGCTCCACATAGGTTTGCAGCATGTGCTTTGGCGAAAAGGAGTCGTTATTTTGCCAACGCCCTGTGTACTCTTGTAGCGTTTCGAGAAAGCTGTCGTTAAACGTTTGCTGTGGATCGAGGATCGTTCGATTCATATCGAAAAAGATGACTTTCTTTTGTTCTGGTGAAAACACTCGCTTCATCTGTACGCACACCTCCTTCTTCTGTGAGAATCTTTTCTTTCGCTCACCCATTACTCCACGCCGCCATTTTTTGAACACACTCTATATGTATGCGACATAAAAACATTTTATCCGATCATCTTCGTATGCTATGATGGGAATAGGTTGAAAAAAGGGGTGTGTTATGAGCAAGTTAATTTTGATTGATGGAAATAGTATTGCTTTTCGCGCTTTTTACGCGTTGCCTCTATTGAGTAATTCCAGTGGCTTGCATACCAACGCTGTATTTGGTTTTACAACGATGCTTTTGAGACTGATGGATGAACAGAAGCCAACGCATTTTCTCGTTGCGTTTGACGCGGGGAAAATAACGTTTCGACATAGCGGGTACAAAGATTATAAAGGAGGGAGAGCGAAGACACCGCCAGAGCTATCCGAGCAATTTCCTTTAATTAAAGAGCTGTTGACCGCTTTTGGCATTCCGCAATATGAGCTTTCAGGCTACGAAGCGGATGATATCATTGGAACGTTGACACGAATGGCAGATGAACAAGGCGTTGAAGTCATTGTTGTATCTGGCGACAAAGATATGCTGCAATTGTCTTCAGAGCATGTCCGGATTGCTTTAACCCGCAAAGGAATTAGTGAAGTCGAGCTGTATACTCCGGAAGTAATAAAGGACAAATACGGTTTAACACCTTTGCAAATTATAGATTTAAAAGGGCTGATGGGTGATGTCTCAGATAATATTCCCGGAATTCCAGGCGTAGGCGAGAAAACAGCACTCAAGCTGCTGCATCAATATGGTTCTGTAGAAGAAGTACTTGCCCACTCAGGCGAGATTACAGGTAAAATTGGCGAAAAAATTGGCGAGCATGCAGATGATGCACGAATGAGCAAAGATCTGGCAACGATCTTTCGTGAAGTTCCGCTTGAAACCACTTGGGATGAGCTGCAATATGAAGGATATAATGGTCAATCAGTTGCAACAATATTTCGCAAGCTGGAATTTAAATCTTTATTAGATAAAATGGATTTATCCTCAGATTCGGATTTTGTTGATGCTGATTTATCCTCTGCTGCGCAGCAAAAGTTAAACTGGGTCACTTTAGAGCAGGGCAATTTGGCGGAATTGATCGCTCGCTTGGCATCCATTGAATCCATCCATGTGGAAGCTATAGGGGATAATCCACATACTGCCGAGATGGTGGGAGTTTCCTTTTGTTCAATGGACATTAGCTTTTATATGCCATTTCAGCTGCTGCAATCGGATGAAGCTGCTGCCATTCGGGAATGGCTGGCTGATGCGAAACAGCCCAAGAAATTATATGATTTGCATCGAACGGAAGTCGTGCTGGCTTGGAGAGGGATTACTTTGAGCGGAGCCGTTTCGTGCGTTTTATTGGCTGCTTATTTACTCGATCCAACGGAAACAAGCCACACCCTGCATTCGATATGCGTCAAATACGGTGTATCCGGGATACGTCCAGATGAGGCTGTATTTGGCAAAGGCGCGAAATTTCAGCTTCCAGACATAGCGATCGTAAGTGAGCATTTATGCCGTAAGGCCGCGGTTGTTCGTGAATTATCGCGTATATTAGAGCTTCAATTAGAAAAGAATGAAATGAAGGAGCTTTTTTATGATTTGGAGCTTCCTCTCTCGACAGTTTTAGCGGCAATGGAATGCAAGGGTATTAAAGTAAACACCGATGAATTGAAGCAATTTGGTGAACAATTGGCAGCAAGACTGACGGATTTGGTTCAGCAAATTCATCATCATGCCGGCGGCGAATTCAATATTAATTCAACGAAGCAATTAGGGGAAATATTGTTTGAACGATTGAAGCTGCCCGTCGTCAAAAAAACTAAAACCGGTTATTCTACCGATGTTGAAGTATTAGAACGCTTGGAATCGAAGCACGAAATCGTCCGGCATATTTTACATTATCGCCAGTTGGCCAAGCTGCAATCGACTTATGTGGAAGGACTTTTGAAAGAAGTACGTCCTGAAACAGGCAAAATTCATACTTATTTTAAACAAACGATTGCCGCAACGGGAAGATTAAGCAGTCAATATCCCAATTTGCAGAACATTCCGATTCGGTTGGAGGAAGGCCGCAAAATACGTAAAGTATTTGTGCCTCATCAAGCAGGCTGGTCGATTCTCGCAGCGGATTATTCCCAAATCGAACTGCGTGTATTAGCCCATATTTCACAGGATGAAAAGATGATGGAAGCTTTTCATCAGAATATGGATATTCACACAAAAACAGCAATGGATGTGTTTGGTGTCGAAGCTTCACAAGTAGATTCGAACATGCGCAGACAAGCGAAGGCGGTCAACTTTGGTATTGTTTACGGAATCAGCGATTACGGATTGTCGCAAAATTTGGATATCACACGCGCGGATGCTGCGAAGTTTATAGAGCAATACTTCGCTGTTTTCCAAGGCGTGCGCAAGTATATGGATGAAATTGTGAAGCAAGCTAGGCAAGATGGCTATGTGACTACGATGCTGCAAAGACGGCGTTATTTGGCGGACATTACCGCTTCTA
This sequence comes from Bacilli bacterium, assembly GCA_028287395.1. Taxonomy (GTDB): domain Bacteria; phylum Bacillota; class Bacilli; order Paenibacillales; family NBRC-103111; genus Paenibacillus_AC. Next base: position 11,751 of record JAQBPR010000265.1, read on the forward strand.
ATTTTAATATCCGTTCGTTTGCTGAACGAACGGCGATGAATACACCGATCCAAGGAACAGCCGCAGATATTATTAAGCTGGCGATGGTTCAGCTTGCAGAGCGGATGCGGGTAGAGAAGCTGGAAAGCCGCATGCTGCTTCAAGTACATGATGAACTTGTGTTTGAAGTGCCGCAAAATGAATTAGAAATCATGCGACGTATTGTACCTGAGGTCATGGAGAATGCATTAAAGCTGGATGTCCCGTTAAAGGTGGATGTTGACGAAGGTGCGAATTGGTATGAAGCCAAATAATATGGATCAAATTAGATAGTATAAGAGTGTGACATAGCTATACTTTTTATACACACTCTATACGTCGAAAGGAGCTTGATTATGCCAGAGCTGCCAGAAGTTGAAACTGTAGTCAGAACATTAAACGAACTTGTGGCAGGCAAGCAAATTGAGCGTGTCGTGGTTCACTTGAATCGAATTATTCAACGACCTGTAGATCCGGAGCAATTCGCTGCCGCGCTTCAAGGACAAACGCTTCAAAAAATTCAACGAAGAGGTAAATTTATTCGCTTCATCTTTAATGAGATTGTGATGGTCTCGCATTTGCGCATGGAAGGTCGATATGGTTTGCATGCAGGAGATGAACCTCTGGAAAAACATACCCATGTAGTGTTTTATTTTACGGATGGCTCAGAGCTTCGCTATAAAGATGTGCGGCAATTCGGAACGATGCATCTCTTTACTTCCGGGGATGAATTTATAATGGCTCCACTGCATAAACTGGGATTAGAACCGTTGGACGAGTCCTTTACGCTTCAAGCCTTTTTGGCGAAAATAGCTCATCGGACTACGAAAATCAAACCATTGCTGCTCAACCAAGAACATATTGTTGGCTTAGGTAATATATACGTCGACGAATCATTATATAAAGCCGGCATCCATCCGGAGAGACAAGCAGATGGTTTAAATAAAGCAGAATATAAGAAATTATTCGAAGCGATTATTTACACATTACAAAGAGCTGTGGATGCTGGTGGCTCCTCGATCAAATCCTATGTAAATGGACAAGGAGAGATGGGGATGTTTCAACAGCAGCTGCAAGCTTATGGTCGTAAAGGGCTGCCGTGCGAACAATGCGGAAGCCCGATAGAAAAAATCGTGCTTGGCGGACGCGGTACTCATTTTTGTCCGCGTTGCCAACCGAAGGGGATGGTCCGATGAATATTGGACTCACCGGAGGCATTGCCTCCGGCAAAAGTACGGTTGCAGCCATGCTTGTGAGGAAAGGCGCCATTTTGATAGATGCCGATCAGATTGCACGAGAGGTCGTTATGCCGGAAAGTCTTGGCTTACAACAGGTTGCTGATCGTTTTGGCAAAGAAATCGTTCTGGAGGATGGATCCTTGGATCGTAAGCAGCTGGGAAGTATTGTGTTTAGCAACCCTACTGCTCGCAAGGATTTAGAAAAGATTCTGCATCCTCTTGTCCGCCAGTCCATGTGGGCACAAATGCAAAAATTAGAAGCAGATTTTCCGGAAAAACTCGTTGTGGTTGATGTGCCTTTGTTATATGAGTCCCAATTACAGCAGCACTTCTCTAAAGTGATGGTGGTTTATGTGCCGGAAAAAATGCAAATGGAACGATTAATAAGTCGAGACGGCATGACTTTTGAAGCGGCGGAATTGCGATTGCGTGCACAAATGCCGATTGAGCAGAAGAAGGAATTAGCGGATATTGTTATTTATAATGAAGGAAGTCTTCTTGATACGGAACAGCAGATTGCATTGTTCTGGCAAAGAAAGGAAGATACATGACAGTTTTACGAAAAAAATATGTATGGATGTTATTGCTGCTGATCATCGTTGCCATATCCTTTTATAAAACGACTTGGGTCGGAAAAATGATGTATCCCATTCACTATAAGCAGGAAATTGAAGCCAACGCGGCGAAATTTGGTATAGACCCTTTATTGATAGCCGCCATTATCCGTGTTGAAAGCAATTATAAATCAGGTCTTGTTTCGAAAAAGGGCGCTGTTGGATTGATGCAAATTATGCCGGATACAGCGGAATGGATCATGAAAATGGATGGCTTCTCCTCATTAACCCTGCAATCTTTGCAAGAGCCTGGCCCGAATATTGTAATCGGTGTGAAGTATGTCGATTTGCTCAACCGTCAATTTAATAATAATTTGGCCAAAGTTCTTGCTGCCTATAATGCAGGTCCAGGAAACGTTAGTAAATGGTTGGATAGTGGTCTATGGAATGGGAATTTGGACAGCATCGATCAAATTAATTTCTGGGAAACACGCAAATATGTCGATAAGGTTATTTATTATTACAAGCAATATCAAGAAACGTATCATTAAGAAAGCATTGAACAAGCTCCTTACGGAACTAATGTCCAACGCCTCTTTTAAAATATAAGAAAGTATAAGTTTCACATTACACTGATCTTATATTTCTTTGGTAAACTCGACTCGTCCTCAAAGGACGGCGAAGCCGTTTATCCTTGCTGCTTTACAACGTTATAATTATTTAGATTGACCTGCTAGTTGTTGCTCAGCGATTTGTACGAGACGACGTGTGATGTGACCACCAATTGCTCCCGTGTCACGAGTAGCCATATTACCGTAGTATCCATCTTGAGGAATTTGTATCCCCAATTCTTGGGCTACTTCGTATTTTAATTGGTCCAAAGCTTGGTTTGCTTGAGGTACAACTAACACATTACTGCTGCGAGATTGTCCTGAACCCATGTCTGTTCACCTCCTTATCGGTTGGTAACTCTATTATGCGCGAAAACGGAAAGTTCATAACAGGTAAGGTTTGGAACGATAAAATATCGAAGGAGCAAGTGAAACAATGAAATGTCCTTTCTGCGATTATGCCGGTACAAAAGTACTTGATTCCCGTTCAGCCAACGAAAATAAGTCGATCCGCCGTCGCAGAGAATGCGAGCAATGCAGCCGAAGATTCACCACATTTGAAATGATCGAAGAAACACCGTTAATGGTTATTAAGAAAGACGGCAGTCGTGAGGAGTTTAGCCGCGAGAAGATTCTTCGTGGTCTTATACGTGCCTGCGAGAAGCGTCCTGTTACTGCGGAAAATTTGGACACCTTAGTGTCTGAAGTGGAAAGACGAGTACGTAACACAGCGCAAGCAGAAGTGGAAAGCCGCGCGATTGGAGAAATTCTGATGGAACTTATTTATGCTGTCGATGAGGTAGCTTACGTCCGTTTTGCTTCTGTTTATCGCCAATTCAAGGACATTAATATGTTTATGAAAGAATTAACCCATATTTTAGTCAAAAACCAATCCGATGAACCGCAAAAAAAATAATCCCTCTACTGTAAAAATAGATTCTGGATCAAGGGGTTTGAGCTTGCATTGACAGAAGCTTTGACCCTATGGTAACATCTATTTTGTCGCCTTATGGGGTTTTAGCTCAGCTGGGAGAGCGCTTCGCTGGCAGTGAAGAGGTCAGGGGTTCGATCCCCCTAAACTCCACCAAAATGAAATCTTGCCACATCCAACGGATGTGGCTTTTTGTTTTGGTGGAAACTCTTAGGGGGATTGAACCCCGAGGTTCGTGCGCGCGGACGGAACTAGAGGTGGAGGAGCACGGCGTCTGAATCTAACGCTAAAATCACCT
>JAQBPR010000003.1 GCA_028287395.1 Bacilli bacterium
CACCGCGAATTTTTGCGCCTTGGGCAAATTTTAACTCAAATGCTTTAATATTAGGCTCGGCTGCTTTTAGCATGAATTCAGATTCGGAAAAATGGCCATCTTCATCGCGATATCCGAATAAACCCGGACCGATTTGCGCAATAATATCCGTCCCGGATGACAGATGCTCAGGAATGACCCCACCCTCACCTGTGTTCATCCAGGAACCGCCTGCCATAGCAGCCCCTTTTCCCGTAGATAAAATATAATTTTCACCTACAGAGCCATAGGATGTCGCCGAAGCGCCAAACATGCCATGAATCAACCAAGGATTTCTGCGATTTAAACCGACAACAAGCGCATCTTCATCCGAATACAACCACTGCGCCGTCTGATCTACCGTCAAATGCTCTTTACGTTTAAACACGCCTTCATGATCAATCACATATTTCTTTGCTTGAACAAGCTCTTTGTTATTCACTTTCAGTTGTTCTGCTAATAAAGGAAACATCGCATTCGCGATGTAATAGCCGGAACGGTCAAAATCGCGTTTGGAACCAAACCCAACGAGATCCGAACGATATTTAGCCGAAAAAACAAGCCCAATAAATTCGTATCTTGAAAATGGTTTTCCTGATTGATCATCATCAAACCAATATTGGCGGAACTCAGGTCCCATTTTTTCAAGCAAATAACGAAGCCAACCCAATATCGGATGAGAACGAATAATCGAATGCTGTGCTCTTCTTGATATCAAGAGCAAATAACCAATCAAAAAGAATGGAATTAATAACAGGATCAATAATACAACAAGTAGAATATTGAAAAACATTAGATCCTCTCCTAATGAAATCAAATGACTGCTTTTATATAATCAAAACACGCGGTCTTTTTCACTTTGTGTAAGCCGACGTCCTTTGATGTCAAAAACAAGCTTCCCTTCGGATAGTCCCCATAAGCGAGTGGCATATTTTTCTGCTAATTCCACCTGATGTAAGCAGCAGATCACGGTAACATTTGTCTTTTGACAAAGATTTTGCAAATCCATCATCACTTTTTTTGCATTTTCCGGATCAAGTCCAGAAATCGGTTCGTCCGCAACAATGATTTGAGCGCCTTGAACTAATGCTTTGGCTATGGCCACGCGTTGAACTTCTCCACCGCTAAGCGTATTTGCTTTATGATGCGCTTTATCCAGTAATCCGACTTTTTCTAAAAAATCCATCCCCATGATATGCTCGTCCATCTTTACTTTTCCCGTTAGTTTACGCCACCAAGCGGTCTCATAAAAACGTCCTTTTAAAACATTTTTCAATGCCGTTTTATCGCCGATTAAGGTAGGCTTCTCCTCAATATAGGCCCATTTTTTCCGATATTTACGTTTTTGTAAAGCATTAAGCTCCATAATATCGCGACCTTCAAAAAAGAAATGACCCGCATCCCATTTATCCTGCAAAGTAATGCAGCGAAGCAAGGTTGTTTTTCCGCTTCCGCTTGCCCCAAGCAATACAATAAATTCCCCTAGCCCGATATCAAATTGAACACCGGAGAGCACTTCTTTTTTCTCAATTTTTTTCACTAAGTTTCGAACCGTGATTAACATGAATCCAACCCACCTTCTTAATCGATCTTACCATAAATTAAGTACCATTCCTGTTCTCGCAAGTTGAACATTTAAGGGTAAAGAATAAGGCAGCGCTGCATCTATCCCATGCGACATGTGTGTAAAACATACTCTTTTCGGGCTTGTTTCAGCAATGAGCTGTAAGGCCTCGGTCATATCATAAACAGAACGTGTTTCGATATCAAACGATTCTTTATAATAACTCGTTCCTAAAATAAGCAGCTCCAAATCAAACAATCGCGCTTTTTGCTCACCTTGGAGATTAATCGAATCCGGGCAATACACCCATTTAAGCTCCTCTTTATGAAAGCGATAGGCATAAGAATAACCATTTTTGCCATGATTGACTTTCCAAGGTTCGATAAACCACCCGCCAAAGTTAAAGCCTTGATCAATCGCATGAAAATTCAAATGGGTATACAGCCAAGAAAATGCGTTTTGAATGTTATTTATTACCTCTAACGGCGCATAAACATGCCCGGTTTTATTTTGCCATCTGCAGGCATCCGCCCAATGCGGCAGACCAGCAATATGATCAAAATGCGCATGTGTAATTAAAACATGATCCAGCTCTTTCTTATGCAGCAATTCCATTTGCCGCTGCCAATCTGGACCACAGTCAATACATAATTCGTTATATTCATTGTTATGCTTGGTTTCCAAAAGAATCGATGAGCGCCATCGATTGTTGATCCCAGTGGCTCTTGCTTCTTCGCAAACTGTACAATTACAATATACCCGAGGTACACCCAATGAATCTCCTGTACCCAAAACTGTGATTTTATTATGCAAAACAAGTCTCTCCTATCACACATACATTAGGAAACATGGTGAAAGTATATCACGAATGTCAGAACGATTGAAGTGCGCTATATTGATTTCATCCATAAAAAAGACGTTCCCTGGTTGCGAAAACGTCTTTTGTAGCCAACATTTAATTCAATACGGCGGTCATATGAGCAACTGTAATCGCATAATGCGAAGTATTCCAGCCATTTTCTTTATTTTTTACTAAAATGATTTGCGGTGATGCATGTTTTACCTGCAAATCTTCCGCGATTTGATTGGAAACTGGTCGAGACTCAATCACTTTTACTAATAAATAATCGACGTCCTTACTTGGCTCTTTACTCAAATATTGCTCGAATTCATCAAGCGCATTAGCACTAACAGGGCATGTTGTACTATGTTTTAAAATAACAACAGGCCGCTCTTGCGAGCCCGTATATGCTTCGTTCCATTCCTCTAACGTTGTAATTTCTCTCCATGGCAGCATAATTATTTCTCCTTTTCTATAATTGAGTTTGTTCAAAAAGTATAGCTATGTTGTGTAATGAATGTGCTTTCCAGCCTCGGTTGAAAATGAGTTTCTTGAATTGACGAAGGAGGAAACTCATTTTCAAAGTCGGCACGTAAACTTTACAAGCACACCCATTACTCCTCGTCGCCATTTTTTGAACATTCTAATTTATCTCTATTATTGTATCATAATTGCTTGCCAAATACTTGTCTTCTGGCAGAGATTTGCGTAGTCACATAGACACCGCCCAATACAAGAAAGGCGCCGATCCCATGATATAAATGAATATGCTCACCGGTAAACCATGTCGCAAAGATGGCACTAAATAAAGGAATTAAGTTTAAGAAACTAGCACACCTTGACGGTCCAATTAAAGCTACAGCTTTATTCCATAATGAAAAAGCTACCAATGATGCAAAGCAGCCGATGTAGAAAACGCCGGATATCGTTCCCCATGACCAATGGATCGAGCGCTTGGTCCAGCTTAATTCGATGATCGAACATGGAATCAATACGAGCACGCTTAAGACAACAGTCAACAGCAATAATTCATTGGCAGGAAATCTGCCCGCTGCCTTTCTCACCCCGACGGAATATATGGCCCATAATAAAACAGCCAATAACATCCACAAATCCCCCGGATTAAAGGACATCGCAAGCAAAATGGACCACGAGCCATGGCAAACGATCCAAAGCACGCCCATTAATGAAATAAGGATACCCATCCCTCTCAACCAAGAAAATGATTCGCGCAAAAAAACAATCGATAAAACGACGATCATCATCGGAGTCGCTGCATTCATTAAAGAAGCATTAATGGAATCGGTATATTGAACAGCTATATAGACAAGTGTATTAAATCCAGCTACTCCAGTAAGTCCGAGAAATAAGACCACCTTCCAATGGCGAATATAACTTTCCCGATTTTGCCATAAACTGCGAGTACAAAATGGAGCCAAAATCAATAATGCGATAAACCACCGCAATAAAGCTAAGGTCAATGGCGGAATTGCAACTACGAGTACTTTTCCAATAACAAAATTACCACCCCAGAAGCATGTCGCAATGATTAACCAAACATAAGGAGATTTCCATTTCATTACATCGACATTCCTCTCACGATAAATAAACTTCATTCAGCTTAATCTTATTCGCAAGAGGATGCAATCCTCATTTTTTACGGACTGAAAAGGATACGAATAAATGGCGAATAAGGACATAACTGAAAATGCCGACAAAAGGAAAACCCATTTCAAATAATATGCTTTGATCCGTTGTCAATTGAAGGATAGAAACCATAATACCGCCCGCAAAATAACAAATGAACGCATAAATAAGCAACCCCAACGTTTCGAACAATAGACGAAGGAAGGAAAATAAGCGCAAATGAAACTGCTGTAGAACATAGAAATTCCATAAAAACGATATAAGCTCTAAGGAAAGAAGTTCAATGGCTGTGCCTTCTAAGCTGAAATGGGGTAAACCAACCAAAATATATCCTAATGCGGATGAGATGACAATGCCTAATAGTAACCCCACCATCGGAGCTTTATTCGAATCTTTTGCCCATAGAAGCATCGTTGATAACTCTCGCATTCCCGATACCAGCGGCGCTGCACACATATATAAAATGGCTTTGGAAGCAGATAGATTGCCAAATAAAAGCTGGGAAAGCTCCGCATGATACAAAAAAAAGTAAATAGAACAACCCAATCCCCATAACCAACCGCGCTGTATGATGATTTTAGAGCGGCGATAGTAACGATCCCAATGCCCATTTTTCCAATCCGAGGTGATCTTTGCTGCGAATATATGGGAAACAGCTGACGATACCAATGTAGGCATATAAACAACACTTGCCGCCATCCCGGAAAATATACCGAAAATCGCTGTAGCTGCTTCACTTGTAAGACCCGCATGCTGTAACCGATGCGGAATGATAATGGCATCGAGAAAATCAGCTAACGGCATGATAAAACGCGATGCAGTAATCGCAATGGATGTGCGTAAAAAGAAGCTAAAGCTCATTTGAATTGGATTTTTTGTTGGTTCCACTTTGCGTACATAGTTCATTAAAACGATAAGTAAAAAAAACAAAGCAATGCTTGCTCCGATTACCGCCCCTAATGCCGCGCCACCGACCGCCAAACCTACGCTGTGTCTTATCCATAAGGTGACGAAGATAAGCATCGTTGAAACTCGAAAAACCTGTTCTACCAGCTCTGAAAGTGCAATTACACTGTAATATTCAATGCCTTGCAAAAAACCGCGTATTAAACTGAGTATGGGAACAATAAAAAGCGCTAGCGCGATAAAACGTACAGCCCATTGCAACCGTGAATCTCCAAGCAATGCAGCTATGTTGTCTGCTAGGGAATGCATCAATAAACCAAATGCACCGCCCAACAAAGCAAGTAAAATAATCGATGCTTGCAGCATCCGCAGGCCCTGTCGTTCATCTTTTGCCGTTATAAGCGTCAAAGCCGTAGGAATGCCACCTGTGACAATGGTGAGAATCAAGCCGTAAAATGAATAAATGATTTGATACAAACCGACGCCTTCCGCTCCCAACCAACGGAATAAAGGGATTCGGACCAAAGCGCCAATAATTTTGATTAATAATACAATGGCGGATCGAAAGGCCAGCTGTTTAACAATCGGAGACAACGCCATTTTTTCACCTCAATGAAGTTTGGAACGTTTTGTCCCACATCATTAAAATGTACGTAAAGGATGGCAAACGTATGTCTGTTGATTAGATTAACAGAAACCTAATCCTTCATATGAATTAAACTATATTGGGTATACTTATCCCAACCGAGATCCCATGGCACGTGAAATCTATCCCCTGAATGCGAGTTAACAAGCGGATATCCATTAGCATCCCACCCGGTTAGGATACAAAAATGATCGACATCGCCCTCTATTTCATAAGTAATTAAATCTCCTGGCATCAATTGTGCAAAAGCACCTTTTGGAAAACGAACGTTGGGTTTAAAAAGATCCTTAAAACTTCCCTTAGCGACGATTCGTCCATAGCCACGGTAAACCAAAAAATTTTTAAAGGAATCCGTACGAACCCATGCTTCACTCCCTCCATTCTTATAACGATAGTACCAACTTGAGGTCATGGGAAGTCCTCCGCCCTCAGCTGGATCACCTATAACTTGCGAGGCAAAGTTCGTACAATCTCCGCCGAAATGCGTATAATCCTTATACTTTTTATTGTATTTATGTTCATTCTCCGCCCCCCATGCTCCGCCAGCATATTTATCTGCATAAGCGACTGCGCGCCATCGATTGTATTTTTTATTAACAGCATGCATAATCTCTGGTTGCAAATCCGGCTGCTTATTGGCTTGGACTGGAACAAGATTTGGATTTTCATCAATCGGATCACTATACCATTCACTAAATACATGCCAAGAGCCGTTTATTTTTTTAAGCGTCAGCCCATGACGAGTACCGACGCCGAAATGCTGCGGTGCCAAGTTTAAGCCTACATATTCATAGGTTAATTTCAATGTATCTACTAAAGAAATTTTTGCTGTCTCCTTATGCTCTAATTGGCGTGTAATGCGGATGCTTGCCTCTGCATTGGTGAATTTTACTCCACGTGTGCTAGCCCAGGTTTTTAAATATTTACTGCGATTTTCTTCATGTTGAAATGCATATATACTTGTTTGCGTCGCATCCAAATAAAATTTACGTATGGTTTCCGGATTATCCTGAATAAGGAGCTGTGCACGTGCGGCAAACAATTCCGTTAAAAACACAGATACAGGCTGTTCAAACGAGGGCTTTTCTTGTACAGGCTCCTCCCCTCCCCATATTAAAGCAAGCGGAAGCAAACAATGGATTAATTTGAGCATCATAGATGTATGTACCTCCAGTGATGAACTTAGTGTTGGGCTTAGTATGGAAAACCCAAAGCAAAGCTATACATTCTCACATATCCATCTCAAGAGGAGTCGTGTATAATAAAACAGAATTAAATTGATCTTGGGAGATGCAGGAATGAATCATAAACCATATAAAATGATCGCGATTGATGTAGATGACACTTTGCTAAACGATGACATGCAAATCACCGCTCCGACCAAATTGGCTTTAACTGCGGCAACCGAACGAGGTGTCATTGTCACGCTCGCAACGGGCAGAATGTTTGCTTCCGCACAGAATATTGCCAGGCAGTTGAATATGAACGTGCCCATAATTACCTATCAAGGCTCCCTGGTTAAAAATCTGCTGGATGAAAAAATAATTTACGAGCGTTCCGTCCCCACGGATGCAGCGCGTTATTTATTTGAATATGCAGACAAAAACAAGCTTCATTTGCAAATTTATTATAAAGACGAGCTCTATGTCAAAGAAGACAATCAGCAAATAAAAGATTATGCGGCCATGTCGAATATTCCTTATATTGTCGCTGAAGATTTCGCTTCATTTATTGCTAAGCCTTTAACTAAAATGTTAATCATCGATGATCCGGCCAAGTTGGATGTCATCGCCGTAGAATTAAAAGCTTCTCTAGGCGCTGCCTTGCACATCACGAAATCAAAAGCTAATTTTTTAGAGTTTCTACATCCTGAAGGCACAAAAGGCCATGCTGTGAAGAGCCTGGCCTCCCATTATGGCTGTGACTTGTCTCAGGTCATTGCGATTGGCGATAGCTGGAACGATCATGAGATGCTGGAAGTTGCCGGTTTAGGCGTTGCAATGGAAAATGCAGTGGTTTCCTTAAAAGAAATAGCCGACTTTATCACACGAAGCAATAATGACGATGGCGTGAAGCATGTCATTGATACTTTTGTATTACAAAATTAAATTCATATCACCGAATTCATGCCACAAATAATGCTGCCCAATCGCTTCGTTATAGCTCTTTAACAGTAAATCATGCGGTACAAAAGCAGATAGCATTTGTAAATGACTCGTTTTCGGTTCGTGAAATCCTGTAATCAATCCATCTGCAATCTTAAGCGCAAACGTATCGTGAATATATAAGTTGGTCCAGCCTGACTGCGCCTTAAGCTGTCCTTGTTCATTTACTGCCGTTTCCAGTGAACGAACAACTGTTGTGCCAACCGCAATAACGCGTCCTCCTATTGCTTTCGTTTCATTTACTAAATCGGCTGTTTCCTGGGGGACGTTATATTGCTCATAATTATCATGAGGCTCTTGATGCCAGCTGTCATCCATAAGATAGCTTAAGCCCGTATGCAGATGGATATAGGCTACTCTAATACCTTTTCGCTGCAGCTTTAATAGCAGCTCCCAACTGAATGCTCTACCTGCTGAAGGCATTTCAACAGATCCTGGCACCGAAGCATAAACCGTTTGATAATAATCCAATGGCCAGGGAACATCAATATATTCGTATCGCACCGGCTGACCTAACGTATAAATTTGTTCCAGCAGATTCGTGCCCGATAAATTAAACCTCAGCGTATAAAATGGATTTTTAAGCGTATGGCTTATGACCTCCGCCTGTAAAAGCGCTGAAAAATGAAGGGTATCTCCGATCTCAACCTCTGAAGCTATTAAAAGCGCTTGCCATTCTTGTTCATTCTGACAATGGGCAAGTCTGATTTCAATGATCTGCGACTGAAGCGGGTCATGAGCTTTCACCCAATTTGCCTTTAATATGGCAGGAACCGTTCTGCTTGAATTTAAAACAAGCAGATCTCCTTTTTGCAAAAATTGTGCTAATTTAGAGAAATTCGAATGCTCGGTACTTCCTGTTTTTTTATTTAATACCATTAATCGCACATAATCTCGTCTCACACCTCTTCGTTCAGGCGGGGCAGTAGCATTCAATTCAAGAGGCACATCAAATAAAAAATCAATAACTTCCACCAAACCCACTCTCCCTTACAAATTCTTGTGCGCGAAACCGTTGTCCATTTATCTTATGTGCTTCATCTGAAGCCAAATAAACAAACACATCGACAATATTTTCTGGTTCAGCGAGCTCGTAATCACAATCTGGAACCGCCAAAGCGTGCATTTCCGTATTCATTTCACCTGGATCAACCATATTCACACAAACCCCTGTTTCACTCACTTCATCTGCCCAAATTCCAGTTAGTCCCTCGACCGCAAATTTAGATACCCCATAGGCACCCCAACCTGCGTAACCCACATTGCCTGCTTCTGATGTTACGTTAATAATCGAACCTTGATTACGCTGCAGCATCCCAACAATCACTCTTCGAGTAACTAAGAACACACCTGTTGTATTCACACGGAGCACCTCGGCAAAATCTTCTTCAGGGTAATCAAGTAAAAAAGGCATCGGACTTGGTCCGAGAATGGATGCATTATTAATTAATACGTCGATTTGACCGAAATGCGCTTCAGCTGAAGCAACAAGACGTTCGACATCACGTGATTCAGCTACATCGGCAGCAATAGCTAATACTTCTGCACCATAAGACTCCGCTTCTAAAGCAACCTCATTTAATTTCTGCTGATTCCTTGCACAAATAATCAAATTTACCCCGCTTTTTGCAAAAGCTATCGTCAGCGCTTTTCCCAATCCTCGCGAAGCTCCGGTAATCATGATAACTTTTCTTGTTTGGTTAGCCATTCGGATCACATCCTTTTTGCATACTTTTTATACATTTATGTTTATTATGTATCATATTATCATCTCAGTTGTAAAATTGCACCTATTTATTTCCTTTAAACAAAAAAAAGGCAGCTACTCCGTAGCCACCTTAACTTCAAATCATATGATATCTTATCATCTTGCAGACGTACAACATAGTTAAATAAACGTGCGACCAATAATGACCAATAAAATGAAGAGAACCAAAATGATTCCTGTTGAAGAAGCTCCTCCGTATGCAGCTGCCGCTGCATACACAGGCGCATGTTTCATATGGTGGTAATGAGCATGGTGGTGATAACCCATTTGATAAGGATACGCATCTGCGGGCCCATAGGATGCTGGTGAAGTATACATTGGTGAAGTATACGCTGGTGAGATATTCGCTGGTGAAGTAAACGTCGGTAAATTAGGCATAAATTGACTAGGACTAATATTCGCATTTGCTTGACTTCCTAGCGGAGACATTCCTAAGCCAGCGATTGCGCTTGGGCCCATATTTGCTCCAAAGATTGACATCTTATTATCAACTCCTCTTTCGACTTTTGTTAAGAATACAATGTATAGTATGTCAAAAGCGGATGGACGATTGTATGCTTGCCTAATGAGGCATAAATATATCGCCTAAATATTGTTGGCGTGATTATTATTATAGTTCATTACTTCTTTTCAATAGTAATTGTTCTAATGCTTGTTCGAGCCGTGAATATTTGAATGTAAAGCCATAATCTATCGCAGCCTGCGGAGTAACACGCTGGCCTTCTAATATAAGCATCGACATCTCTCCAAAAAGCAGCTTCAGTACAAAAGAAGGTACGGAAAATAGGTGTGGACGATGGAGCACTTTGGCAATCGTTCGGCCAAACTGATCCATGGTCACAGAATTTGGTGCAGTCGCATTGACAATTCCCGTGATTTCGTTATGATGAATGCAAAAATCAATAAGACGAACGATATCATCGATATGTATCCAAGAAACCCACTGTGTTCCTTTGCCAATTCTTCCACCCACACCAAATCGGTAAGGCATTACCATGGCACCAAGCGCGCCTCCGTCCATTCCAAGCACTAAGCCTGTGCGTAATTTTATCAAACGTGTACCTTGTAATAAATCTATCGCCTGTTCCCAGTGATTTACCACGGTTGATAAAAAATCATGGGGATGCGTACTGGTTTTTTCTGTGCATATTTGCGTTACTGACGTTCCATAAATACCAATGGCCGAACCATTAATCACGACTTTTGGTTTATCTTGTAGCTGATCAATCAGCTTTACAATCCGTTGTACCGAAGTTTGTCTGGAATACATAATTCGCTCTTTAGCTGAATCTGACCATCTTTGATTGATCGTCTCCCCTGCCAAATTAATCCAAGCGTCCAAATGCTCCAATGAGGAATGATTCTGCTCTAATTGATCCCAAGTCATACAACGCACTCCATCCAAGCAGGCTTGTTTCGTACGGGATATTAAAATGACCTCATTCTGCTGATCGATAAAATGCTGTATTACATGGGTTCCAATAAATCCGCTTCCACCCGAAATGGCGATTTTCAAACAAGTTTTTCCAGACACATCGATTCACTCCTTATAACATTTCTCTATATATTAAATAGTTTATGAAGTGATTGAAACTATGTCCGTTCCTATAGTATCATAAATAAAGCAAATCCAACTTAACCTAAAGGGGAATTTTATGAGTGTTCACGAAGCCATAACCGCACATTCCAGAAAGCAACACGAGCATATCGAAGCATTTCTTCATCTCGATCAGCTTCGTGAGCAGTATATTGAACAAGCTTTACAAAAATGCCTCTCCAAACAACCATACAGCGTCAATGGAATCAATCAAATCAGTCAACAAATCAATGAACACGCCAAAAAAGGGATTTCACCGCTTCGCAAACTTATTACAGAGCAAATGTTGGAGCAGTATGCAGCCACAATAAAGTAGCATCCAATTGGGTTGAACGATCTGTCGTTCAACCTTTTTACTTTTCAAAATAATCCTTTTCAAGGCTTTCTAATTCATTCAGACACTTTTGTGCAAAAAGCATGGCATGTTTAAGCTCTTCCATTTCGTCGTGCAACGCTCGATATAAGGATTCTTTATAGTCGGGTATGGTTTTTCCGTATGGAGAAATGGTATGCAAAGGCATTAAGGCAATTTCTTGATAAGCCAAAGCGCGACGTTGATGGAAAAAGGCTACATTAGCTTGCATCGGGTTATGTAAATCGCCTTGTGCAGGATGTTTCAACACGGCTAATACTTTAACGGCCGCTTTGATGGCAGATGCTTCAACGATCTCCCCGATATATTCTCCCGTCTTATAGGCTGCAATAACAAAATCTCCTGCTTGAAATAAATTTGACATCTATATTCCTCCCGATGAATCTGAATTTTTCAAAAAAAACCCAAAGATCTAAGGAAGATCTTAGGGCCCATTTTAAACTGACTTTATTTAATCGCTGCAATTCGCTTCATCCGGATCCACAGTACCGGCTTCGACATCAATTTTTTGCGCAACAGTATCCCGTACAACACCCATCACTAACTGCAATAAATAGTTAATATCACTTTGGGATTGCTGAAATTCGCTGACAATTGGAATTTGGTCTAATTCATCCTGTAGAACACTAATTTCCGCTTCAATTTTATCGACCATCTTCTGATTTTTGAACGATTCAAAAGCAACGATTTCCTTTTGCTTCTTCTTAATTATGCTAATTAATTGCTGTACATGCTCATTCGAATTGATTTGCTTTTCCGACTTTTGATAAAACTCCACTTCAGTTGAGGTCGAAATTAATTCGGCCAGCTCCTTGGCTTTTACCATTATATCTTCTCGCACAATTAATTCAGTTGAATTAAAATGCTCCATCACACAGCCTTGATCTTGATTATGATCATTCATTTTTTCACGCTCCAACCTTATTTATACAGCACTTTTCGCAACTTCAGCGACTATTTCACCTTTTATAATCCATGTTTGCGCTTCCGTTATTTTTACAAGCACAGTCTGACCTATGAGCTCTAATGAACCTGTAAAATGAACCAGCTTATTGGTCCTTGTTCTTCCTGCCAACACGTTTGGATTGTTCTTGCTCTCACCCTCAACCAAAACTTCAATCACTTGATCGCGAAGTTTTTCATTGCTGCGCTTACTCAACTCATTCATCGCGTTATTTAAACGCTGCAATCGCTCTTTTTTTACCAGCTCCGGCACATTATCTTCCATTGCAGCAGCAGGGGTACCTTCACGCGGTGAATAATTATAAGTAAAAGCAAAATCAAAACCAACCACATGAACAAGCGACAAAGTATCCGCAAACTGTTCCTCTGTTTCACCTGGGAATCCAACAATGATATCCGTGGTCAAGACAACATCCGGAATAGCTTGTCTAATTTTGCTGACCAGAATCAAATAATCTTCACGACTATATTTGCGGCTCATTTTCTTTAATACTTCCGTGCTGCCCGACTGAACCGGTAAATGAATATGCTCCATCAAATTACCGCGTTTACTTAACACGGCGATCAGATCATCATCGAAATCTCTTGGATGTGAGGTCGTGAAACGAACTCTGGGAATATCAACTTTACGCACATCGTCCATTAAATTAGCAAATGTATAGTGGATATCGCTAAAATCTTTACCGTAGGCATTCACATTCTGACCGAGAAGCATAATTTCTTTAAATCCTTGTCGCGCCAAATCTCGCACTTCGCCAAGAACATCCTGCGGTCTTCTGCTCCGCTCCTTACCTCGCGTATAGGGGACAATACAATAAGTACAGAACTTATCACAACCATACATGATATTGACCCATGCCTTCATTCCTTCGCGTTTCTTTGGAAGATTTTCAATAATATCGCCTTCCTTCGACCATACCTCGATAACCATTTCCTTACATAAATAAGCTTCTTTAAGCAAATGCGGCAAGCGATGTATGTTATGCGTCCCAAAAATCAGATCGACAAAAGGATGCTTTTGCATAATTCGATTAACAACAGCTTCTTCTTGGGACATACATCCGCAAACGCCTAAGATAAGCGATGGATTTTGCAGCTTTAATGCTTTTAAATGTCCTAATTCACCAAACACTTTATCTTCAGCGTTCTCGCGAACAGCGCAGGTATTTAATAAAATCACATCCGCCATTTGTTTATCTTCTGTCCTCTGATAGCCCATTGCTTCGAAAATACCCATCATCGTTTCCGTATCATGTTCATTCATTTGACAGCCATAGGTGAAAATGGCATACCATTTACCTTGTCCAAATTGGCTTAGTTCCTCAGGAATCGCATTTTCGTACAACACCTGAATCGTTTCTTTTCCTCTTTGTTTTTCTTGGCTATAGCTAGGCTCCGACTTAATAAATATATCCCGTCCGGATACCCTTATTTTTTTTCCATTCTCGTCTTCGCTTATCATTTTGGCATTGGAAAAATCGAAGAATTTGGAGTAGTCCTTCTCACCCTTAGCGGCTTTTAAGTCTGCTGGGCTTTTGACCTCCTTATTCATTGCGGTTCACTTCCTTCTATTATGAATTCAATAAACAATTATAACATGATATGAAACGTATATCCATCCGAATATAAAGGCAAAATAAGCACGCTACGTCTGTTTTTTAGGCTAACAACACATGAGAGGTAGGCAGTTCGATCAGAAAAGTAGTACCTTCCTGCTTTTTACTTTGCACACTTATCGTTCCTTGATGCAGCTCAATAATTTTCAAGCTAACCATTAAACCAAGTCCTGTTCCATTTTGCTTTGTTGTAAAAAACGGTTCCCAAATCTGCTTCAAAAGTTCAGGTGAGATCCCTATACCTTGATCGGAAATGCGGATTTGTACTGCTTTGTGTGAATCAAAAGACAATGAAATATGTATATTCCCACGATCATCCATCGACTCAATCGCATTTTTAATCAAATTCATCAATACTTGCTTGATTTTATTCGGATCACATTCTAATGTGTACGGCAGCGATTCTTCATATTCAAAAATAATGCGAACCATTCGTTCATTTAAAAGCGGTTGAAACAGCAAAATAGTCTCGTCTAGAAGGTCCTTAATCGAATGCTTTACAAACTGAACTTGTGATGGATTAGAAAAAAGCAAGAAGTTATTAATCATCTCATTGATGCGGTTTATTTCAGACATAATGGCATGAAGATGCGTGGGATTTTGAATATCTTTTTTCATAAGCTGAAGAAACCCTGAAATAACGGTCATCGGATTACGAATTTCATGAGCAACACTCGCCGCCATTTGACCAACAACAGCCATTTTCTCCGTCTTTTTCATCAATTCAAGCATTACAGAAAGGCGCTTGACCATTAAATAAATTAAAATGCAAATAAATAAGAGAATACTCAAGTTAGTAAAGCTTGGTAAATTAGAGGTCATCCGAAACATATATTTAAAAATATCCATTAAACCCGTAGCCGATACAATGGCAAGTCCGATCAGAACAACACCTGCTTCACGATTGCCTGTCCATGCTTTATGAGCGATATGCACCAATACAATGACAATGCTAATCGCAATAAATAGCAAATAAAAAATGACCGCTTGCGGAATGGTGATTAGATTAAACCCGATCCCGCTAAGGAAAACAACAGCACAAATACAAGTGAATTGCCAGAGCTTGCGAATGACTTGCAGATAACCTGCACCAAACATTTGTTCAATAAAAGAAAGCATAGCTCCAACCCAAAGATATAAAGTAATAAGCTCTGTAAAGGTCCAAAACATCGGGGCATCGTAGAACAAATAAATCACTTTTGTTAAACAAATACTATATAATCCGTAAAAAAGTAAAAATGCTGAAAAGGAAGTAAATACCCATTGCTTCGATAAATTTGTCGAAATCACTAAGAAAATCAAACCGCTAACCATATAAAGAAAGCCGAAGATCAACCTTTCCGTCCCGGAATGAAGAATTTGAAGATTAAAATCTGCTCTAGTGCCTAGCTTTGCGTCAGAAATGATGCCCATATTTTTGGATTGTGAATAAACATGAAGATATAGCGGTTTTCCTAAAGCATCATTCGGTAGTTTAACAATACGTAATGGTGTCCCAGGATATTTGGTTCTTTGAAGGGGATCGAAGCTGCCAAAGCTATAGATTAAACGTTCCCCGCTGTAAATTTGGTAATGTTCGAATACTTGAACCGATAAACTAGGGTCGGGAAATTCTCCATAAGGCAAAATCGTCCGGAGCCACATTTCATTTTGAGTACCGCGATCCTTTGGGTTATTAGGAAATTCAATCGACTTCCAACCTTGATCATCGTTAGCTTGATCTCTCCACTCTGCAAAAACAGTTGAATCACTTGGTGCAGCTCCCATACGATAATCCCAATTGTGCAAAATAACAGAGTTATCTTCATGCTCGCCTGTGTTAAACATAAACAAATACAAAACGGTGGATACAAGAGCAATCATAAGCGCAGCAAAGACGATTTTAATGATTTTGTACATATATTAACCCTCAGATCTCTTGAAGTTATTGCATTGTACAAAAATTCAACATGCGAAGATAAATTCCTGCTTCTCTTACGATTGAATTATTCCAAAATATGCGCGTATTCGCCCGTTTTCACCCCTGCTGCATTAGCCTCGTCTGTGTCAATGTGCAGATCAAGCGCAAAATGCTCGGAAACACGCGCCAATACATCCTCCAAAATGAGTGGTCGTTCTCCATTTAATTTCACTGTCAATACCTGCTGATCTACGATTCCCCAAGCTTCTGCATCTTTCGTATGAAAATGGATATGACGTGCGGCTACAATCACACCATGCTTAATATCGATCTCTCCGGCAGGACCGATTATTTTTATCCCTGGAGTCCCCTCAATTTTTCCGGATTGTCTAACTGGCGGATTTACGCCAAGAACATAAGAATCCGTCCGGGAAATTTCCAACTGTGTACTTCCTCTCGCTGGACCGAGAATGCGAATCTTTTCCATCTTTCCTTTGGGTCCTTGTACAGTTACGACTTCTTCTGCTGCATATTGACCAGGTTGCGAAAGCTTCTTCAACTCCGTCAATAGATATCCTTTTCCAAATAAAGCATCCATGTGCTCTGGTGACAAGTGAATATGACGTGCGGATACACCGATATGAACCTGCTTCATTTCCTTCTGCCTCCTCGAAATAGAAAAGGTATATGGCAGAGGCCATATACCTTTAAAGTATTACCTTATTATTTGAATTCAGCAACTAATTTTTCAAATTCTTCTTCGGTAATTTTAATATTTGATCCTGCTAACGATTCCTGTTTAAAACCATATACCATATCTTCGTAGCTTTTCCTTGATTTATCTTGATAAATCAGGCCGGTCAGCATTCCGTTAGTTTCCATTAATTTGGTCATCGCCATCACACGGTTGGAATTATCATAGTCTGGAATTTCTTCCAAATCGACGATATTCTCTTTAAACCAGTCGTACGTATTCACTTTATTAAAAGTAACACAAGGACTAAATACATTAATCAGTGAGAACCCTTTATGTTGAATGCCTTGTTCAATTAACGAAGTCAATTGCTTCAAATTACTTGAAAAAGATTGCGCAATAAAGGTAGCTCCAGCTGATAAAGCAACTTCTAAAGGTGCAAGTGCCGATTCAATTGAACCGCCCGGTGCATTTTTAGGTGTTTTAAAACCTTCCGCGCTGCGGGGTGAAGGTTGTCCCTTCGTTAAACCATAGATTTGATTATCCATCACGATATAGGTGATATCGATATTTCTCCGAATAGAATGCACAGTATGTCCCATCCCAATTGCAAAGCCGTCACCATCTCCACCGGAAGCAATCACGGTTAATTCACGATTTGCCATCTTCACACCTTGAGCGATCGGAAGTGATCTGCCATGCACACCATGAAAGCCATAAGCATTAATATAACCTGAAATTCTTCCTGAGCATCCGATTCCCGAAACGATCGCCAAATTCTCAGGTTCTAAACCAACGTTTGCCGCTGCTCTTTGAATGGCCGCTTGTACGGAAAAATCGCCGCAACCAGGACACCAATTGGGTTTAACGTTATTACGAAAGTCTTTTAACGTTGCCATCTATATCAGCTCCTTACATTCTTTGTAAATATCTGCAGGTAGAAATGGATTGCCATCATATTTCAAAAGATTATGAATTTTATCCCCTACGCCAAGGTGCAGTTTAATTAAAGAAGCAAGCTGTCCAGTGGCATTGTTTTCAACAACAATCAGTTTTTTTGCCTTTGCTGCATAAGGTTTAAGCTGTTCTTTCGGGAAAGGGTGTAATAAACGAACGGTCACATGATTTGTCGTAATTCCATCCGCTGTAAGTCTTTCTCTCGCTTCATCAATGGTTCCACCAGTTGAACCCATTCCGATAATCAGATACTCGGGCTCTTCATGAGGCGCATCGGCTTTAATCGCATTGGTTACTTGCAGATTATTTAGTTTCGCCATTCGTTTATCCATCATTTTTTTACGATTGATCGTACTTTCCGATGGACGTCCATCCTGATCATGCTCAACACCCGTTACATGATGAATACCATTCTTGGTTCCTGGAAATACACGAGGAGAAATGCCATCAGGTGTAAATTCATAACGCTTAAACAATTTGTTTTCTTCCAATTCAGCCGGTTTGTTTACAATGTTACCGCGATCGATGACAATTTTGTTGTAATCCAAATTTTCTGCCGACTGTTTACCTAAGCTTAACTGCAAGTCCGTCATTAGAATAACGGGACATTGATATTTTTCTGCCAAGTTAAAAGCCTCGATTGTATCATAAAAACATTCTTCAATCGTGCTGGGTGCGATGACGATTTTCGGAATTTCACCATGTGTACCATAAATCATTGCGTTAACATCACTTTGTTCTTGTTTCGTTGGAAGGCCTGTTGAAGGACCTCCACGCTGCGTATCCACAATGACGACAGGCGTCTCAGTCATTCCTGCCAATCCGATGGCTTCCATCATCAGGGACAATCCTGGGCCTGCTGAAGCGGTCATAGTGCGTACGCCAGCATAGTTACCTCCAATAGACATTGTAATGGCTGCAATCTCATCTTCGGTTTGAATGACTGTTCCGCCGAATTTAGGCAAGGCTTTAATTAAATATTCCATAATTTCTGAAGCAGGTGTAATCGGATAAGCTGGCATAAATCTACATCCAGCAGCAACAGCACCTAGTCCAATCGCATCGTTACCAATCATAAACAGCTTTTGTCTGCCGTCCGAAGGTCCCAATTGAAATTCGCTTAACGGTCCGCCGGCTTGATTCAAAACAAACTCTGCTCCGCGTGCAACGGCCGTCACATTTTTTTCAACGACTGCAGCGCCCTTACGTCCAAATTCTTCTTCAACCGCTTTGTTAAACACTTCCATCGGTAAACCAAGCAGCGCCCATGATGCACCGGAAGCCACCATGTTCTTCATCAAAGAAGTACCAAGCTCTTCCGCAATGCCTGTAATAGGCACAGCGAACAAACGAGCCGTAACATTCGCAGGTACAACCGGACCAAATTTGGCATCGGCTACAATAACACCATTGGAACGCAATTCGTGCGCATTTAAATCAATCGTTTCCTGATCAAATGCGACGAGAATATCCAGATCATCCGAAATAGCACGAATAGGTTTCGTGCTGATGCGAATTTTATTGTTCGTATGTCCTCCTTTAATCCGCGAGGAGAAATGACGGTATCCATATAAGTAATAACCCAGACGGTTTAAAGCGGTAGAAAAGATACGATCTGTACTTTCAACACCTTCCCCCTGCTGTCCACCAATTTTCCATGACAATTGACTAATCACAATGCCAACTCCTTCTATTTTTGAGAGCGCAATCTTTCCTTAAATTTTATGGCTTTAGATGCCAAAAAGCAAGGGATTTCGCTAATAATGAAACATAGTATTTTTAGATGAAACCGATATCGATTTGAGATGAATTAGTCGGTTAAAAATCTATTTTTGGAATGTAAATTTTTTTTCAAGAAACTCAACCAATTATTATAGACAAATTGTTCCACTTGAGTTGCCGAATAATGCTTTAATAATTCCTCAATTAAGTGACTGTATTGACCCGTATGCTCCAGATTAGGGATAAACGTCTCTATTCCATCAAAATCCGAACCGAAACCAATCTGATTCTCGCCGCCTAATGAACAGATATGATCTATATGCAGCAGCAGGTCTTTTATTTGCGGTTTCGCTGATTTCACAAACCACGGCACGAACGTAAGTCCCATCATCCCTTTATGCTGTACAACTGCTCTAATTTGTTCATTCGATAAATTTCGCGGATGCGAACATATCTCAAATGCGTTTGAATGTGAAGCAATAAAAGGCACAGCAGACATTTCAACAAGCTGCCAAAAAGCGGTTTCAGCTAAATGTGATACATCCAATAGGATTCCCAAACGGTTGCATTCTTTAACAAAAACTTTTCCTTGCGCTGTAAAACCACCATTACGGGGCTCCATTACACCGTCTGCTGCCCAATTCGCATGATTCCAAGTAATTCCCATACTACGAACCCCTAGATAATAAGCAATTCTTAAATTACTCATACTGCCCATGAGTCCATCCACACCTTCAAGTGTTAATAAGGCGCCTATTTTATTGTTGGAAACGGCCTCATCTAAATCTTCTTGATCTTGAATAAAGACTAAACGCTGATTTGACGCTATTTTCCGATAAAATATATCGATGCATTCAAGAATATGAGCAAAACGAATTTGTTCTACATGCTCAGGGATGTAAATTGCAAAAAATTGCAGCGCCAAATTGACTTGTTCCATTCGCGGCAGGCTAACAGCAACATCAAGTTGATCATGGGTAAAACGAATATGCGGATCCATCCACATTTTACTTAACAAATCGCAATGACTGTCAATTATTTTCATCGTTCGGCCGCCTTCCTAAAATGGGCATAAAAAAACCTGTCTACAAGGTAAACAGGCGGAAAGATGTACGATATGAAATTAATTTACCTTGGTTCAACAATTAATTTAATGGCTGTCCGGTCTTCTCCGTCAATCACAATATCCGTAAAGGCAGGAATACAAATCAAATCGACTCCGCTAGGGGCTACAAATCCTCTAGCAATGGCTACAGCCTTTACTGCCTGGTTCAATGCACCCGCACCAATCGCTTGAAGTTCGGCAGTTCCACGTTCGCGTAAAACCCCTGCTAATGCGCCTGCTACGGAATTTGGGTTCGATTTCGCTGAAACTTTTAATACTTCCATGAAAAGTACCTCCTCAGGAATGATGGATAGACTCCAGTACCCATTAATATTCTAGAAGAGAGCGTTTAATTCCTGCTTCATCACATAAATATATTTCATAAACCTGATTTATCAAGACATAATAAATTCATCCTCAAAAAGACGAATCAATTGTATATTGCGCGCAACAGCTGTTTGTTCATCCACGTCAATGAGAACAGCGTGAAAATGCCATTTCCCTTCATCCACCACAAACCTTACAGGGAGCGATGTTTTGAATCTTTGCAGCACCGCTTGCCGCTCCATTCCCAATACTCCATCGCGTGGTCCAACCATCCCTACATCAGTAATATAAGCTGTACCTTGTGGAAGGATACGTTCATCATGACTTTGCACGTGTGTATGTGTCCCAACCATGGCTGTAACTTTACCATCGAGATGCCAGCCCATGGAAATTTTTTCCGAGGTGGCTTCCGCGTGAAAATCAACAAGGATATAGCGATCTTTATGATCGAGATTGGCTAGAATATGATCCACGGTTTGAAACGGACAATCCAACGGTGGTAAGAAGGTTCTTCCCTGCAAATTTATAATAACTAACTCCTTGCCATTTGCTTTAATGGTTGTCCATCCGTAACCTGGAGTTCCCTCTGGAAAATTTGCAGGTCGAACCATGCGACGTTCATCATCAATAAAATCAAAAATTTCTTTCTGATCCCACGTATGATTTCCCAATGTAATCCCATGAATCCCCATATCAAACATTTCTTTTGCGATTTGCTTCGTAATCCCACGCCCTGCCGCCGCATTTTCACCGTTAGCAATAATCAAGGTCGGCTGATGTTTTGTTTTAAGTATAGGCAGCACTTCTTTTAACGCTTTTCTGCCAACAGAGCCTACAATATCACCAATAAACAGAATTTTAATTGTCGTGCCCTCCTTTTAAAATGCCACTAAACATATTGAGAAGTGGCTTATATAAGCCACTTCTCAATAAAACATTATTTAATGTTGCGACTTATTTTGCATATTCTACTGCTCTTGTCTCGCGAATTACGGTCACCTTAATGTGCCCTGGATAATTCAATTCACTTTCAATTGTCTTTGTAATATCCCGTGCGAGACGGAAAGCTTCCGTATCATCAATTTTGTCCGGTTGAACCATAACACGAATTTCGCGACCTGCTTGAATAGCATACGATTTTTCAACGCCATCAAAGGATTCACAAATTTCTTCCAATTTCTCAAGCCGTTTAATGTACGTTTCAAGCGTTTCTCTGCGTGCTCCCGGTCTTGCAGCAGATAAAGCATCTGCAGCGCCAACAAGCATAGCAATAACAGAAGTCGCTTCGCAATCACCATGATGCGACGCAATACTGTTAATGACAACGGGGTGTTCCTTATATTTCTTACCAAGCTCAACGCCAATTTCAACATGCGAACCTTCGACTTCATGATCCAACGCTTTACCAATATCATGCAAGAGACCGGCACGCTTTGCCAAAGTGATGTCTTCTCCTAATTCTCCTGCCATGAGTCCAGTTAAATAAGCGACTTCCATCGAATGCTTCAATACGTTTTGACCATAGCTTGTGCGGAACTTGAGTCGGCCCATAATTTTTATTAAATCTGGGTGCAAACCATGAACACCTGTTTCGTAAGTAGCTTGTTCACCGTATTCGCGTATTCTTTCATCCACTTCTTTGCGAGATTTTTCGACCATTTCTTCGATACGAGCTGGATGTATACGACCATCCGCTACAAGTTTCTCTAAAGAAGTACGTGCAATTTCACGACGAATCGGATCAAATCCGGACAATATAACCGCTTCAGGAGTATCATCAATAATTAAGTCAATCCCTGTTAAGGTTTCAAGTGCACGGATGTTTCTACCCTCGCGTCCAATGATGCGGCCTTTCATCTCATCGTTTGGTAATGTAACAACAGAAACTGTTGTTTCAGCCACATGATCAGCAGCACAACGTTGAATAGCGAGTGTAATAATTTCGCGCGCTTTTTTATCGCCTTCTTCTTTTGCTTGGTGTTCAATTTCCTTAATCAACTGAGCTGTTTCGTGTCGAACCTCTTGCTCAACACTCGTTAGAATAATGGCCTTCGCATCTTCCGTACTTAATCCAGAAATGCGCTCCAACTCAGAAACTTGATTTTTATAAATTTGATCAATTTGTGCTTGTGTGTCTTCAATACGTTTCTCTTTGTTGGAAACTTGTTCTTCTTTACGTTCCAGAGATTCTAATTTTTTATCCAGCGATTCCTCTTTTTGCAACAAACGTCTTTCTTGTCGTTGAATTTCATTACGACGTTCACGAATGTCTTTTTCAGCTTCGGTACGGAGTCTGTGAACTTCGTCTTTAGCCTCCACTACCGTTTCTTTTTTGAGTGCTTCCGCACCTTTTTTGGCGCCTTCCATAATTTGTACAGCGGCCTCTTCAGCACTCGAAATTTTCGCTTCTGCGAGAGATTTGCGGATAAAATACCCAATCCCTGCGCCTAGAAGGAGACCAACAATGAGTGAGATTACGGCCCATAAAAGCGGCATACTGTTCACCTCCTCGTTGTTTCTCCAAGGGATTAGCTTGGGTTAAATTCAATTGTTTGTTTTCATCCAATCTAGCACATACATTTTTTCCAACATTTCGCGTTAATAAAGTAAAGTAAAAATTGGCGGTTTTTACTTTTGGATACATACCAGCATTTAAGGAATAAAGAGATATGATTCCAGAGTCAATACATACTCATGATCATTTTAGCTGTTATTGAAGAAACTTGTCAAGCTATTGTAAATACTCCACCGCCAATTCTCTAAGCGTTTTGGAAACATTTATAGTTAATATGATTAATTATGTAAGAGGTTAACAACCAACAATGATTTAATTAAAAATCTAATTCTTCAACCGATTCGCCTGTAAGTTTTTTTATTATAGAACTAACGATCTGATTGGAATATCCTCTGCGCAGCATAAAAGATACCAATTTTCGCGTCCGTTCATAGGACTCTCCATTAAGTGTACTCCACTTTTTCTTGGCTGTGTCATAAGCAGCTTGATACTCGGCTTCTTCATCTACATTAGCCATAGCGCCTAATATGTGTTCCTTGGATAAGCCTTTTTGCTGCAATTCCTGTTGAACCCATCTTCTTCCCTTGTTTTGCGAGAAAATCCGATGTTCTGTCCATAGGGCAGCGAATTGTTCGTCATCAATGGCCTTTTGTTCTATAAGCTTCTGTACCGTAATTTGGATCGTCTCATCCTCATAACCCTTTTCCCGCAGCTTATGTTTGACTTCTTTTTGTGATCTTGGACGCCGCCCAATAAATCGCAAAGCCTCCATTAGCGCTTTGTGCTGTTCATCTTCAGTTACAATAGCTGTTATTCTTGCTGCATCCACATACTCGCCTTTTAATAATCGATGCTTGACAAGCATATCTTCATGTACAGAAAAGGCATATAATTCATTTAAATAAATATTATAACGGTATTTGCTTCTTTTCTGCTTCTCAACGGAGGTTATAAGTTCGACTGGCATATTATCCTTCTCCACTCGCCGACAATCCCTTCATATATATAATGAGAACCGCACCTTATACGAATCATAAGGTGCGGCGATAAAATGTTTATTCAAAATCCAAATCTTCGTCATCTTCATTATTAGATACATCTGTTGCCGAAGGTACCAAATTACTAGAATCTCTAATTTTCTTATCGATCACATCTGCGATCTTCGGATTGTCTTTCAAATACTGCTTGGCATTCTCACGGCCTTGTCCAAGTCTTTCTCCTGCAAAAGAATACCAAGCACCGCTTTTATCGATGATATCCATTTCGGAACCGATATCAATCAGGCTGCCTTCCTTGGAAATCCCTTCGCCATACATAATATCTACATCGGCTTGCTTAAATGGCGGAGCCACTTTATTCTTGACCACTTTAATTCTAGTGCGGTTACCAATCATATCATTTCCTTGTTTGAGTGTTTCCACACGTCGTACATCCAATCGGATTGTGGAATAGAATTTTAACGCTCGCCCACCTGGTGTAACCTCTGGATTACCGAACATAACACCGACTTTTTCCCGTAATTGATTAATGAAAATGGCAATCACGTTTGACTTATTAATCGCACCTGATAGCTTTCTTAAAGCTTGCGACATTAGTCTAGCCTGTAGACCCACATGAGAATCACCCATGTCTCCTTCAATTTCTGCTTTAGGGACTAAGGCTGCGACAGAGTCAATGACGATCATATCTACAGCGCCGCTTCGAACAAGTGCTTCAGCGATTTCAAGCGCCTGTTCGCCCGTATCTGGCTGCGAGAGCAACAATTCATCTATATTGATTCCAAGTTTACTAGCATATGCTGGATCTAATGCATGCTCCGCATCGATGAAAGCTGCAGTTCCGCCAACTTTCTGTACTTGTGCAATAGCGTGTAAAGCAACGGTTGTCTTACCTGAGGATTCGGGTCCAAATACTTCAATAATTCTTCCTCGCGGAAATCCGCCTATTCCAAGCGCAATATCAAGCGCCAGCGAACCGCTGGAAATCGCTTCAATCTGCATGTGTGTAGATTCGCCTAGTCTCATGATGGAACCTTTACCAAATTGTTTCTCAATATTACGCAAAGCACTTTCTAACGCAGCACGACGATCCGCCAAAAGACTCACTTCCTTCTTTGATTATATTTACATGATAACTTCTTTTTGTCTTCTTGCCAAGTGTTTTTTCGAACATACATTCGTTTTTTAAGTCAAAATAAAAACCGCAACAAAAGATTGGCTCTTTTGTTACGGTTCTTCCGTTAACTATTGAATCTATTATAAGCCAACTTTATCCCACATTCAACTATTATTTTACGTTTATTTATATTCTAATAGTTTTCTCCATAGATGATACAATGCCGTTTTTGCAGCTTTTAATTTAATTAGCTCTCGCCCGCCTGAATGCTGAACTTTTATTACCAAAGTCATGTGGTCTTTCTGAGCAACTGCGATGTACACAAGTCCCACCGGCTTGCCTTCTGACGGCAATGGTCCCGCTACGCCAGTAATGGATACAGCAAAATCTGTATTCCCCAATAGCAACATTTGTTCAGCCAGCATTTTGGTGGTTTCTTCGCTGATTGCCCCTGGCGCGTCTTCTCCTTCCAACAGCTTTAAGGGTATTTGCAGCAAGCCATGCTTCAATTCATTAGAATAGCATACAATACCTCCGCGAAAGTTGTTGGAGCTACCTGAAACGGAGGTGATCAAATCGCTTAGTAAGCCCCCTGTACAACTCTCAGCTACGGCTAAAGTCACTTTCTTCTCTGCCAGAAGCGAAACGATCGTTGTTTCAATGCCAATATCCTCTTGCGCATACATATAAGAACCTAAACGATCACGGATCGTCTGCTCAGTCTGAGCCATTTGCAGGTTAGCCATTTCCTGTGAATGTGCTTTGGTGGATAAACGTATCGTCACTTCCCCTTCCTTGGCATAAGGGGCAATCGTAGGATCTAGTTGATTTTCAATTAAATCCATTAATTGATGCTCCAAACTGGATTCACCAATTCCGCAAAACTTCAGCATCTTCGAAAAAAGCGGCATTTCATCCACCATTACAGTTCGCAGCCAAGCTTTCGCATGATTTTCAAACATTGGCTTCATTTCCTTTGGCGGTCCTGGCAATACTATGTAATGGATGCCATCGACTGTCATGGCATTACCAACAGCCAAGCCGGTATCATTCGTCAGAGGATCGCTATCTTCAATAATTAAAGCCTGCCTTGCATTACTTTCTACCATGGCAATCCCCCTCGTTTGAAAAAACGAAGTAAGACTATCTAACGAAGGCTGATGGATAATTAACTTTTTGCCCAAATAATTAGCAAGCACATCTTTAGTTAAATCATCCAAAGTCGGACCTAGTCCACCTGTAAAAATAATCAACTCCGCACGTTCTTTTGCGATAGCAATGGCTTGCTGCAGCCTGAATTCATTGTCGCCCACTACGGTTTGAAAATATACATCAATCCCTATCGCTGCACATTGCTGTGCGAGAAACTGCGCATTCGAATTGACAATCTGCCCTAATAGGAGCTCGGTACCTACTGCTATAATCTCTGCTTTCAATCCAATGACCTCCATATACAATTAAAAAAATATAAACAATAGGATGATTCCCTATTGTTTATTATTTTCCTGCTGAAAATTAATAATGTGTTTATTTTTGACAAAGTAGTCGATTCCGGAATAAACCGTTATGATAGCAGCAGCCCAGCTAGCAATTAAATCAAAAGGAAAATCAATAAAAGCAAAAGGGAAGTTGTTAATGAGCAATGCAATAATCGCTGTAATTTGTATGCCCGTCTTCCATTTTCCTAGCTTACTAGCCGCCATAACCATGCCCTCAAGCAGAGCAATTTGCCTTAAACCTGTAATAGCAAATTCTCTACTAATAATTACAATGACGATCAATGCAGGCACCTTACCCATTTCAACCAATGAAATCAATACTGCAGAGACAAGCAATTTATCCGCTAAGGGATCCAATAGCTTTCCAAGATTGGTTACAAGCTTGCGTTTGCGAGCAATATAACCATCCAAACTATCCGTACTGGCTGCAATAATGAATATCAATGCTGCAATGATTTGGTTATAGGTAATACTGAATTGATTTATGCGAATATCCGGAAATTTAACCTGTACCAGTAAAAAAAACATAATTACGGGTACAAGTATGATTCTCACCACTGTAATACGATTGGCTAGGTTCATGCAATACCCTCCCCAGATAAATCGTACTCAAAGGAATGAGTAATGCGGACTTTGGTTATTTCACCAATGGCTGCATTTTTACTTGTTACAAATACTTCGCCGTCAATCTCTGGAGCATCATACTGGGAGCGTCCGATATAAACATCATTACGTCCATCATAACGTTCAATAAGCACGTCCAAATCTTGTCCAATTCGATTGCCATTACGGCTTTTAGAAATTTCACGTTGAATCTCCATCAATGTGTTGGCCCGAAGTTCTTTCACTTCTTCCGCCACTTGATTAGGTAGTTTCGCCGCAGGAGTGTCCTGTTCTTGCGAATAGGCGAAAACGCCCAAGCGGTCAAATTCCATTTCACGAATAAATCGAACCAAATTTTGGAAGTCTTCTTCTGTTTCACCCGGAAAGCCTACAATAATTGAAGTGCGCAGGGAAACATTCGGAATTTGCGCGCGTATTTTGCCAACCAATTCTCTTGTGTCTCGTTGTCTACCCGGTCTTCTCATCCGTTTAAGAATGCTATCTTCGCTATGCTGCAATGGCATATCTACATATTTACATATTTTCGGATTGGCGGCGATCGTTTCAATTAATTCGTCCGTAAAAAAACCTGGATACGCATAATGCAGACGCACCCATTCTATGCCAGCTACTTCGGTTACTTGGTTCATCAATGTAGGCAGCATAAAACGGTCGTATAAATCCGTTCCATAATTTGTTGAATCCTGCGCTATTAAGCTAATTTCTTTGACACCTTGCGAGGCCAATTCGCTAACTTCACGAATGACAGATTCCATACTGCGACTGCGAAATTTACCGCGCATGATTGGAATACTGCAAAATGTGCATGCGTTATCGCATCCTTCGGCTATTTTGACATAGGCCGTATACCTAGGACCAGAGGAGCGACGAGGTAAAGCTTGTTCATAGTTAAAAACCGGATTTCCTACCATAATCGGTTTATGTCCAGCAAGCGCTAAATCAACAATTTCATTAATTCTGTGAAAATCACCCGTACCGACAATACCATCAATTTCCGGCATTTCCTTCATCAGTTCTTCTTTATAACGCTGCGTTAAGCACCCTGATACAATGAGTGCCTTTAGATTTGCCGTGCGCTTCAAATCAGCCATATCTAAAATTGTATTTACGGATTCTTCTTTGGCTGCATCAATAAAACCGCAGGTATTCACGATAATTACGGTTGCCTCTTCTTTATCTTCTACTAAAATATAACCTCGTTCATGGACTAAACCAGACATGATTTCAGAATCCACTAAATTCTTCTCGCATCCTAGCGTAACCACTTTTATCTTCTCTGTCATGCTGATCCCCCAATTAAGTTTAACGCGTTATATCAAGTATAATACATCGTTTCAGTAATTGCTACCCGCGCAAATTGTTGAATTGTAACTCTAATGGAAGATCCGCCTGTTTAATTAATTGCATGACCTTTTGCAGATCATCGCGACTTTTACTTGTGACACGAATTTGGTCTCCTTGAATTTGGCTGCTTACTTTAAGCTTTGAATCGCGAATCAATACATTTATTTTTTTCGCTTGTTCTTGATCGATTCCTTGCTTTAAAGTAATTTTTTGTTTCACTGTGTTGGAAGCCGCTGGCTCAACTTTACCATATTCTACATTTTTCAAGGAGATACCGCGCTTTGACATTTTGGATTGTAAAATATCCAGCACATTCTGCAATTTAAACTCATCGTCCGAAATAAGCACCAGCTCTTCTTTTTCCAGCTTAATGCTGCTCTTGCTGTTTTTAAAATCAAATCGCGTCTGAATTTCCTTCTCCGCTTGGTTAATGGCGTTATTCAACTCCTGCATATCCATTTTCGAACAAATATCAAACGAGTTTTCTGAACTCATCGTGGCCACATCCTTTTCAAAAATTAGCAAGTTCATTATACCAATATTACGAAAATAATAAAAGAAGACATCCTTATTTAACTAAGGATGCCGTCATTTTCGCTTATTAGATTGATCTAATGCTTTCGAACAGGTTCACGAAACATGTCCAACAAACCTAAAACAATATGCGCAAGACCGAATCCAAAGATCCCATATCCCCATGCATTCGGCGTTAAATACCACCCCAATAAACTGACGAGAACTCCTAAACCTGTCACTAACCAGCTTGTTGTCATAAAAGACTAACCTCACTTTGAAGGATTGGATAACTACTGTTAGCCTCCCCCAAAAAAGCGCCTTTAAACCAAGTCAAACTGAAAATTTTTCACATTCGGCAAGTCGCCTACAGGAATAACGATTCCATTCACTTTAACTTGCGCAGCACTTGCTTTACCCAATCTCAAAGAAACAGAATGATCAAAAGTCCATGAACGATTCGGCATGTTTTTGTTAAGCGTGCCTTGTTCAACCATCTTTTTGGCAACGGTTGCGATATCCGTTTGATCAATTTGAAACCAGCATTCATCGGTGATAGGCACAGAGATCTGTAAATCAATTTTTTGCGAACTGGAAATATTATAATAGTCCACGCCATTTGCACTCGAAGTAAGTTTTACTATAGGGGGCACAATGAGTAACGTTGGCTGCGGCGTTGCAGCAGCCTGATTTAAATTAGGAGATGCTGAAGCATTGGAAATTTGGTTTTCTGAGACTTTACTGGTGAGCCGATTGCCTTGCTCCTCCGTATTTTGATTATTATTTCCGCTATTTTTATTTTTTTCAATAAAATAGTACATCAGTCCGAAAATTAATACAAAAAATGAAATTAAAACAATGGTTGTGACTCTTCTGCTCCAACGATCGGTTGTTTTGATTCCATTCCTTTTTCTTGGAGCAGGCTCCACATTGGATTCGACCTGTGACGCAGGAATAACATTGCGATAAAGACGCAGCACTTCATTATGATCAAGGCCTACACATTCTGAATAGCTTTTGATAAACGCGCGGACATAAAAATTACCGGGTAATATTTTGTAGTTGCCATCTTCAATTGCTTCTAAGTATCTTTTACGTATTTTCGTTGTTTCCTGCATATCATCTAAAGTGATTCCTTTTTCCAATCTTGCCTTTTTCAATAACTGACCTAATTCCGACAAACGGCTCACCCCCCATCTATTTTGTGTTTTTAATATTCTTCAATTTGAGTTGTAAAGCTTTCGTACGAAATCTCTTCGTCCGGTGTATGCCGGAGTTCAACGATATAATCGAATGTATTGTAATCAAATTCGGATTCACGAATAAAGATATCCGGATGCTCGATTACTTTTGTAGATGGCATTGCCATAATTTCCTTTAATAATCCATAATGCTTCTCATTCGAACGCATCGTTGATACAATCCCGTCAATGATAAAAATATTATTCGGGTTCAATTCATCTTCGGAGAGCTGGCTGCGAACGGTTTGGCGCAATAACGTAGAGGACACAAAAGTCCATCGTTTGTTAGAACATACGCTACCCGCAATAATTGATTCGGTTTTACCGACTCGAGGCATACCGCGTAACCCTACTACTTGGTTGCCTTCCTTCTTGAATATTTCACCAAGAAAATCAACTAATAAGCCCAATTCATCTCTTGTAAATCGAAATGTTTTGCGATCATCTGAATCACGTTCGATATAACGACCATGACGGACTGCCAAAATATCAACAAGCTTAGGAGCACGTAAAGCAGTAATCGTAATATTATCTACTTTTCTTAACATTTTACCCATCAATTCGATGGTTTCATCATCATCGGTTTGTAACAGCATTCCTCTAGTACGATCTTCAACACCATTGATAGACATGATATTAATTTCTAACATTCCCATTAATGAAGCAATATCACCTAGTAGACCGGGGCGGTTTTTATGAATTTTATATTCCATATACCATTGTTTCATTTTATAAAAGCAACCCCTTAGATAGCTAACTATTGTACATTATTCTACAAGATATGCTAATTTCCTTCATTCAAAAGGGCTTATTGCGTATTTATAATGATTTCTTCTGGATTATAGGTAAAAATACCCTTTTTAAAATTATTTAAATGAATAATGTCAAGAAGTTCTGTCAAGATAGTATCCCAATTCAAAATGATCGATCCCGTTTCTTTTAAATTAATGATGGGGATATTTAGACTTTTTATCGTTTGCAAAGTGGTTGTATCCACTGGTGTGTAAAGTGCAATCCACTTAGCTTGATTTGCTTTCACTTGATAAGCCAATTGTGTAAACCAGGATGCACCATACAAATCAAATTGCAAAATATGATCCGCTTCTTCTGAAGGTGCCCAACGAATCGGTATTGGATTGGCAGAATTGGTCACCCATTGAATCGTTAAACCTAGTGCTTCTTGTCTCATTACCCAACCATCCCATTGTGTAATCACATTTGCAGGATCAATCTGATGCAATGCCACATTAGCGGTTGCCGGTATCACAATCTCATTGGCATTTACTGCGTCTTGGAAAATAATCCAGCGTTTATCCGCTGTCTTAACTGCTGCGTCCAGAGCTGTAGGAAGCAATTCATTACCAAGGATTATTATGTAAGAATAGGGAGTATGGCTTATTTTTTGCACCAGCTGTTCATCGACAACATTTACTTGCTGAATCCATTCATAGGCAATCAAATCCGATTGCTTCCACATGTTTAAATTTTGCAGCAATTTCTGCTGCAATTTAATATCCACCGAGGGTGGCGATAAGACTAAAACAGATTTCTTTTGATCTGCTATATTCGTTGGGACTGTCGGTAGAGGATGACCGCATGCAGACAATAAGACAAAAACAATCACAGAAAGAACACTTATTTTAATTTTACGTAAAATCATCGACCATTTTCCTTTTTAAATACAGTATAGCATGAACCGCAGAGAAAAGCCCCCTGACAGGAGGCTTAAGTCAAACGAACTATTTCACTAATTTAACCATTAAGCGCGCAAGAGTTTTTCGCTCTTCTTCGTTGCCTACATCCCATAATTCTTTTAGAACACGCTCTTCTTTATTCTCCGGATCGATTTTATCCTGAAGAAATCCGCCGATTTGAAAAGCCAGTTTGGAGACCGTTTCTTCACTCATCCCGACCTTCTCTGCTTGGGAAACACGTTCACTTAAAAATTCTTTCCACTTGTCAAATGACTTTAACGTAGTTGCCATCTTAAAGCTTCCTCCTTTAATGTGAATAGAAATAACATTCATACTATTCGCATTCATGCCTAAAAATATACGGAGAGTTATGTTTAAGAATGTGGCTCCAGCGCGTGAGGAATATGCCCTATGTAAGCCAACCACCATTGGGACTAATGATTTGCCCTGTAATATAACTGGATTCAGGTAGGGCCAAGAAATATACCAATGATGCAATTTCATCAGGTAAAGCAAACCGCCCGGCAGGTATTTCATTCTGCAAGGCCGTTCTCTCTGCCGGATTAAAGTCTCCAAGCATCGCGGTGTCTACTGCACCGGGGGCAACAGCGTTAACAGTCACATTTGAAGGGGCAAGCTCTTTAGCCAAAGCTTTTGTGAATGCGTTCATTCCCCCTTTGGTAGTTGAATAAACAACTTCGCAGGAAGCTCCGGATATTCCCCAAATCGAGGAAACATTAATAATACGTCCATACTTCTGTTGAATCATTCTTTCCATAAAAATTTGTGTGTTTAAGAATGTCCCTTTTAAGTTTACATTCATCACTTGGTCCCATTGTTCTTCCGTAACGTCAGAAAGTAGTCCATAATGGCTTACACCTGCATTATTCACTAATATATCTGGCAGCATCTGATGCTTTTCCAGCTTTTCCTGCATGCGGAGAATCTGCTCTTTACTGCGTATGTCCGCAGAAATCGTCAAAACATTGGCTCCTGTATGAATACATTCTCTTGCCACTTCATTGGCTGCTTCATGTGCTTGATTATAATGAATCACAACATTCATCCCGACAGAAGCGAAACGCAAAGCGACCGCAGCGCCAATCCCTTTGCTGGCCCCTGTAATTAATACGGTTTGTTCATTGAATGACTTGCTCATAAGGCATCACTGGACACTATAGAAGCGGCCATTTGCTGCCATTGAAAATGCTCTCGCAGTCGTTCATTAATGTGTTGTTCAGTCATCGCTTCATAAATTTCCAGCATGGCGAATAAATCGCCGCCATTAAAATAATATTTGGTAAATTCATTCGCAATCGCTTCAGGCGAATTTAACATCCGCAAATAACCGCCGATTTTCTTTTTTCTACTTCTGTTAAAATCTTCACTTGCCACACCCGATACGATAACCTCTTCGATCATTTGTTTCAAACGACTCATAAGCAGTTCAGGATCGCTTGTATCTCCACCTATTATAGAAAAAGCATAGTCCTTGCTGCAATTGTATTCATGACCGAAATTATCCGAGATTAAATTCTCATCATAAAGCGTCTGATAAATGGTTGAACTAGGGCTAAATAAAGCATCCATCATCACTTTGGTCGTCAGTTCTTGACGGAGCAAAGCTATTCCGTCTACATTCGGAGGTGTCTCTTTAAAACCGAATAAACATTTGGGCTGTGAAACAGGAAGTTGGATTGTTTTCTTGGGCATGTTCACATGGGTTGGCTCTTGCTGAAAAAAACGTTGAATATCTCCTTGCGTTGTAAAGTTCTTTGCTGCCTGATTTTCACGAACCAGTGATATAATTTCTTCCGCATCCACACCACCGACAACGAAAAGAATCATGTTATTGGGATGATAAAAGGTATGGTAACAATCGTAAAGAGTTTCCTTGGAAATATGCGAAATTGATTCAATCGTTCCCGCAATATCGATATGAATCGGGTGTTTTTGGTACATCGCCTCAATCAAACCAAAATAAGAACGCCAATCCGGATTATCCTGATACATGGTAATTTCTTGAGCAATAATCCCCTTTTCCTTTTCCACATTCTCATCCGTAAAATAAGGATTCTGCACAAAATTCAATAAGGTAATGACATTTTCTTGAATATGTTCGGTTGCAGAAAAGAGATAAGCAGTACGATCAAAGCTGGTAAACGCATTAGCTGAAGCGCCTTGGGATGCAAAGGTGGCAAAAACATCACCCGTTGGCTCCTCAAACATTTTATGTTCGAGAAAATGAGCGATTCCATCCGGAACTTTCATCTCCGCTTGACCTTCTGCCTGAAAATGATTATCAACAGAACCGTAGTGGGTACTGAAGGTGGCATATGTTTTTTGAAAGCCCGCTTTGGGCAGGACATATACTTTTAAACCATTGACAAGCTGTTCAAAATATAGCTTTTCGTTTAAACTTTCGTAATTTAAGACGTTCATTGTTTAATCCCCCTTTTGATCACGCAGGAAGTATATGGTATCTAATTGCACTTTTTGCGCCGCCTGCGTAATCATTTGGCGATCCACCTTATAAATTAAATCAATTAATTCATTTACCGAGCGTTCGGTTCCAGATAAAACGCTATTATAATCAAAAGAAATCATTTCAAAGGCGGAATCTTGGATTTCACGTAATTGATTGGCAATCATGGCTTGGGTTTGAGTTAATTCAAGCTCGTTTATTTCACCATTGCGTATTGCCTCCAGCTGCCTTTGAATAATTTCAGAAGCTTTCTGATAATTCTCCATTTCAATACCTGAACGAATCGCTAAAATGCCTTTATGACCATCCAAACGCGAGGAAGCATAATAGGCCAAGCTTGCTTTTTCACGCACGTTTGTGAATAGCTTAGAATGCGGGTAGCCTCCCAACACTCCATTATACATTAGTAAAGAAGGGTATAAATCGTCAGCGTAAGTAATATTCGTCCGCAAGCCCATATTTAATTTCCCTTGACTTACATCAAGTTTTTCAATGATGGTGCGTATTTGATCCACTTGATAATGATTCGTTTTCATCTGATAATTGTGTACAGAATCCCGTTCCAGCTGAAACGAATGCTCAACATAAGCTGTAACCTCTGCTAAAGTTGTATTGCCCACAACGTATAAATCAATCGGAGATTGCTTTAACCATTGCGTATATTGATTATAAAGCGAATGAGCATCGATTTGCTGAAGCGCTTCAATCGTCCCAAGTGGAAATAAACGATAAGGCTCATTTTTGCACATTTCATGCATGCAGCGTTCTTCCGCATAACGAATTTTATCGTTAATTACGGCCTCGATTTTCTTTTGCACCGTTCGTTTTTCTGCATCGACATATTTCGTGACAAAATGTTTATTTTCCAAAGCAGGTTGTGTTAAAGCTCCCCCTAAAAACTGCAGCGCTTGCTGCAGTAAGGAGCCTTTTTCATTGACATAGCGATCCTGAATTAGATCCATACGAAATTGAACGATCTGGTAATCGCCTCTTTTAAACACATCAAATCCAAAGCCGGCTCCGTATAAATCGTCCAACTTCTCACGGAATTTTTTCGTTTCTGGATACAATTGTGTTCCCCTGCGTAATACAAAGGGTGTTAAAGCAATCGGAGTTACCGTATCTTCCGCCAACGGAGTCCCAATATAAGCTGAGATTGCATAGGTTTTAAATTGCTCTGTCGGCAATACATGAATGCGGATATTTTTAACTGTGCTTCGCTCAAACGTGGTTTGTTTCAAGAAAACAGCCTCCCTTCATTTCACCATTCCATTATATTCCTTGACGAAGAAAAGAAGCAACAAAACGTATATTTCTCTTTTTTACATACAAAAAATATGTTTGCCGATTGTCATGACCTGCGGACGGCTCCAAATCCATGAAGAGGTTGCGGTCACAGGATTAAAATAATAAATACAGCCGCCCGTCGGATCATACCCAGCTAAAGCATCCTGTACTGCATTTTTCGCCGTTGCATTGGGCGTTAAATTAATTTGGCCATCCGATACCGCCGTAAAAGCACCCGGTTGATAAATAACGCCCGCAACTGAATTTGGAAATTTTGAAGATTTCACTCGATTAATGATTACTGAGGCAACAGCGACTTGCCCTTTGTATGGCTCGCCACGAGATTCTCCATACACAGCGTTAGCCATTAATCTGATGTCATTGTCTGTCACGCCTAGCCGTGAGCTAGGCGGTAAGCTATCGTTATTACCGCTTGTAGCATTCCCAGCTGCATTACCCCCTGCATTACCCCCTGCATTACCAGCAGTGCTTGGAATTGCCTTCCAACCTTCCGTCGGCGCCCAAGCCTTGGTAGCTTCCCATAATTTCAGCTTTGTTTTTGGACCCACAATTCCATCCACGTTCAAGCCGAATTCGGATTGAAAATATTTGACAGACTTAAGGGTATTGTAACCAAACTGTCCATCCACGTCCCCATAAAAGAAACCAAGAAACTTCATTCTCCCCTGCAATTCATATACATCTTCCCCGTTCGCTCCATATTGCAAGTCAGCTTGACTAAATGTTTCTTTTAAATTTTTATTTTTAGTATCCTCCTTTAATTGAAACCCCACAAACAAAATCAACAAAATGATCACGGTAAATATAATGAGGCGATAATTTTTAATTTGCATGACGATTCTCAACCTTCCTTTTTCGCATATTATTTCTCTATGCGGTTATTATTTGAAAGGAAGAATCGTTCTATACAAATAAAAAAAACTACTGGGATTAACCCAGCAGTTTTATGAACTTATCCGATTCTGGTGAAACTGTTCAATCGATAATAAAACCTCTCGCGGTTTGCTGCCTTCATATGGGCCTACAATACCTTTGGCTTCCATAGAGTCAATTAAACGCGCAGCCCGAGTATAGCCGATCCGCATTCTTCGCTGCAGCAAGGATACGGAAGCTTGTTTGGCTTCCACCACGATCTGGATGGCTTGATTATATAACTCATCCTCCACCTCATTACCCTTTGATTCAGCTTGCTCGTCCAATTCAGGGACCATCTCTTCCTGATAATTCGCTTTTTCTTGATTACGGACAAAATGTACTACAGCCTCGACCTCTTCATCCGATAAAAAGGCCCCTTGAACGCGTACAGGCTTTGAAGCGCCCATAGGCAAGTACAGCATGTCTCCTCGACCAAGCAGTTTCTCTGCTCCACCCATGTCAAGAATCGTTCGTGAATCAACCATAGAGGATACGCCAAAGGCAATGCGCGATGGAATGTTCGCTTTAATTACACCTGTAATAACATCAACAGAGGGTCTTTGCGTAGCGATGATTAGATGGATCCCCGCAGCACGAGCCATTTGAGCCAAACGACAAATCGCGTCCTCTACATCATTCGCGGCAACCATCATTAAATCAGCTAATTCATCGACAATAACGACGATTAAAGGTAACGGTGGCATTGGATTTCCCGGATTACCGTTTGCTAACAAATTATTGTAGCCTTCAATATTACGCGTACCTGTTTTAGAAAATAATTCATACCTTTTTTCCATCTCAAGAACCACTTTTTTCAAAGCCAAAGATGCACGCCGCGGGTCAGTAACGACTGGCGCCAATAAATGCGGAATCCCGTTATAGACGTTTAATTCAACCATTTTCGGATCGATCATCAAAAATTTCACTTCATCTGGCTTTGCTTTATACAAAATACTCGTAATAATTCCATTTATACACACTGATTTACCTGAACCGGTGGCACCCGCAACAAGTAAATGCGGCATTCTGGCCAAGTTGCCTACGATAGGCTGTCCAGATATATCGCGTCCTAAGGTAATCGATAACTTCGCGGCAGAATCGCGAAAAGCCGCGCTTTCCATCACTTCACGGAGCGTTACGATGGAAACCTCTGTATTTGGGACTTCGATCCCAATTGCGGATTTACCCGGAATTGGAGCTTCCATACGTATATCCTTTGCAGCCAAAGCAAGTGCAATATCATCCGTCAAACTGACAATCCGGCTTACCTTGACGCCTACATCAGGTTGGATTTCATACCTTGTAACTGCCGGCCCTCTAACGACCTCCAATACTTTCGTCTTTACGCCAAAGCTTTCAAGCGTGGCTTCTAACTTTCTCGCGTTAGCCTTATAGTCTAAACCGTCGCCTGGTTTTCCGACAGCCGGCATAGTCAATAATGAAAACGATGGCAATTCATAGGGTTTAGCAGGTTTTTTATCTGTCTCATATAGTAAAGGCTCGTCCGTAATGTCATCTAATGAAGCACTTGGCGATTCACGAATAGGCTCCACTTGATCCTGAAAATTACGTATGTATGGCAGTGGTTCTTCTTCATTCGTTATCTCCGGTGCCGTTTCAATCAACTTAATAGGTAAAGGTGGTGCTAATGCAGCCGTTGGCACCTCAAGTGTTGCATCCTTAGATTGCAGCATTTCAAAAAATACAGGTTTACCTTTAGCTTTGGCGCGATCCGTAAAATACGCTTCTTCGTCCAATTCATCGTCGTCTAATTTATAAGATGCTTGCTTCTTCACATTAATTATCAATCCTTTTTGTACATTTAAACCTTTTTTCCTGGAAAATAACTCCATTAAGCGCAGCTTTAAACCGGATCGAATGCCATCCGTTTTTCCATTTATTTTGCTGGCGACCTCAACAAGGGAAATTCCTGTAATTAAAATAAAACCGATAATAAATAAGCTGTACGCAATTAAATTCGAGCCTAAATAACCAAACAAGAAATAAAGACTCGCATAAATTAGAGCGCCGATCATTCCGCCACCGACTTTATTTGGCAAAATAGCATCACTGCCCGTAATCTGCAAACCATCCTTCATGCTTTTCCATGTCTCTTTAATAATATCGAGCGGGATTTTCAAATCAGCGTTTGAGTTCAATGAACCCATCATCGTAATATGGTTGAGCACGACCCACCCAACTAAGCAAAGAATAACCCCTGTTTTCCATTTGCTCCAAGAGGCAGGCCATGCTCTTTTCATCATTACATAAAGTCCAATGTATATAAAAATGACAGGAAGAACCTTATCAGAGGTACCAATTAAAAAACGGAACAAATAAGTCAAGGCTCGAGCAACGCGACCACTGCCAGATAATGCGATAACGGAAAAAATCAATATGATGATGCCATATAGCTCATATTTCAATGAAACTTTTGCAGCTTTTTTCTTTTTCTTTCTTGCTTTCGCCAAAATGTTCACCTCCAACTTTTATATTATAGCATACAAAAGTGGGCGAAATAAATAGTTTTACAGGCTACCTATGACTGTAAGGCAGGATGAAAATGAATGACAGAGCCGGGTGAATAGGCTGGGATTAAATAATCATTTGGCTGGCAGCTTAACAAACGAATAATTTTCGCTTGATTGACCCCGACCATTTCCACCTGCATATCGATTCCATTTAAATTGATTTCAACGTATTCAAATTTCTGTTCTCCAGCACCCGCCATGACTGTTTCCAGTGGCATAATCGAATATATGGTCATTGGAGCACCCCTTTTTGCTGCATTTTATGTTCTTCAATGCGTTTATTTAATTCACGTATGGCGTCTGATACCCCGCCAACTGCATTAATTAAACCGAATTTCACCGCATCCCTACCGATTACCGTTGCTCCAATATCACGGGTTAATTCGCCTGTTTTAAACATTAATTCCTTAATTTTTTCATCGGTTATGTTTGAATGATTCGTCACAAACCGGATCACTCTCTCCTGCATTTTATCCAAATATTCGAATGTTTGCGGTACACCAATGACCAATCCATTTAAACGAATCGGATGGATCGTCATCGTAGCAGATTCAGCTATGATCGAATATTGAGCTGATACGGCAATCGGCACACCGATACTATGACCGCCGCCAAGCACCAATGTTACAGTCGGCTTAGAAATGGAAGCAATCATCTCTGCAATGGCTAAACCAGCTTCTACATCCCCTCCTACCGTATTCAAAATAATCAGCAGCCCCTCAATTTTTGAATTTTGCTCAGCTGCCACCAATTGTGGAATA
Source organism: Bacilli bacterium (assembly GCA_028287395.1). GTDB lineage: Bacteria > Bacillota > Bacilli > Paenibacillales > NBRC-103111 > Paenibacillus_AC. The sequence goes on from JAQBPR010000003.1 coordinate 40,355, forward strand.
AGGTGCTCATATTTGGTCGTTTTATTCTGCGGCGGGAGGATTAAATGCCCTTCAATTTGTCCAATAATCGTCAAACACAGAATATTTGATTCATCAGATGTGGCAATCACTGTTTGGCCCAGTTGTTGAATATTTTCAAGCACGGCGTTCTTCTTGGAATCATTGGGATCTATTGTTGGTATAGCTGGTTCTTCTTGCTGCATGATATTCGAATGGTTTGACATTGTACGCCTCCAATTTTTCATAAACGTATTTCATAGTATGGATGGATCGTACAATCTTATTCGCATGGAACATAAATAAAAAAGCTTCCAAGCAAAGGCTCGGAAAGCTTTTTATATTCCATGTCTAAGTGACTTGGATCGTTTTAAACTTCCATAATGATTGGAAGGATCATCGGTCTTCTTTTCGTTTGTTCATATAAAAATCTTCCAAGCGCATCTTTAACATGCGTTTTTAATGAGGCCCATTCATTGACATTCTCACTCATGAGCTTATTCAATGTGTTCGTCACTATTTTATTCGCTTCATCCAACAAGCCTTCAGATTCACGCACGTACACGAAGCCTCGTGAAATGATATCTGGACCGGAAAGAACTTTACCTTCTTGTTTACTTAACGTAACGACTACAACTAATATGCCGTCTTGTGACAATAGCTTACGGTCACGTAAAACGATATTACCGACATCGCCAACGCCTAAGCCATCAATCAGAATATTTCCCGCTTGGACTCTGCCGAATTTACGGGCAACACCATCTTGAATTTCAACAATTTCACCATTATCAACAATGAAAATATCTTCTTTTTCCACACCGACATCTTCAGCTAAGTTAGCATGGAGACGAAGCATCCGATACTCGCCATGAATGGGTATAAAATATTTAGGCTTCATCAAATTAAGCATGAGCTTCAATTCTTCTTGACTGCCATGACCCGAAACGTGAACGCCAGATACTGAACCCGGACCGTAAATGACATGAGCGCCTAAACGGAAAAGCTCATCTACAGTTCGTCCCACATATTTTTCGTTCCCAGGAATCGGTGTAGCCGCAATAACTACAGTATCTCCAGGCATAATATCCACCTTACGGTGTGTCGCTCTTGCCATACGCGTTAAAGCTGACATCGGCTCGCCTTGGCTTCCCGTCGATAGGATGACAACACGATCCGCTGCAATACGATTCACTTCTTCCGGTTCAATAAGCATACCTTCAGGAATCCTTAAATATCCTAGTTCCGAAGCAATGGAAACTACATTTACCATGCTTCTGCCGATTACCGTTACTTTACGGTTGGTAGCTTCCGCAGCATCGATAACTTGCTGAACCCGATGAATATTCGAGGCAAAGGTGGCCACAACAACACGCTGCTTCGCTTTAGAGAAAACATTCTCAAGCTCTATACCGACGCTTCTCTCAGAGCCCGTAAAGCCGGGACGCTCTGCATTTGTACTATCTGAAAGAAGAATTAATACACCCTTAGTACCAATTTCCGCCATCCGATGCAAATCAGCAAAATGACCATTCACAGGCGTTTGATCAAATTTAAAATCTCCGGTATGAACAACGTTTCCTTCAGGTGTTTCTAAACAAACCCCTACACAATCTGGAATACTATGATTGGTTTTAAAGAAGCTTGCCGTGATGGTTCCCAGTTGTAATTCAGAATTGGCTGTGATGATATGACGCTTAGTGTCTCCAAGCAAATTAGCTTCTTTTAATTTGGATTCAATTAAACCCATAGTTAATCTAGTAGCATAAATAGGTACATTTAATTGCCGAAGCACATAAGGTAATCCACCAATATGATCTTCATGTCCGTGCGTAATTAAAATCGCTCTTACTTTATCACGGTTATCCAATAAATAAGTAATATCAGGAATAACAATATCAATGCCTAACATTTCTTCTTCAGGAAATTTCAACCCAGAATCCACAACCACAATATCGTTTCCATACTGCACTACATACATATTTTTACCAATTTCGCCCACGCCGCCTAGAGCGAAGATGAGTAATTTTTCATTTTTCTTTGTCAAAACAATACCTCCTATTTTTTAAAATTTGACGACAATTCTCCGATTTATATCCATTAAATAAACCGCACCAGTCACTTGCCATCATTATACATGAACAAAAACATCAAAAACAAGTTACACTCTGTTAGAGTTAGCGTATCCTTAAAATGAAAAGCAATGCGAAATCTTCACATTTCTAGCGAAGCAAGGATTGGATAAACAGACCTTCGGCCTCATTCACTTCAAGTAATGGGAGTCGTACGCCCCCAACATCAATCCCTCGCAAAAAGAGCGCATGCTTGACCGGAGCAGGACTCGGAACGCGGAATAAGCCTTTAAAAATCGGGAAAAGCTTAGCATGTGCTTCAGCTGCCTTCAAGTTTTCCCCTGACAAAAAATAATCGATTAATTGCTTCATTTCAGCACCAATGATATGACTGGCTACACTTACAATTCCATAGCCGCCAATCGCCATAACAGGCAAGGTAAGCGAATCATCGCCACTGTAAACCTTGAATTCATTAGGAACGCGTGAAATGATTTGAGTCATATGATCTAAGTCCGCATGTGCTTCTTTACTAGCGACAATATTCGAAATCTCAGCTAATCGGACCGTAGTTTCATAAGCAACCGTAATACCCGTTCGATGGGGGACGTTATACAACATGATGGGCAATTGGGTAGCTTCGGCAACCATCTTGAAATGTTGATATAAGCCTTCTTGCGAAGGACGATTGTAATAAGGAGCAACTAATAAAATCCCATCTACTCTAAGTTTCTCTGCTTGCAAAGTAGAATGTATCGTATGTGCCGTATCATAACTGCCCGTACCAGCAATGACTTTGCAACGTCCATTAACATAACGGACGGCAAATTCAAATAATTGAAGCTTTTCAGCTTCAGTCAAGGTGGGCGATTCTCCGGTTGTCCCGCATATCACTAAACTATCCGTCTTTTGTACATCAATCAAATGATCAATTAATACCTTAACTCGCGACCAATTAATTTGAAGATTTTCATCAAACGGCGTAACCATTGCCGTAACTAATCTCCCGAAATCCATAAAAATTCCTCCTAAAAGTTTTCGTAAGAAAACTCGCATCGTAAGCATAATTCCTACTGAAACAATTTAAATTTATCATGCAGCCTTCTTACAGCGTTAATCATATCTTCTCCTTTAACTAATACCCAAATCGTCGTATTGGAATCGGAGGATTGCAAGATGGGAATATCCCTTTCCATCAAAGCCTCAACAATTTGCGCCATAATCCCAGGTACCCCATTCATACCGCCGCCGATAATGGAAACTTTAGCGCAATGAGATACTATATTTACACTGTAGTTCAATTGTTGCAACGCCTCCAAAGCTGAAGTTGCTTGAGCGTCAAAAACGGTATATACCACACCAGACGGATTTACATTAATAAAATCAACACTAATGAGTCGCTGTGCCATCGCTTTAAATACATGCAAAGATGTATCATACAGACCTTCTTGATTGATCACTGTAATTTGCGTTAAAGATTGCGTGTATGTAATACCCGTTATATGTCGATCTACAACTGTATTGGATTCCAGCTTCAGTGCTTCAAAACCAGCGACTAACGTTCCTGCTTCTTGGGAAAAAGTAGACCGAATACGAATAGGTAAATTCGCGTGCTTAGCGATTTCTACAGCTCTTGGATGGATAACCTTTGCTCCATTATGCGCAAGATGACTTATTTCATTAAATGTTACATGCGATAATGGCTTTGCATTATCAACAATTCGTGGGTCAGCAGTCAAAATACCATTTACGTCCGTAAAAATATCAACGATCTCTGCACCTAACGCTACCCCTAGAGCAGTTGCTGATGTGTCGCTGCCGCCCCTACCCAACGTAGTTAAATCATGCTTTAATGTAGCTCCTTGAAAGCCAGTCACAATAACAACTTTTTGTTGGTACAGCAGTTCGAGAATACGGGTCGGATCAATCGATATAATCTGTGCGTTGCCATATTGATCATTTGTTGTGATGCCCGCTTGTGCTCCATTCAATACAATAGAAGAAATCAATTCTACATTTAATAAACTAGAAAGTGTAACAGCGGAAATCGTTTCACCGCAGCACAGAAGCATATCCTTCTCTCTTGCAGCAAGACGACCGCCACTTTGATGTATCGAATCGAGCAATGTATCTGTTGCGTAAGGATCGCCCTTTCTTCCCATTGCGGATACGACAATTACAAGATTGTATTCTTCATCTAAGGCGCGTTTAATATGCTGGATAGCGTGATTTCTAGCCTCAAAGGTAGAAAGGGAGGTGCCGCCGAATTTTTGAACCAAAATTCGCATGAACATACCTCCTGTAACCCAATCATCCCATCGGATGATTATTGCTCAAGTGCAATGTATTCACCAATTTGAACTGCATTCCAAGCGGCGCCTTTCAACAGATTATCCGAAACAATCCACATATTCAAAGCAAGCGGATTGCTTAAATCTCTGCGAACACGACCGACAAAGGTTTCTATTTTACCAGCTGCTTCTGAAGCAAGTGGATATAGTTGTTGTTCAGGATCATCTTGAAGTACGATACCAGGTGCATCCGCTAATAATTGCTTCACTTCTGCAATATCAAATTCTTGCTTTAATTCTACATAAACCGATTCCGAATGTCCATAAACTACAGGTATTCTCACGCAAGTTGCCGTAACTTGAAGTGTTTCGTCTCCCATAATTTTTTTTGTTTCAAGAATCATTTTCATTTCTTCATTCGTAAAGCCGTTGTCTAAAAATTTATCAATTTGCGGAATTGCATTAAATGCGATTTGATGCTTAACAGGCAAAGAAGAAACCGGTAAAATATCAGGCTGAACTTGTTTATGATCAAGGATGTCTTTAGATTGCTTCAGCATCTCATCGATCGCGCGACTTCCTGCGCCGGAAACCGCTTGATAAGTAGACACAATAATGCGGGAAATCCCATATTTATCATATAAAGGCTTCAAAGCAGCAACCATTTGAATGGTGGAACAGTTAGGATTCGCAATAATGCCCTTGTGCTCGTTGATTTTCTCTATATTGACTTCAGGAACGACAAGCGGAGTTTCTGGATCCATGCGGTAAGCACTTGTATTATCAATGCAAATTGCGCCGCTAGCTACAGCATGTGGCACAAGGTGTTTACTGACATCTCCGCCTGCGCTGAAAAAAGCAATATCAATCCCAGCAAAGCTCTCCGGAGTTGCTTCTTCAACAATGATCTCAGCGCCTTGAAAGTGGATCTTCATCCCAGCAGAACGACCGGAAGCAAGTAGTTTGAGTTTATTTACGGGAAACTTTCTTGCTTCTAACAAACGAATGATCTGTTGTCCTACTGCGCCTGTAATACCTACAACTGCAACATTAAAAAGCTTCTGATTCGGCATTTTCTGTAACGCTTCCCTTCGTTGAATTAATCTATGAGTAATTGAATCTTTCGATGACCATCGGCTGAAATTGTTTTCCCTGCAATGCGGATTCACATGTTTCCATGATCAAATCCATTCGAGCCACCAAAGAATTCGGTTTAGCAATTGGAGCATCTTGACCGTAAGGGACAAAATAAATATTTTTAGTGATCAATAATTTGGCTATATTAGCGGCGTTTAAGCCCAATCCATCATTGGTCGAAATGGCTAAAACAAGTGGATTTTGATTACGCATTTGTGCTTTTGCGGCCATCAATACTGGACTCTCTGTCATCGCATTGGCTAATTTACTGGTTGTATTGCCTGTACAAGGGGCAATAATCAAGACGTCCAAAAGCTTGGTTGGGCCTAGCGGCTCTGCGGCAACGATTGTAGAAATAATATCATTCCCTGTCATATCTTTCAACTGTTTTTGCCATTTCTCGGATGTGCCAAACCGTGTATCGGTCGACATCAACGTATAAGATGCAATTGGAATCACATTAGCCCCAGCTGTAATAAAGCGTTGAATTTGCGGCATGACCTCTTCAAATGTACAATGAGAACCTGTTAAAGCAAAACCCACCGTTAACCCTTTCCAATTCATTGCTCATTCCTCCCCATCTTGACCTGATCCATTAGCAATTCACTTAGTATCTTTGCTATGATTCGTCCAGCCGTACGAGGAGCAACTATTCCTGGCAAACCCGGTGCTAACATTGCCTTGATTCCCCGCTTTTCCGCATAACGAAAATCGGTGCCTCCGGGTTTGGAAGCTAGGTCAATAATCAGTGTTCGAATTGGAATATTTGCAATAATTTGCGCTGTGACTATCATAGTCGGAATCGTATTAAAAAGCAAGTCAATATTCATTACTTGATGGCTTAATTCCGTGATATAAAACGGTTCCAGCCCCATTTCCCAGGCACGAGCAAACTGTTCTGGACTGCGTAATCCTACTTTGACATGAGCACCTAATCCTTGCAAAGTTCTTGCTAACGTAAACCCCGTCCTGCCCAGACCCAATACCATACATTGCGATCCATGAATCGTAAAATCCGTATTTTGAATAGCCATCATCAAAGCGCCTTCTGCCGTAGGAATCGAATTATAAATCGCAACATCATCCCGATTAAAAAGTTCAATTAGTTCAATTTCATATTTGGCGCTTAGTTCCTTCAAATATGATTTTGCCATTCCCGTGTATATTTTGGCATGTTTCGGTAACGCTTCGACATGTTCATCTGTAAGCTGGATTTCATTCGTTGAAAAAATAGATTCCACATAGCCTTTATCATCCGTCCCAACAGGCGGCAAAATCATGGCATCCATTGTACGTAATACTTCAGTGGTTAATGCTGCTTTTGTAATCCCATTAAAAACATACTGCAAATTGTCAAACCCGATTAATTGAACAGATGCATCCAGTTCAGAAAATTCGCGAATGACTTCAAGCTGTCTTGCATCTCCGCCGATTAATGCAATCTGAATTCCTGTAAGCATCGGTTTCCCTCCATTTTAAGCCGCTTGCGATAAAATATAGTATGCTCTCGCCTAATGATGGGTTACTGAAGTATGAAGCTCTGGTTTACGCACATAAAAACACTCCTTATGGTATAAGAAGTGTTTTTGGTAAACTATAGGATTAAATAAAGGCAAGTTTAACGCCCTGTATGACCGAAGCCGCCTTCACCGCGTATCGTCTCAGACAACTCATCGACTTCTTCTAATTGAATCAGCGGCACGATTTGAAACACCATTTGCGAAATTCGTTCGTTTCTTTGAATTGTAAAAGCCTCTTGACCATGATTAATTAGCAATACTTTGATTTCGCCGCGATAATCTGCATCAATGGTTCCCGGTGAATTTAAAGCTGTAATTCCATGCTTAAACGCCAACCCGCTGCGCGGTCGAATTTGTGCTTCCAATTCGGCAGGCATGGCAATGGCAAAACCAGTAGGAACTAAGCATCTTTCGCCTGGTTTTAAAATCAAGGGCTCTGTTACCGCAGCATATAAATCAAAGCCACTCGCCAAATCAGACATCTTTTGCGGGATCTGAATATCTTCGTTCCCCGGTAAACGATTAATTTGCACTTTATATGACAAGCTGATCCCTCCTGAATTCTTGAATGGCTGCATCACTTTGTCCTACCATAGCTAATGCGAACGGGTGAGCAAACAACTGTTTAATCAATGAGTTAATCTGTTCCATCTCGACTGCTTCAATACGTGCTATAGTTTCATCTAATGTGTAATGTTTGCCCAGCATAAGCTCATTTTTACCAATCCGGTTCATCCGACTGCTTGTGCTCTCCAAGCTTAAAATTAAGCTGCCTTTCAATTGTTCCTTGCCTTTGCGCAGCTCTGATTCTGTCATCCCGGTTGCAATCATATCCGCGATAACATCCAATGAAACCTTAAGTACTTCTTCCGTTTGCTTAGGCGCTGTTCCTGTATAAAGCGTAAATAAACCGCTATCCATGTAAGAGGAATGATAGGAATAGACCGAATAAGCCAACCCTCTTTTTTCCCTGATTTCTTGAAATAACCTTGAACTCATCCCGCCGCCAATTGTATTATTTAACAGAATCATGCCATATAATCGTTCATCACTTACTGAGCAGCCGGGCAGAGATAAACAAATATGATTTTGTTCCGTTTGTTTAAATTGATAAACCGCTTCGCTTATAAATTCCGGTGAGGCATAAATTGAAGATTTTCCTTGATTAGCAAATGAACCAAACCGGGATTCCATCAATTCAACGATGCGATTGTCCACATTTCCAGCAATAGCGATTACCGTATTTTGAATATTATAATTTTTATCCATAAATTGACGAAGATCATCGGAACCAATCGCATTTAAATTAGACTCCGTTCCCAAGATCGTATAGCCTAAGGAATGCTCGCCATAAGCAGCTTTGGCTAATAAATCATGAACGAGATCATCGGGCGTATCGTCATACATCGAAATTTCCTCCAGAATGACGTTTCGCTCTTTATCCAATTCCTGTACATCCAATTGAGAGTAAAAAAACATATCCGCCAAAACATCAACCGCAATCGGCAAATGTTCGTCTAAAACTTTTGCATAATAACAAGTATATTCTTTGGTTGTAAAGGCATTTACATTGCCGCCAATTCCGTCGAATATTTCTGCGATATCCTTTGCCGTATACTTATCTGTCCCTTTAAACAGCATATGTTCGATAAAGTGGGAAATCCCATTCTGCACCGCTGACTCATTCCTTGAACCAATTTTCACCCAAATCCCAAAAGATACAGAACGGCACGTTGGAATTTGCTCAACCAATACACGCAATCCATTTGATAAATGATGTTTAATCATTATGTCCTCCTTAAAATTTTCGCCAGAAAACTGGCTTCTAAAGCATTAGCTAAGTCAAAACTAGCTTCGTGCTTTTTCATTATTTCGGTATAGATTCTGCATTGGGCACTCTGTTTGTCGATAAAAGCTCACTTACTGTACCTAATACAAGCCCTCTTCGTTTCACTTCTTTAATAATGCCTTCCAACGCTTGGCTAGAAGAGGCTGTCGGATGCATTAAAATCATCGCCCCCGGCTCCAGGTTCGAAGATACTTTACGTATAATCCATGCAGGCTGAGGTTTAGTCCAATCTACCGTATCAAGGGTCCATAATACCGTTTTTAAATGAAGGGCATGAGCAATTTGTACCGTTTGGTTGTTGAAGTCACCCGATGGCGGAGCAAATAATGTATTATGAACACCTAATCGATCTTCCAGCAATCGCTGCGTTTTTGAAATTTCAGCAATCGCTGCCTCTCGACTTAATTGACTCATATTTTTATGAGAATAAGCATGATTGGATAACTCATGTCCGTCTTTTCCAATTTGCTTGGCGACCTCTACATTTTGTGATAACCATGAACCGTCAAAGAAAAATGTAGCATGAACGTTCTCTTTATTCAATACCTTAAGTATAGTTGGGATAAATTCATTGCCCCAAGCGACGTTTATCATCAAGGAAACCATAGGTTTATGCGGATTCCCCTTATAAATCGGTTGAGCGCCTAAATCCTCTAAATTTATTTTCGGTTTAATTTCTTTATAAATGAAATTCATTTTATCGATTGATGTAAAAGGCAGTGCCAATTGAATCGTTTTGGTTAAATCAACTTCTAAACCATTGTAACCGGGAATGGCCTTCCAAATACGATCTAATTTGGCATCTATCGGAGCGATTCTTTTAGCAGCAGCTGCTAATTTAATTTGTTCTATCCATTCCTTATGATCATAAAAGGGAGATTGCTGTAAAGGTACACTTGCTGTTACGGCCAATGCCTCCATATTTCCTTTAACTTGTACCACTTTGGGGTACTGTTTGACTTGCGAAATATAAGTATTTATACCCGTAACAGATCCAAACACCCAAGCTAATAAAGCAACAAAGCTTATGCTTAATAGTTTCCACTTTATTCTCAATTTCCCCATGTCTTGATCTCCCTTAATTCGTCTATGGCACTTTATATGCCACTTCGGACAAGAATAGACCTATACTGCTAACGGACAGGTTCTGTAGGTTGTTAGCAGTACAACACAGGGATGCAAAAAAAGAGACAGACTACTCTGGCTCTTCTTGTTCATAGTAATGATATTTTTCCGCCTGTTACGGAGCTAATACCGCTTTACGTGAAAGATTTACTCTGCCTTGCGCATCGACTTCTGTCACTTTAACTGTAATTTTATCTCCGACGGACACTACATCCGATACATTAACTACACGTTCGGTTGATAATTGCGAGACATGAACAAGTCCTTCTTTACCTGGAAGTACTTCAACAAACGCGCCAAATTTCTCTACACGCTTCACTGTTCCCAAGTATACTTCACCGACAACAACCTCGCGAACGATTCCTTCAATAATAAGTCTTGCCTTCTCAATCATTTCAGAATTGGAAGATGCAATGAAAACACGACCATCCTGTTCAATGTCGATTTTTACGCCTGTTTCCTCAATGATTTTGTTGATAATTTTCCCGCCTGCCCCAATCACATCGCGAATTTTGTCTGGATGAATATTCATTGAAATAATTTTCGGCGCATATTGAGACAGTTGTTTTTTAGGTTCTTGAATACGTTCAAGCATTTTATTCAAAATAAATATTCTGCCATCTTTCGCTTGTGCCAGTGCATCTGTAAGAATAGCGCGGTCAATACCGTCTATTTTGATATCCATTTGAATAGCCGTTATCCCTTTTGCAGTACCTGCTACTTTAAAGTCCATATCGCCTAGATGATCTTCCAGCCCTTGAATATCGGTAAGAATGGAGAAATAATCGCCTTCTTTGATTAATCCCATTGCAACCCCGGCAACCGGTGCTGTAATTGGCACACCTGCGGCCATCATTGCCAAGGTACTTCCGCAAATACTTGCTTGCGAAGAGGAACCATTGGACTCCAACACTTCAGAAACCAAACGAATGGTATACGGAAAATCTGTTTCAGAGGGTATGACCATTTGCAAAGCTCTTTCACCCAAAGCGCCATGACCAATTTCTCTACGGCCTGGAGGTCTCAAAGGACGAGCTTCACCCACGCTAAATGGTGGAAAATTATAATGGTGCATAAAGCGCTTGGATTCTTCATTATCCATGCCGTCCAACTTCTGTACTTCCCCTAGGGAGCCCAGTGTGCAAACACTAAGCGCTTGCGTTTGTCCGCGAGTAAATAATGCAGAACCATGGACGCGAGGCAATAAATCAATATCGCACTCAATCGGACGAATCTCATCCAGAGCTCGTCCATCTGGACGAATTTTGTCTTTGGTAATTAAGCGGCGAACTTCATCCTTGATGATATCATGAAGCGCTTCTTTAACATCCGCGATTTTACCTAATGATTCGGCATAGACTTGAGTAAAATGCTCTATCGTTTCCGCATCAATCGCATCAATTGCATTTTGACGTTCATGCTTTTCTTTGATCACAAGTGCGTCAACTAAGCGTGCTTTAGCATAGGCGCGTACATCTGAATTCACTTGTGGATCCACTGTGTGTAGCTTAACTTCCATCTTAGCCTTGCCCACTTCAGCTACAAATTGTTCAATCGCTGCAACGATTTTTTTAATCGCCTCGTGACCAAACATAATCGCTTCGAGCACGATTTGTTCTGAAACTTCATGCGCTTCGGCTTCAACCATCATAATGGCGTCTTTCGTACCACCCACGACCAGAAATATTTCAGTCACAGCACATTGTGCTTCTGTTGGGTTAATCACAAATTCACCGTTAACTCTTCCTACAATAACGCCGCCAATCGGCCCGTTAAACGGTACATCAGAGATAGCCAAAGCAGCGGAAGTACCGATCATTGCCGTAATTTCCGAAGAACAATCTTGGTCCACGCTCATCACTAAATCAACAATTTGCACATCATTCCGAAAGCCTTCTGCGAATAGCGGACGAATCGTCCGATCCGTAAGACGACTAGCTAAAATTGACTTTTGTGAAGGTCTGCCTTCTCTTTTGTTATAACCCCCGGGGATTTTACCAACGGCGTACATTCTTTCTTCATAATTTACCGTTAAAGGAAAAAAATCTAAAGGCTTTGGTTCTGTCGATGCGGTTACGGTACACAAAACAGCCGTATCCCCATAACGCGCCATGATGGAGCCATTCGCTTGTTTAGCCAAGCGACCTGTCTCAAGTATGAGCGGTCTTCCTCCCAGATCAATCTGAACTCTCTTTTCCATTATATATCCTCCTAAATTTATCAACGAAATTTGTATTCTATAAAAGCTATCATTTCCTATTACAAGAAAAAGCAACCTTGTTGCCCATGCAATCAAACCAGCACGGTGGAACAACGGTTGCTTTCCATCCTGTTACATTATCTACGAAGTCCAAGTTTCTCAATTAACGTACTGTAACGTCTAACGTCCTTGTTTTTCAAGTAAGTCAGTAGCTTACGACGTTGACCAACCATCTTTAACAGACCGCGACGGGAATGATGATCTTTTTTATGCTCACGAAAATGTGTAGTTAAGTTCACAATATTTTCCGTAAGGATAGCGATTTGTACTTCTGGTGATCCTGTATCTGATTCATGAGTCTTATGCTCTTGAATCAATTGCGTTTTGCGTTCTTGTGTAAGAGCCATCCTATTCACCTCCTTCAATCATAATGATCCCCTGCAGCCGAGAAATCGTTGGTGATACGAATATCCAAGCTACGGTTCTACAGACAAAAAAACTAGCTTCTCTTTGCCAAAAGAAATTATAACATATAAGCATTATATAAGTAAATGATTTGCTGGAAATTAGTCCAAAATACGTTTTGCTTCTTCAGCATCCAGATGAATTTGCTTGATTAGTTCGTCAACAGAACTAAATTTACGCTCTTGACGTATAAAGCGAATAAACTCAACCTCCATCTGCTCCCCATAAATCGACGCATTAAAATCAAATAAATGAGCTTCCAACGTTTGTTTGACATCGTCTGTAAAGGTGGGCTTCGAGCCGATATTCATCACTCCATTAAAAATTGCGCCTTGAACCTTGCAGCGAACCGCATAAACACCTTTTCCCGGAATGACGTAGGCTTCCAGCGGTTCAATATTTGCCGTTGGAAAACCAATGGTTCTGCCTCTGCCATCGCCTGTTACAACTATACCGCGTAAACGATAATAATGTCCTAATAAATCGCGCACTTGCTCCATCTTACCTTCACACAAATATTCGCGAATGCTTGTACTGCTCACTTTTTCCCCTTGTAAATCATAGGGCGGCACAATTTCCACAGAAAATTTACCTTCACTAAGATTCTGTAACACCTCAGGTGTTCCTTTACCTTCATGACCAAATGTAAAATCAAAGCCAACGACCACGGATTGTATGCCTAAGGAAGAAAGCACTTGATCGACAAACATTTTCGGACTGATTTGCGAAAAAGCAGTTGTAAAGTGAATTAAATAAATAAATTCAACACCCATCTTGGAAAAGGTCTCCGTCTTTTCAATCAAGGGTGTTAAATTTTGCTCATATTTAGCTTGGCCAAGCACAAAGCGCGGATGAGGAGTAAAAGTCATAATTGCTGCAGGCACTTGTAATCGTTTCGCTGCAGCTATCGTGCGTCTAATCACTTCTTGATGGCCTAAATGAATGCCGTCGAAATCACCCAACGCCATCACCAAGGATGTGGGTATACCTTCTAAGGGTGTTTCAAAAGGAAACGTTAATTCAATGATTTTCATGTTATCTCCTACAATTAGTTAAATACTTTTTCTGGTGTAATGATGTTTTGAACCGCATTCCAACGATAAATCCCTAAAAAAGAATCCATGGGTGAATAAAGACGAACGATTTGATGATCATCTGCGATATCATGAAACGCAGCAGTGAGTTGAATTGCTTTTCCTTGTAAAGCATTTGCCGCTTCTTGTTCGGAAACTTTCCAAGCTGGAAGATGAGAAATCGCTTGATCCGTTGCTATCATACGTGAAGCAACTGTACCCTTGGCTGCAAGCTCAGCAAGTTCAGTCAATGTAAGACATTGCGCTAATTCAATCGGTCCCGTAGCGGTTCTTACGAGTTCTGACATCACGGCTGGATAACCTAATGCTTGTCCGATATCTGTGCATAATGTGCGAATATATGTACCTTTGGAACATTTCACGCGAAGCTTAATTTGCGGATGCGCTATTTCCAAATGCATGCTCATCACTTCAATATTATAAATTTCTACTTGACGCGACTTTCGTTCAACAACCTGACCCTGCCTGGCTAAATCATATAAACGCTGACCATCAACCTTCACAGCAGAATACATAGGGGGCACTTGATCAATCGTTCCAATAAAATTGTTTATGGTTTCTACGATGATAGAGGCAGATAAATCAACTTGATCCACTTGTTTGATGATAGTGCCTGTCATATCTTCCGTATCTGTCGCAAGCCCAATGATTAGAACAGCCTCATATTGCTTTGGTAAATCCTGAATGTATTCAACCACTCTAGTCGCTCTACCAATGCATAAAGGCAAAACACCGGTCACTTTAGGATCCAGTGTACCGGTGTGGCCAATTCTGCGAATGCCAAGAATTCCTCTGACCTTAGCGACAACATCATGGGAAGTAAAATCCACCGGCTTTAAAATCGGCAAAACACCTTCTAATGTCATTGCAATGCCAGACCCACTTCCTTAACAACTTTTGCAATAATATCTTCTAAACTACCTAATAATGTACAACCTGCAGCACGAAAATGTCCACCGCCGCCAAATGATTTCGCGATTAAAGCAACATCTGCTTTTCCAGCGGAACGCATGCTAACTTTATATTTTAACGGCTCAACTTCCTTAAAAAGAATACCGACTTCGATACCCTCAATATTTCGCGGATAATTAACTAAACCTTCTAAATCTTCATTAGAAGCATTTGCAAAGGCGATTTCGTCCTTAGTCACACTCACCCAAGAAATTTGCTTGTTTTCCGAAAAAGAAAGCGTACTGAGCGCCTTCTGTAATAAAAGAATATGCGAATAGGTGACTTTTTCTAATAAACGGTCTGCTAAATCATTGCCGTTCACTCCATATTGCAGCATTTCCGCAGCAATACGCATGACCTTTGGCGTTGTATTCGCATAACGAAAACCACCGGTATCGGTTAAAAGTCCCGTATAGATGCAATCACCTAATGAAGAAGTCCAGTTAACTTCCAATTTCAAAGCCAAATCATATAAGACTTCTGCAGTTGCAGCTGCATTAGCGTTAATCAGTTGAATAGCTCCGTAGTAATCATTGGTGCGATGATGATCAATATTCAATATTTGTGTGGATTCATTCATTAAGGATTTTACTTTCCCAATTCGCGAATAGTCCGCACAATCGACTGCAATCACATGGCTATACATTCGAGAAGGTGTTGCTTTAGTATAATTAATAATATGGTTAAAGCCCCATAAAAAATCGAATTTTCCTGGAGTATTTCCCTCATTGATCATCGTAAAGCGTTTGTTCAACTGTGTAAGCATCCAACCTACAGCTAAAGTTGAACTAGCGGCATCTCCATCAGGATCGATGTGAGACACCACTAGAAAGTCATCATTTTCGCGAATAAATTGTTTTGCTTGGATTAATTGTTGTTCATAGGAAACATCCGTTTTCTGACTCATCATTCCGCTTTTCCCTCGTTCAATTTGTTCAAAATTTGTTCAATGCGACTGCCATAAGCAATCGATGCATCCAAAATAAAAAACAATTTAGGAACGATGCGCAAACGAATTCGTTTACCTAATTCAGAACGAATAAATCCTGTACCACGTGCAAGCGCATGGAGTGTGTCTTCCTTTTGCTGATCTGTACCGAGTACACTTAGATAAACCTTAGCTTCGGAAAGATCATTGGTAGCCTCTACACCCGTAACGGTTAGAAACCCTATTCTAGGGTCCTTCAATTCCGCTTGGATAATCAGACTTAATTCTTTTTTTATTTGCTCACTCACTCTACCTGTGCGAATTTTTGCCATTCATAATCACCTCTCAACGGTTTCCATAACGAATGCTTCTATAATATCTCCATCTTTGAGATCGTTATAACGTTCTAAAGTAATCCCACATTCGTAGCCTTGAGCAACTTCCTTGGCATCATCTTTGTAGCGTTTTAAAGAATCAATTTTTCCTTCAAAAACAACAATGCCACCACGAATGAGTCGAATTTCAGCAGAACGCGCAATCTTACCTGAAGTTACCATACAGCCTGCAATTGTACCCACTTTGGATATTTTGAAAGTGCTGCGTACTTCTGCATGACCAATGACAACTTCTTTAAAGATAGGGTCAAGCATGCCTTTCATTGCAGCTTCAATTTCCTCAATTACACTATAAATAACGCGGTGTAAACGAATATCGACCTTCTCTTGATCTGCAGTTGCTTGAACGGCAGAATCAGGACGGACGTTGAAACCAATGATGATCGCGTTCGAAGCGGAAGCCAAAATAATATCGGACTCCGTAATCGCTCCAGCTCCCATATGGATAATTTTAACGCGTACACCTTCGATTTCGATTTTTTCCAACGAGCCCTTAAGTGCTTCAACTGAGCCTTGCACATCCGCTTTAATAATGACGAACAGATCTTTCATTTCGCCATCTTTAATTTGTTTATACAAATCGTCTAACGTTACACGAGTGTTGGCACCGATCTCTGATTGACGCAATGTAATTGCACGACGCTCGGCAATATTCCTGGCTTTGCGCTCGTCTTCGTAAACGAGGAATGGATCACCCGCTTGTGGAACTTCGTTTAAGCCTGTAATTTCAACTGGCGTTGAAGGCCCAGCTTCTTTTATTTTCTTGCCTTTATCATTGACCATCGCACGAACGCGTCCGAAGCAAACGCCAGCAACAAAGCTATCGCCTACTCTTAAGGTTCCGTTTTGAACAAGCACATGAACAACAGGGCCTTTACCTTTATCCAGTTCGGCTTCGATAACGGTTCCTCTTGCTCTTTTAACAGGATTCGCTTTTAATTCTTGCACTTCAGCAACAAGTAAGATCATTTCCAATAAATGCTCTAACCCTTGACGCTGCTTCGCAGAAACTTCAACATAGACCGTGTCTCCGCCCCATTCTTCCGGTACTAACTGGTATTCAGTCAATTCTTGTTTAACACGATCCGGATTTGCGCCCGGTTTATCCATTTTATTAATCGCAACGACAATCGGCACATTGGCTGCTTTAGCATGATTAATTGCTTCGACAGTTTGCGGCATTACGCCATCGTCTGCGGCAACAACGATAATTGTAATATCCGTTACTTGCGAACCACGAGCCCGCATTAATGTAAAAGCTTCATGTCCAGGTGTATCGAGAAAAGTAATTTTCTTACCATGAACTTCAACTTGATAAGCACCGATGTGCTGTGTAATTCCTCCAGCTTCACCTTCTGTAACACTTGTATGACGAATGGCGTCAAGAAGCGTTGTTTTACCATGATCGACATGGCCCATAATTGTAACTACCGGCGGACGTTCACTTAATACATCATCTTCATCTTGTTCTAAAATCAATTCAAAATTATCTTCATCGACGGGAATTTTCAATTCAACTTCAACACTAAATTCAGTAGCGATTAATTGAATCGTTTCCAAGTCCAATTCTTGATTGATCGTAGCCATCACACCTAAAAATAACAGTTTTTTAATGACTTCCGAAACATCTTTATGCAATAATTTCGAAAGTTCTCCGACAGTCATTTCTCCACGAACGATTATTTTTTTCGGTGTATTGTCTACCTTCTCTTTATAAACTTGAGGAGGCTGATTTCTGTTTTTTCCGCCATAGCGATTCGATCTGTTTTGACCGCCTTTAAACGAACCGGGCTTATTATCATCAAATCGTTTCGGCGCAATTTTGGTTTTTTTGTTTTTGTCCGAATCGTCATTAATTGAAGGTGGAGCTACAGCAGGCTTTGTTGGTCTTGATTCAGCAAATCTTTGCTGAGGTGCCGAGCTTTGGCCGCTGCTGCGATTGGTACTTGGGTCAAAGGAACGACGTGTATTGTCTGATCCTTGATTCCGATTTGTATTAGGCATACTTGACGTACCTGTTCCACTGCTCTGCGGACGTTGTCCTGGTTGTGTACTGCGCTGTGCAGTATTCGTACCCGACGATGGACGACTTTGCCCTTGTCCTTGTGCACCAGAAGGTCGATTATTATTGTAAGGCTGTGAAGGACGTGATTGACTATTTTGTCCTGGCGTGTAGGTTCTAGGTTGCTGTGTAGATGAGGTGCTGCTTCGCACTGGATTGCTTGATTGTGCGGATTGTTGTGTTGGCGCAGCAGGACGTGACGCTACAGTTTGTGGTTGTACTGTTTTCAATGTTTCTTGCGTACTCGCAGCTTGAACAACAGCAGCCTGTGCTTTTGCAGCAGCGGCGGCAGCGGTTGTAGCAGCATGCTTAGCTGCCGTCTCCGAAGCGGCTCTTTTTGCAGCAGCGTTTGCCTTAATATCACGGAAAAAGTTTTCAACCGAGCTAACGGCTTCGTTTTCCATTACGCTCATGTGGTTGTTCACAGCAATACCAAGCCTTTTTAATATCGTAATGATTTCCTTACTGCTCATGTTCAATGATTTCGCATATTCATATACACGAAGTTTATCTTTATTGTCTTGTTTATCCAAATTACTCCACCTCCGCGGGTTTTACCTGACACTTTAATATCATTTGTGCAAATCCTGAATCATTTACCGCAATGACAACGCGTTCCGCTTTGCCGATGCTTGATCCTAATTCATCGCGACTGAAACATTCAATTAGCTTGATGTTAAAAGACGCGCATTTATCTTTGTATTTTTTTTGCGCATTGCTCGAAGCATCTACGGCTAGGATAACCAATTTTGCCTCTCGCGAACGTATGGCGCCCATAACGCCTTCATCGCCGGTTACCAGCTTGCCGGCACGCATCGCCAAGCCCAAGTAAGAGAGCATTTTACTCATCTTCATCCGACATCGCTTCCCTGCTTAACAAGTATTCATCTTCGACGCGTATAAAGTCCTGAGCAAGCTGTTCATAAATCGCACTGCTTACATTGTGCTTCAAAGCTCGGTCAAACGCTTTGCTTTTTTGTGCAAGCTTAAAGCAAGCTAATGTAGCGCACAGATATGCGCCGCGACCTGACTTTTTACCACTTTGATCAATTTGAATTTCTTCCTCAGGTGTGCGAACGACACGAATCAGTTGTTTTTTCGGCTTCATTTCCTGACAAGCGACACATTTTCTTAACGGTATTTTTCTTTGCCTTATGATGAAGACCACCCGCTTTTTCCAAGACGTTTAATCAATACTTATGGAATCCTGACGCATTTCTTCTGTTTGTGATTTCGGTCTGCCATATTCTTGCTCTGCTTGCGTTTCGCTCTTGATATCTATTTTCCAACCTGTTAATTTGGCAGCCAATCGTGCATTCTGACCTTTAATGCCAATCGCCAAGGAAAGCTGATAATCGGGAACAACGACTCTCGTCATTTTTTCATTCTCAAATACATTGACTTCCATCACTTTTGATGGACTTAGCGCATTGGCCACGTATTCTTCCACTAAATCGGACCAACGAACAATATCAATTTTCTCGCCGCGCAATTCATTGACAATCGTCTGAACACGAACGCCTTTGGGTCCTACACATGAACCTACTGGGTCCACTTCGTGATTTCGCGAAAAAACGGCAATTTTAGAACGAAAGCCTGCTTCGCGAGCAACAGAACGAATTTCCACTACACCATCAAAAATTTCCGGAACTTCAAGCTCAAAAAGACGTTTTAATAACCCAGGATGAGTACGAGAAAGGAAAATTTGCGGCCCTTTTGTCGTATTCTCAACCTTGGTAATATAAGCTTTAATCCGGTCTCCGTGCTTAAACTTCTCTGTGGGCATAAGCTCATTTAAAGGTAATACAGCTTCCACTTTACCTAAATCCACATATATATTACGTGCATCTTGACGTTGAACAATTCCTGTTACAATATCATCTTCTTTTTCAATAAAAGCCGTGTAGATTAATCCGCGTTCTGCTTCGCGAATACGTTGTGTTACTACCTGTTTAGCTGTTTGCGCAGCAATACGACCAAAGTCACGCGGCGTAACTTCAATTTCAACGATATCATTTAAAACAAAGTTTGGATTAATGTCGCGCGCAGCTTCCTGGGATATTTCTAATCTTGGGTCCAGCACTTCCTCTGTTACTGATTTACGTGCATATACACGAATCAAACCCGTTAATTTGTTAATATCTACTCGCACATTTTGCGCGGTATTGAAATTGCGTTTATAGCTGGATATTAAAGCGGCTTCAATCGCTTCGAGTAAAATATCTTTGCTAATCCCTTTAGTGCTTTCAATTTCATGCAGTGCATCAATAAAATCTGTATTCATTTGTTAGGAGTTCCCCCTTTCAAAATTAAAAACAACAACTAAAACACAATGGCTAATCTGGCACTTGCCACTTTCCCACAAGCGATAGAATGCTTCTTCTTATGCGTCTGAATCATCAATGTTTCCTCATCGTACGACAGCAACTTTCCTTCAAATTCCTTCAATCCGTCAACCGCTTCAAAAGTAGTCACAAAAACTTGCTTGTCAATGGATTTACGATAGTCATCCGGTTTTTTTAGCGGACGTTCTGCGCCCGGTGAAGAAACTTCAAGAAAATATGCGGTTGGAATGGGATCCTTTTCATCCAATTCAGTGCTTAAAAATTCGCTTATCTTTCCGCAATCGTCAATATCTATGCCTTGTTCTTTATCCACATAGATGCGAAGAAACCAATTGCTTCCCTCCTTCAAATATTCAACATCCACCAGTTCAAAACCATGCTCCTCCATAAAGGGATTAAGCATCGCTTCAATGATCGATTTGATTTGCGAACTCACTTTTGATTACCTCCCTAAAACTTTCCAATGGAAAGTTTGCATCGTAAGCAAATGCTTATTTATTTCAGCTTTACAAAGTGCATATCAAAATGTAAAGAGTGGGTTTCCCCACTCTTTAGCAATAAAATGATATCAACAAGTTTACCAAAATAGATTATACCATAACGAATGTCCCCTTACAATAGTGCAGATACGTAATCTTCCAATCAACAATTCCTTGGGAATACAGTAACACTTACGTTATAGTCATTTTATTGTGTCATATAAGTATCCGCTTTTAGATCGGCAACGAAAGGAGTGAGCACACCTGCATAGTAAATGTGCAGATGATGCATTGCACGAGTACAAGCCGTATAAAAAAGCTTTCGTTCCTGCTCCCTTCCATATTGCTCTTGTGAACCGTTATATATTAAAACGGCGTCAAATTCAACACCTTTGGATAAATACGCAGGAATAATGAGTACCCCCGATTCATATGTCCGACTTTCCTTTGTTACGATATTTACTTCCAGCTCATTCCTGAGGTAAGCATAGGCTTGATTACTCTCTTCCACCGTTTTGCAAATGACCGCAATAGAGGTTACAGCATTCCTATGGAATTCCTTGATATCAAAAACAAGCTTTGCATGTAATGCCGACATTGAATCCGCAAATACAACCTGCGGAATACTGCCAATTCGGTCGAAGGGGATGATTTGATCTCCAGTACGCAGCATACCGCGCGTAAATTCGACAATGTTTCGAGTGGAGCGATAGCTCCGACTAAAATGAATATGCCTGATCTCTTCGGCATCAAATATACCCGTATGCATTAAATCATCCATTTGCAGCGAAGAATGTGCCATGATCGCCTGATTCCAATCTCCCAAGATGGTTAACTTACTGCCCGGAAACAATCTTTTAATAAATTGGTACTGAAAAACGGAATAATCTTGTGCTTCATCGATCATTACATATTTAACAGCAGTATAAGAATGAAAGCCTTCAATCAATTCCTTTAAAAACAATAGCGGTGAAGCATCTTCATAAGGAATTTCAGATTTATTTAGGCGTTCAATGGTTTGTACACAGACCCCTTCCCAATCTTCTGGCTGTTCCGCTCCATTAGAAACAAGCGAGAACAATTCCTGTTCCGTAAATAATTGTTTATAAATCGCAGTGTAGTCAATAAATTGTAACAATTTTACTTTTGTCCGCAGCGAACGGAAATGTTCACGCACTACCCTCCGACCAAGCAAATGTTTTTCTTGTGCAAAATCATCGAAGCTTTCATCATCCTTGTTTTTGTGCCTTAAATCGATATGCGCTTGTTGGTAATCGTCTTTGTCTAAAAGCTCTATTTCATCCTCTACCCATGGTTGGTTGACTTCCTCTTTCTCAAGCTGAACAATTAGCTGTGCAAGCCATTTTTGCAGCGACTCCAACCGATTCGTTAGTTTCATCGATAAATCAGCACTATAAAATTGTTTAGCAATTTGTTCTTTGGAGATAAGCACTCTATTACGAAATAGAAAATCTTCAAAAAACATTCCTTGCAGTTCAAGAAACTGCTTATAATTTTCAATCACTCGAAAAAAGGCTAAAGAGGCTTTATAATGTATCCCCTTCATTCTCGAGGCATATCCCTGTATATTATATGAGGTTAAAATATATTCGAGTTGACTATAAGCATCCTCAACTTGCAAGTTAGAGCTTAAACGATAATCCAAATATTCCTGAAAGGTGGTCTGCTGCATGTTTGCTTCCCCAAGCTCAGGTAAAACGGTGGAAATATAGCTGTTAAATAGGGGATTTGGCGAAAATAAAAGCATTTGATCCGAAGTAAGCCAGTTTCTATGCTTGTAAAGTAAATAAGCAATGCGTTGTAAAGCCGCGGATGTTTTCCCACTTCCAGCTGCACCCTGAACGAGTAGAACACGACTGCGATCATCGCGAATTAATTTGTTTTGGTCCTTTTGTATGGTCGCAACAATACTTCTCATTTGCACATCCGCGGTTTTACCCAAAACCTGCTTTAAGATCTCATCGCCGATTGCCTCACCCGTATCGAACATGGATATCATTTCACCGTTGCGAATCACAAATTGCCTTTTTAAATGAAGTACCCCTGATACTTGACCTTCGGGTGCAGTGTAAGCAGCAGGACCTGGCGAATGATCATAAAACAAGCTTGAAATCGGCGCACGCCAATCGTAAACTAAATAATCCAGTGTGGCTTCATCTAAGAAAGAAACGATGCCAATATAGAGCGAATCCGTTGTATTCATATTATTTTCAGAAAAATCAATCCTTGCAAAATAAGGGGATTGTTGAAGTCGTCTATAATTCATTAGCAGCTTTTGCTTGCTTTTTTGATTTCTTTCCCGTTCGGCAAGTAAATTAGATTGCTGTTGAATGCTTGCCTTTGTTTCTAAAACATCATCCTGATGTGAAAAATTAACCGTTACATCATCCCAGAAATGTTTGCGTAATTCAATTACATTTTCTGTTATTAGACCCACATCTTCTGCCAAAACATGCAGCTTATCTTCAATACGGGAAACGACAAAATCTAAACGAGTCTCCTCTAATTGCTGTTCGATTCCTTCGATTTTCATGGAGTCACTCCTCTTCAAATAATGAATTACCTATCCTTTGACAATCAGAAAAATAAATGATATAATAGAATTGGATATATTTATTCGATTATATATATTTTTCCAACGATCATTTCATTGTACTATGACTTCTTATAGGTTGCAACATAAACAAAAAACTCTGGATAATTCCAGAGTTTTTTGTTTGTCAGGCACTCTTTTAAAATAACGAAAGCTGGTTCGATTCCGGCATTCCACGAAAGCAGCCTAATGAATTTAACAGCTCAATCACGGTCTTTGAAACCTTCGATTTTTGTTGAAAATCTTCAACGGAAAGAAAGTCTCCTTCGTCCTTGGCAACAGCAATTAATTTGGCTGCATTGTCACCCACACCCTGCACGGCAGAAAAAGGTGGGATTAAGCAATCACCCTCAATAACAAACTTAAGCGCATCGGATTTATAAATATCGATCGACTTGAAGCTGAGCTTTCGAGCGGTCATTTCCAAGCCCAATTCTAAAATCGAGATCATCGCTTTTTCTTTCGTCGTTGCTTGGAAGCCTTTTCCTTCAATTTCATTTAATTTTTTAAGAATGGCATCGTAACCTTGGCAAAATACCTCAACATCAAAATCTGCGGCCCTCACCGTAAAATAAGTCGCATAGTAAGCAATCGGATGATAGACCTTAAAATAAGCGATCCGCACTGCGGAGATAACATAGGCGGCAGCATGCGCTTTTGGAAACATATATTGAATTAAATCACAAGAATCAATATACCATTGCGGCACCTTGTGCTTTTTCATATCGTCTCTCCATTCTGCCGTTAACCCTTTCCCTTTACGCACGCTTTCCGTTATTTTAAACGCCAAGCTCGCATCCATTCCGGCTTTGTAAATCAAATAAAGCATAATATCATCCCGGCAGCCAATCACTGTTTTAATATCGCATGTTCCTTTGCGAATTAGTTCTTGCGCATTGCCCAGCCAAACACCTGTACCATGTGAGAGTCCAGATATTTGTAATAAATCGGCAAAGGAGGCCGGTTGTGTTTCCTGCAGCATTTGGCGAACAAATTTTGTCCCCATTTCTGGAACACCATAGGTCGCTACAGGAGTACGAATCTGTTCAGGCTTCACATCAATGGCATCCGTAGAATTGAAAATACTCATGACCTTGCTATCATTCATCGGAATCGTTGTTGGATCAATGCCCGTTAAATCCTGAAGCATTCGCATCATGGTTGGATCATCATGACCTAATATATCGAGTTTAAGTAAATTTTCGTCAAAAGCATGATAATCAAAATGGGTTGTTTTCCATTCAGAGCTTTGATCGTCCGCCGGGAATTGAACGGGTGTGATTTCTTCCACATCCATATAATCAGGAACAACAACGATTCCGCCGGGATGCTGACCTGTGCTGCGTTTGACCCCAGTGCAGCCGGAAGCAAGCCGATTTAATTCCGCATTACGCCAGCTTTTCCCTTTATCCTCTTCATACTTTTTCACAAAGCCAAACGCTGTTTTATCCGCCACTGTGCCAATCGTTCCTGCACGAAATACATTTTTCTCACCAAAAAGCACTTTGGTATAATTATGCGCTTCAGCTTGATATTCTCCAGAAAAATTCAAATCAATATCGGGAACTTTATCGCCCTTGAAGCCAAGAAAGGTTTCAAAGGGAATATCTTGCCCTTCTCCGCGCAAATGGTTGCTGCAAACCGGACAAACCTTATTGGGCAAATCGAATCCACTCGGAATACGTCCGTCTGTAAAAAACTCGCTAAATTTACATGAAGCACAAGTATAATGCGGCGGCAGCGGATTCACCTCAGATATACCCAGCATTGTGGCCACAAAGGAAGACCCTACAGAACCACGTGATCCAACCAGATAGCCATCTTCATTTGATTTCTTTACAAGTCGCTCGGAAATAAGATAGTTGGCAGAAAAACCATATTGAATGATCGGATTAAGCTCTTTTTCTAAACGCAGCACGACAATTTCAGGTAATTCTGAGCCGTAAATTTTTCTAGCCGTTTCATAGCAAGTGTTGCGAATTTCATCATCGGCTCCTTCGATAATCGGTGAAAACAAACCATTATCCGTCGGTCCGCCTTTTTTCGGGAATAGAGAGATTTCTTCAAATTGATCGGCTAATTCGTTTGTATTCGTAACCACGACTTCGCGTGCTTTGGTCTCGCCAAGAAATTGAAATTCGCGGATCATTTCATCTGTAGTGCGAAAATGAACGTCTGGCTTGTTCAACTCTTTTAAGGGACTGAAACCTGTAATTCCAAAAATCGTAATATCGCGATTCATCTTATCTCGTGGGTTAAGATAATGCACATTGCCCGTAGCGATAACGGGTTTATTATATTTGATACCGATATCACAAATACGACGAATGGTCAGTTCAAGATGTTCGCGACTGCTTACCAACCCTTTATCGACAAGATGCATATAAAGTCCGATCGGTTGAATCTCCAAGACATCATAGAATTCAGCGACCTGCTCAGCCTCTTCCAATGATTTATTTAAGACTGCTTCAAAAAATTCACCCTTCTCACAACCTGAAGCAATGAGCAATCCTTCTCTCATTTGAATCAATTTGCTTTTGGGTATCGTTGCCACTTTATTGTAGTGCTCTGTATGAGAGATCGAGATCAGTTTAAATAAATTCTTTTTACCGACGGCATTTTTCGCATAGATACAACAATGAAAAGGACGCGTATTGCGCAAATCAATCCCTGCATAGTTATTTAATTCACTGAGAAAGCGAATATTGCGATCCGCTGTTTCTTTAATCAATTGATATAAAATATGGCCTAGTGCTTCTGCATCCGCAATCGCTCGATGGTGGTTATCCAAGCTAATTTTAAACTTGTCTGCAAGCGTATTAAGACGATGATTTTTCATACCGGGAAAAAGAAACCGCGCGAGCTCCAGTGTATCCAATACCGGATTTAAACATTCCGGAATACCTAAAGTTTTGCAATTGGCTTGTATAAAGCCCATATCAAATCTAGCATTATGTGCCACCAATACGGAATCACCGATGAAATCAACAAACTGCGGCAAAACCGTTTCAATATCGGGAGCATCTTGAACCATATCATCTGTAATGTGTGTAAGCTGCGTAATATTGTAAGGAATGCTTTCATGTGGATTGACGAAGCTGGAAAATTCACCGATCACTTTGCCTTCCTGCATTTTCACCCCGGCAATTTCGATTATGCGATTATTCATTACAGAGAGACCCGTAGTCTCTATATCAAATACAATATAGGTTGCGGCCTCTAAAGCTAGATGCGCTGCATTAAATACGATTGGAATTGAATCGTTTACGACATTGGCTTCCACCCCATAAATCACTTTAATTCCATGCTTTTTGCCTGCTTTATTCGCGTCCGGAAAAGACTGCACCCCACTGTGATCGGTGATTGCAATTGCTTTGTGACCCCAACGAGCCGCTGTTTTAATATATTCATCCACAGGTGTGATTCCATCCATCGTACTCATTGTGGTATGTAAATGAAACTCTACCCTCTTCTGCTCGGACTGATCCATACGTTCTTGAGGTGCTGTAACTTCATTAATATCCTGCGGAATTAACATAAGCTCCGGTGGCTGTCCAAAGCGATCATATTCAACCTTCCCGCGCACTTTAATCCATTTGCCGTTAGCAAGTAAATTATAAATCTTTAAATCTTCTTTTCCTTTAATGAAAGCTTTAATCATTAGAGAATCACTAAAATCGGTCACATAAAATTGATAGAGTGTTGTTCCGGTTTTTAAAATCTTCACTTCAAGTCCAAAGACCATGCCTTGCAATGTGATCTTCTTCTCTTCCTCGACAATCTCTTGAATAGGTACCGGAATATCCTTTATCTCATAACCTACCATTAATTTCAAATCTTCGCCCGCAGCTTGTGCAGCTTCTACTTCTTTTTCCATCGATGTGACGATGCTTTGCGATACGATTTTCTCTTCCTGCTCAATTTGTTGCGCAAAAAGTTCATATTCTGCTTCATTCGACTCGCTGACTGTAAAACGAATTGTAAGCTCCCTTGCGAAAAAATCGCGAAAATAGCGTTGAATCCATAGATCCAAGCTTTTTTTCTTTGCAAGATCCATGCCAATTTGATCCAGCATGCTTAATGTCACAGCTTCTCCATTGACCTCAATTTTCGCTTTACTTAGCCAGCCATTTACGGAAGCTACTTCACCTTGAATCCATTCATTGCACAGCCCCCAATATGCTTCTACCAAAGCCTTTCCGGGAACATCAGCAGAGTCATACTGCATGACAAAATCAATCTGTGCAATATGCACAAATTTTTCACGAACCTTTTGACAAAATGCTTGGTATATATCCTGCGGAAGGATCTGTTTTTTTGCGATAAAAAAGCTCCATTGACTATTTTTGCGACTTACCTCGACTCGATCTATATAACCTTCTGCAAAAAATCCATCTATGACATTCAGAGGAATTTCTGCTTGCTTCAATAACAGTTCAAACCGATGCCTTTTTTCAGTCAACTTACTCATTGTCTTCCCCCTAAGAAAAACTAACAAAAAATGAAAGGGCAATGGAATTATTCATCCGCTGCCCTTCTATTATACATGGATAAACGGCTTACGTCGTCTATACAAAAACAAATCGAGTTTACTAATTAATAGGCTCTACCAAAAATAACACTATGTTCCGAAGCTTCACCGCAAACAAGACAGTGTGTTTTATGCTCCGCAGGTGAGAATGGGATGTTCCGACTTGTAGCACCCGTTTCCTCCTTTACCTGTGCTTCACAAGCGGCTGAACCACACCAGCCTGCTAAGACAAATCCGCGCCTTTTTTCTAAAAACTGATTCATTTGTTCCAGAGTATCAACAGAGCTATAATTTTCATCACGGAATTGCTTCGCTTTCGCAAACATATCCTTTTGAATCTCTACCAGCATTTGTTGAACTTCATGGACCAAATTCTCTTGCAGCACGATTTTTTTCTCTCCGCTGATACGTGAAACAAGGACAATTTGTCCATTTTCCATATCCCTTGGCCCAAGCTCTGCTCGGATAGGAATTCCGCGCATTTCATATTCATTAAATTTCCAGCCAGGAGTTACATCGGACCGATCATCCGTTTTGACACGAATTCCGGCTTGCTTCAATTGGGCGAATAATTCATTTGTTTTGCCTATAACCAATTCTCGCGATTTTGGAGGACCGATGGGGATCATCACGATCTGAGTCGGCGCAACCTTGGGCGGTATGACTAGCCCTCTATCGTCTCCATGCACCATGATAAGCGCACCTATAAGACGAGTACTAACTCCCCAAGAGGTCGTATGGGCGAATTGATGATGGTTTTCACGATCCAAATATTTAATATCAAAAGCGACAGCAAATTTCGTGCCTAAATAATGTGATGTACCTGCTTGAACGGCCTTTCCGTCCTTCATCATCGCCTCGATGGAGTAAGTGTCAACGGCTCCCGCAAATCTCTCTGAAGCTGTTTTTTGTCCAACTATAACTGGAATGGCTAAAAAGTTCTCAACAAAGTCACGATAAATTTCAAGCATCTGCATCGTTTCTTTGCGTGCATCCGCCTCATCTTCATGCGCTGTATGTCCTTCTTGCCATAAAAACTCGCTTGTCCGCAAAAAGGGCAGCGTGCGTTTCTCCCAACGAACCACATTTGCCCATTGGTTAATTAGCATCGGTAAATCACGGTAGGAATTAATCCACTCTGCGTACATGTGTCCAAACATCGTTTCTGATGTCGGGCGAATAGCAAGACGTTCCTCTAGCTTCTCACCCGCTGCCTCAGTTACCCAAGGAAGCTCTGGATTAAATCCCTCAATATGATCTTTTTCTTTTTGAAAAAAGCTTTCTGGGATGAAAAGGGGGAAATAAGCATTCCGATGACCTGTTTCTTTGAAACGAGCATCCAATTCACGTTGAATATTTTCCCAAATTTCATAGCTTTCCGGTTTAAAAACGATGCATCCTCTTACTGGCGAATAACTCATTAAATCCGCTTTCTTTATGACATCCAAATACCATTTGGAGAAATCCTCGTGCTGTGGTGTAATCTCTTTTACAAATTGCTTTTCATCCGCCAACGTAACCACCCAATCCCTCTATATCCGTTCCACTAACCTTTGATTAAGCGGAGAATATCGTTATATGTTACCGCGATCATGATTAACATGAGCATCGCAAAACCGATAAAATGCACCATGCTTTCTCTGTTTGGATCAACAGGTCTGCCTCTAACCGCCTCAAAACCAAGAAAAACAAGTCTGCTTCCATCCAGTGCAGGAAAAGGCAGAAGATTGAAAATACCTAAATATAAGCTTAAGATGGCTGACCATCTAATCATCGGTCCAATTCCTAAATTAGCAATTTGCGAAGTGATTTGGATCGTTCCTACAGGTCCGCTAAGTTCATCCATTTTGAATTGTCCCAAAACTAATCTTTTAAAACCGATAAAGATATTTTTTGTTGTAAAAACCATGTTGTCCCAAGCGCCGCTAACCGTTTCTTTGATCGTTGCACTTCGTGTATCTGATGTAATTTGAATGCCTACAAACGGTACACCATTCACAATAGTTGGCGTGATATTGACTTGTTTTTGTTCCTTATTTCGCTCAATAATCCAATTCATCGGTTGATTCAGTGAATTTTTAATCAGCGAAATTAATTTATCGTGATCCGCGCCTATTGGTTGATGATTGACTTCCAGAATGACGTCACCGGAAAGCAGTCCAGCTTTGGCGGCCGGTAAATCAGGGGTAATCGCCTCGAGCTTAACGTTGCTTGGAACGCCGCTGACCACCATAAATATTAAAAATAAAACAAAAGCAAGTAAAAAATTCATAATGGGTCCGGCAAAAATCGCTAAAGCACGCTGACCCACAGTTTTGCTGCCAAACTGGCGATTTAGCGGAGCAATTTGTGTTTCTCTTCCTTTATTAACCATCATTGCTTGGGGATGAACGGAGAATCGTACAATTTCACGATCCACATTCAGCTTCACAAATAAATCCTTTTCCAAGTCGATTTGCTCCACAATACCTTGTACAACTGAAGAACGCTGCTCTAATTGATCGGTATAAAGATGTGTCACTTCATCATGATTCATCCGCAGCGCAATGGTCTGACCTGGCTGAATCAGCACAAACTCCGGATCCTCACCAGCCATACGAACAAATCCGCCAATGGGTAACAAACGCAATGTATATTTTGTCTCGTTCTTAATAAACGAAAAGATTTTCGGACCAAAGCCAATCGCAAATTCACGAACTAAAATCCCGGCTCTTTTTGCAAAATAATAATGACCCCACTCATGGAGCGATACCAATACCAGGAACATCAGAACGATTTGAAAGCCAATTTGAATCGAATGCAATGTAGTTCCTCCTAAATGCAAGCTATCATCCTATTTATGATATAAGATTAACATTATTCGTAACAACAATACAAGGCGACCATACACTATACTGCATTCACTTTAGCATTTACTGGCTTTCTCTCTGGCCCAGCGATCGATGTCCTCCAGTTGCTCCAAATCTGGAAAGGCGACAACTTCATGTTGTTCCATCACCTGATATATAATATCTTCAATTTGGAGGAAAGAAATTTCCCCTTGGAGAAATCTAGCTACAGCTATTTCGTTAGCGGCATTATACACCGTTGGTGCAGATTCCCCTAGCTTCCCTGCTTCAAAAGCCATTTTTAAACAAGGATATCTTGCAAAATCCATAACTTTAAAATGAAGAGCTCCGATTTCTGTTAATTGTAATGGTTTCGTTGGTGTTGTCTCACGATGTGGGTAAGTCAAAGCATATTGAATCGGTACTCGCATGTCCGGATTACCTAATTGTGCCATAACGCTATGATCCACAAATTCAACCATCGAATGGATAATACTTTCTGGATGAAGGATAACTTCAATTTGGCGATACGGGATGTCGAACAACCAATGAGCCTCGATAACTTCCAAACCTTTATTAACCATGGTTGCCGAATCAATCGTAATCTTGGCGCCCATAGCCCAATTGGGATGTTGTAATGCTTCCGCTACCGTAACCCCAGCTAATTGAGCTCTTGTCCGGTCACGAAAAGAGCCTCCAGACGCTGTTAAAACAATTTTCGATATTTGCTCACGAGCTTCGCCATTTAAACATTGAAATATAGCTGAGTGCTCGCTATCAATCGGAAGCAGCGATACCTTATGTTTTTTCACCATTTCAGTAACGATATGTCCTGCTGTAACAAGCGTCTCTTTATTAGCCAAGCCAATATTCTTCCCTGCGGCAATCGCTGCCAGTGTCGGACGTAAACCCTGGCTGCCTACTAGAGCGGAAACAACAAAATCAGCATCTGTTCCTGCAGCAATCTCGATTAGCCCTTCTGGGCCATAAACGACTTGAGTCGAAGACGCTACCTGAAGCTTCAAATCATCCGCGAGCGCTTTCGTTGCAACCGATACTTTTTTGGGATGAAACCGCTTAATTTGTTGCAATAGTAAAGCCGTATTGGAGCCAGCAGCAAGTCCTTCAACTACATAACTATCCATATCATGCGCGATGACATCCAATGTCTGTGTGCCAATAGAGCCCGTAGATCCTAAAATGCTAACTCGCTTTTTCATTATGACCCCCATGCAAGCTTAATGCGGAATTAATGTAAGTAAATGGACAAACGGAAAAACAATCAACCAACTATCTACACGATCCAACACCCCGCCATGACCAGGTAAAAGTGTTCCGGTATCTTTAATTCCTTTAGCCCGTTTGTAAGCCGATTGAATAAAATCACCCAATTGTCCCACAATGGCAATAACCACAGCCAACAGCAAGGCATGCTTGACTGAAAGCAGTTCAGGCTTCGCATAGGAAAAGACAAGTGTAACGACAACAGAAAGTATGATGCCACCCAATGCGCCTTCATACGTTTTTTTCGGGCTAATGGCTGGCCATAATAAATGCTTGCCAAATAACATCCCGCCAAAATAAGCCCCTGAATCTGCTGACCAAAGACAAATCAATACGAGTAACGTCCAAAATAAACCATGTGGTTCAAGTAAACGAGTGGCAATCATATAATGGAAACCAAAACCGAGATAAACAACACCGATAAAAATTAAAGCGGCCTGATCCAGGTTTACTTTATTCTTCGTCCATACCGTAATCGTTAGGAATAAAAGCATTAAAAGCCAAATCAGCTTATCCCAAGGAACGGCAAGGGTAATACCCCATTGATCCCAAGGAGCCGAAATAACTAGAACGCCAATAAGACCGAACAAATAGAGTGTTCGGTTATTTCTAAGCTGAAGCATTCTTAAATATTCATCGTAGCCGACAATGGCCAACCCTATAATCAATCCCGTAAACCAATAGCTGCCCAGCCATAATAAAAGCAAAAAAAAGCATCCTGCGATAAGTCCTGTTATAATTCTTTGCTTCAATCGTATTCCTCCATCTCACAATACTACAGCCCGCCATACCTCCGTATACGCTGCTGATATTGTTCAATTGCATCAAAAAAATCGTCTTGGGAAAAATCCGGCCAGTATTGTGGCGTAAACCAGAATTCCGTATAGGCCAATTGCCAGAGCATAAAATTACTTAAGCGAAGCTCACCACTCGTACGAATTAATAAATCCGGGTCAGGAAGCCCTGACGTTTGCAAATATTCGGCATACATCATTTCATCGATTTGTTCAAGTTGAATTTCACCTTTTTGAACATCGGTAAACATCGTTTTCATAGCTTCAATCATTTCTTTGCGACTGCCGTAATTCAAGGCAAAATTGAGGATAAGCCCTGTATTATGCTTTGTTTTTTCAACAGCCTCATCTAATGCACGAAGCGTATAATCCGGCAATCCTTCGCGCCAACCAATAATACGAACCTGAACATTTTTTTCAATTAATTCTTTTAATTCGAGCGCTAAAAATTGCTGCGGCAATTTCATTAAATAATCCACTTCATCGCGCGGCCGCGACCAATTTTCCGTCGAGAATGCATACAGTGTTAAGATTTTAACGCCAATTTCATCTGCGGCAATCGTAATTTTCTTGACCGTTTTCATTCCGGAATGATGCCCAGCGATACGCGGCAAACCTCGCTTTTTGGCCCAGCGTCCGTTACCGTCCATTATAACAGCAACATGATGCGGAACTTTATGCTCCAGAATATTCACTTGCCTGCTCGCGGATTTTTTTTTACCAAACCACTTCATCCATTCCATCATCCGTTTTTACACTTCCATAATTTCTTTTTCTTTAATGACTAAAGTTTTATCAATTTCAACAATATACTTATCCGTCGTTTTTTGAATATCTTCTTGATGACGCCTCGACTCATCTTCCGAGATACCCAATTTCTCCAACTTTTTAATATCATCGTTTGCATCTCTGCGTATATTACGGATCGTAACCTTAGCTTCCTCGCCCGATTTTTTCGTTAATTTGACTAAATCTGCGCGTCTTTCTTCAGTCAAAGCGGGAATACCCAAACGAATGGCAACTCCATCATTAGAAGGAGTCATCCCTAAATCCGACTTCATAATCGCTTTTTCAATTGCGCTCATTGACGATTTGTCCCATGGTTGAATAATAAGTGTACGTGAATCGGGTGTATTAATATTCGCAAGCTGACTTAATGGCGTAAGTGCGCCATAATATTCAACTTGAATACGATCTAATATGGATGGTGTCGCACGACCCGCTCTTAATGAAGCCAATTCTTTTTTTAAAGCGCCAATCGCCTTTTCCATACGTTCTTCTGCATTTTTTTTAATCGTTTGAGGCATTATAATCCACTCCCTTGTACAATCGTACCAATTTTTTCACCGAGGACAACACGTCTAATATTGCCTTCTTCAGTAATAGAAAAAACGATTAATGGAATATTATTATCCATACATAGAGATGATGCGGTTGAATCCATCACGCCTAAATTTTTATTCAATACTTCCATATAGGTTAAGGTATCATATTTAACTGCAGTTGGATCTTTAGATGGATCCGCTGAATAAACACCATCCACTTTATTCTTGGCCATTAAAATGACCTCGGCTTCAATTTCTGCTGCACGAAGTGCTGCTGTGGTATCTGTCGAGAAATATGGATTTCCGGTGCCTGCCGCAAAAATAACGACTCTGCCCTTTTCCAAATGGCGTATGGCTCTTCTTCTTATGTACGGCTCAGCTACCTGCTGCATTGTAATTGAACTTTGTACACGTGTCGGAACACCTGCATTTTCGAGTGCATCCTGGAGAGCGAGTGAATTCATTACTGTTGCTAGCATGCCCATGTAATCAGCAGTCGCACGGTCGATTCCTTTGGCACTGCCAGCGATTCCCCGCCAAATATTACCGCCGCCAACAACAATAGCGATTTCGATTTTTAATTCGTGCACTCTTTTTACTTGCTCAGCAATGGAAACAATCGTCTGTGAATCAATACCATAGCCCAATTGACCTGCTAGCGCTTCTCCGCTTAATTTAAGAATGATACGTTTGTATATGGGTTGTTCCATTTTTTTACCTCCCAGAGAAAACTGATATCCATTGAAAATTACATTGTGTTAAAAAAGAAGGAACACAAAGGTGTTCCAACATGGAGTAGTATTCATTATTTTTTCGTTTGCGCCATAACTTCTTCAACAAAATTATCTACTTTTTTCTCTAAGCCTTCACCAAGCTCAAAACGAACGAAACGACGAATCGAAATGTTTTCGCCAATTTTACTAATTTTTTCATTCAACAAGGAAGAGATGGTCTTATCCGGATCTTTAATGAAGGATTGTTCCATTAAACAAAATTCTTCATAATATTTAGCAAGACGACCTTCTACCATTTTATCTACGATATGGGCCGGTTTGCCTTCGTTTAACGCTTGAGCTTTCAAGATTTCACGTTCTTTGTCCAAATCGCCTTGTGGTACTTCTTCTCTTCTAACATAACGAGGATTAGCAGCAGAGATTTGCATAGCAATATCTTTAACGAAATCCTTGAATTCGTCTGTTTTTGCAACAAAGTCGGTTTCGCAGTTTACTTCAACCAATACGCCAATACGGCCGCCTGCATGGATGTATGAACCTACAGATCCTTCAGTTGCAACACGTCCTGTTTTATTTGCTGCCGCAGCTAATCCTTTTTCGCGAAGAATTTCCATCGCTCTTGTGATGTCTCCGTTTGTTTCATCCAGTGCTTTTTTGCAATCCAGCATACCTGCGCCTGTTTTTTCACGTATTTCCTTGACCATTGCCGCTGTTACTGCCATTGTTATTCCTCCTAAAGGTTTATCATGATTTTATCCGTCCGTATAATCGTGAAACTTATACCTTCTTATATTTTAAAAAAAAGGGCGGTGATAGGTTATTACACCTTCAACCCACCCTTTCAAGCATTATATGATTAAGCTGTTGTTTGTTCGCCTTGATGTCCTTCAATAATTGCGTCTGCCATTTTAGCAGTCAACAATTTTACGGCACGGATTGCATCATCGTTACCCGGAATAACATAATCGATCTCATCCGGATCACAGTTGGTATCAACAATACCCACAATTGGGATTCCCAATTTACGCGCTTCTGCAACAGCGATGCGCTCTTTACGAGGATCAATGATGAATAATGCGCTTGGTAAGCCCTTCATGTTTTTAATTCCGCCCAAGAATTTCTCTAAACGATCTTTTTCTTTACGAAGAATAATAACTTCCTTTTTCGGAAGCACTTCAAAAGTGCCATCGGATTCCCATTTTTCCAATTGATGCAAACGATCAATACGTTTTTGAATGGTTTGGAAATTCGTTAATGTACCACCTAACCAACGTTGGTTAATGTAATACATTCCACAGCGTTCTGCTTCTTCAGCTACTGAATCCTGTGCTTGCTTTTTCGTACCTACGAATAGAATAGTTCCATTCTCGGCGCCGATCGACTTCACAAAATTGTAAGCCTCATCCACTTTTTTAACTGTTTTTTGCAAATCAATAATGTAAATCCCGTTTCTTTCGGTGAAGATGTAACGATCCATTTTAGGGTTCCAGCGACGCGTTTGGTGACCGAAGTGTACCCCGGCTTCCAAAAGCTGCTTCATGGAGATTACTGCCATCTTCATACCTCCTCATGTTTTGGTTTTTTTGTTTCCCTCCGCTAAATCGCACTTTCCAATAAGACTTTCAATGAAAGCACCCTTATCCGAATTGATTAGCGTGTGTGATAACACCGTCAATTACTATATCATAAATAATGTTGGTGATGCAAGCTATAAATACAGAATAAGAAATAAGAGATTCTCGTTTAATTGCACGATAATCCCTTTATTTTTTCACAGTTGTTATTTTATTAATAATTTCTTGAATACTGTCTTTCGGATTAAACGTGTATGTACCGTAATGGATAATTCGGTCTAGTTTCAGCCGATTCAATGCACCCTCAAATGCCACACGATCCGTGATAACAGCCTTGCTTAAAAACAGATCAGCCACTTGTGAAGAATCCATTCCTTCATTAATGACTACCGTCGTCATTATTGCATCCTTTGGGCTTGTTGCGGAAGCGGCAGGCGTAGATGGTTCAACTGTTTTACTGACAATAGGTGTCGATAGGGCAGGAGAACTGGGCGGATTTATTGATTCAACGGGTTTTACTGAAGCGACAGGTTCCGTTGTTGGTTTTACAATAGGAATTAAAGATGCTGATGGAGTTGGGCTTGGGCTTGCTTTCGTTGTATCGTTTGTTAGGTCTTTCCCCTTAATCACTGCAAAGTTCATTAATTGCAAAAGGCATGCCCCCAAGATCAGGCCTAATCCCAATCCATATAGGAATCCTTTATTTTTAAACACGATTTTGTTCCTCCTGATTCGCTAGTTGAATGATCAGTTGAACTTCACCTTTATTTAAATTCAATTTTTTGGCGATATATTCAATTGATTTCCCCTGTTCATGCAATTTAAAAAGGTCTGCATAGCGTTGCTTCATTTGCATCGGAGAAGAGTTTTCTTTTTTAACTACTTCTGTTTCTAATATTTCGGTTGAACGTTGAGGCTGATTTAATTTATTGAAAACAATACTTTTTATTTCCTGTGACAAATCATAATTTTGCTTTTCTAATTGATCTACCTTTGACATAATTCGGTTCATTTGCAAATCATGATCACTTTTAATTTGCGCTACGGAATGCAGAAGTTGGTTATTCTCTTCTTCAATCTCATTCGCAAAGTGCTCCATCGTTTCTTCTATTTCCTTGACCATATTCGTTTTTTCATTTGATGCAGACCTTGGCGCAAAAAAAGAAATAACTATGCATACAAGACCTAATAATACGATATACATCCACGGCTGATCCAATCCCAATGTTCTCACCTTTTCACTTTGATCGACTTAAAGCGACAGATCAATATGTCTTCCTTTAAAGGGATGTTCTAGGCTGACTTCCTCTTGCCTATGAGCCCCTATTACAGTTTTATCCTGCTGCTTTTTTGTTGATTTTAATCCTTTATTTTTCTCCTTTTGTTGTTCCTCGCGTATTCGATGGTTTGTAGTTTCATCTACTTTACTGCTTTTATGGCGTGCTGCTTCCGCACTTTTTTCCGTATTACTAGCTATTAAGGATTGATCAATCACCGTTTTTTGCATAAGCTGATTTTGCTTATATCCTGTTTCATTGCTTTTTTGAACGGCAATCTGCATATCAATCGTCTTAAAGCTCATGGAATCACCCCATTTAAGCGTCCTAGGAACAAGCTTTTATCTTCTTATCGGGTTGCAGACATTGTAATATCACCATCAAGCAATCTAAAAGATACTTTTGCTGTTGGATCCTTAATAAACTTAGTGTAACGTCCAATTACAATTTTTGTACCACCATACATCATGGCAGTAACCTCAACTTTAGCTTTTTCCGTATCTTCCAATGATTTCTCGATTTCTAAAATCCGTTCCTTAATATGGCTTTGTTCATCAAATGATATTTTTTTAGAATTAGCTAATTTTATTTTCATAGCAACTTTTTCTGGAGTAAGTAAACCTGCAGCAGCCATTTGATCTAAAAGATTAAGTGCTTTATCTGTCTTCTCTAACGTTTCCATATGTATTTTTAATTGCCCACGTAAAGATAACAATTCGTTGCGCAATTCTGGTAGAACACCAACTTCAATATTCGTATTCGTTGCCATTATATTGCCTATTGTTCTTGCTAAA
The DNA here is from genome assembly GCA_028287395.1 of Bacilli bacterium. Lineage (GTDB taxonomy): Bacteria > Bacillota > Bacilli > Paenibacillales > NBRC-103111 > Paenibacillus_AC. Next base: position 79,017 of record JAQBPR010000003.1, read on the forward strand.
ACCTTTTCACCTGCTTGAATAGTTCCGCCGACAATAAGTCCCTTCACCCCTTGGCAAATCACATTCTTGCCTGCACGTATCGTGGAATGCATGATACTTTGTGATACTAAGACATCTTCCCCAGCTTCAACAACTCCTTCTTGAATAAAGGATGTCTTTATATTTTTCCCCGCTTTTACAAGACCTTTATTTTGTCCGATAATACCTGCACTAATTTCGATTGAACCGGCTGCATCCAATTCAGCACCTTCGACGCTTCCAATAATGCGAATATCACCTTCGGCTTTGATTTTAAATCCCGTTCTAACATTACCGCGAATAACAATAGTTCCCACAAAATCTATATTGCCTGTATTGTAATCCACATCCCCATTCACTTCAAAAATTGGAAATACGTTTATTTTTTCACGGTCCGTCATAGCAATCATTCCGTCTATAGCTGCAAACAAAAATGTTTTTTCTGCATCCACTACTACATTTTTCCCAATTTTAAATCGGTCCTCTTTCCCCGCTTTGGCGAAAACTACTTCTCCAGTTACGGCTTTGCCATGCGTACCTTCTTTAGCAGGAATCCGTTCCGCGATCAATTCACCTTTACGTACATTATTAATCGACGCAACCTCTTTATAATCAACTGTCCCATCTTCCATTTCCAAAGGTTTACTGCCTTGGTGTTTCATTTCATACATATACTTAATGTATCCGTTTTCTCCATCAATCGGAGCATCGCCTGTTGCTATTATTGTTTTCGAAAGTAAAAACTCTTTCGGATTATTTGCAATTTTAGATAAAACATCGTAATGAATTCCATGTATAATCAGATTCTTTTTTAAGGATTCTTCTAGCTGCACTCTCGAACAAGAAAAAGTTTCATCACAATTCGTAAAATGAATCGACGCGGAAAGCTTATCATTAGCTACAGTCACATTCACATAAAAATCAATGGGTAATATTTGATCACTCATTTTAATTCACTCTCCTTTCACTTACTGCTCATGAAATAGCTGCACTTTAAATCTATTTAACGATCCTCGTAATCTTAGGACTGCTTTGGAATGCAATTGAGAAATGCGTGAAGGCGATAAAGACATAACCTCGGCTATTTCACTTAAAGAAAGCTCTTCAAAATAGAAAAGAGATACAACAATTCGTTCTTTTTCTGTTAACCGTTCAATGGCTTTCGCTAACGTTTCTTTTAGAAAAAACTCATTTACTTTATACTCCGGATTTTTTGCTTTTTCATCTATAAGAAGTGACAATCTGGTTTCTGATTCTTCTTCTCGAATGGGCTCATCAACCGAGCATATCGTTGTAATAGCAACATCTTGCAGCATTTGTTGAAATTCACTTTGTGTAATTTGCAGGTAAGCGCTGATCTCAGCATCCGTAACAGATCGTAAATGCTGTTGTTCTAATTTTTGATAAGCATCTTCAATTTTTTTGGCTTTTTCGCGAACGGAACGAGGAACCCAATCCCCTTGTCGAAGACCGTCGATTATTGCACCACGAATTCTCCACGATGCATAGGTTTCAAACTGTAAACCTCTTTGATGATCAAATTTTTCTATAGCATCTATTAAACCCATTATACCATAACTTACTAGATCCTCTTTAAAAATATTTTTCGGAAGACCAATTGCTAATCGATTTGAAACAAAATCTACTAAAGGAATATATTGCTCAATCAAGGTCTTTTTGGCCTCAACCAATCCTTCATCCTTCCACTGTTTCCACAAATCCATATTGGATAAATGAGATTGCTTTGGAGTAATCATGAACGATCACCGTCCTTAATCTTCTGACATATGGCGAAGTGCTTTAACCATTTCTTCTGGATCCATATTATGCTTGGATACTAATTTGGGCGGATTCAGCGGTGCAAAGGATGGTTCATCTGCAGCAGTCTCGCTATCAGTTCGCATAAGTTGATGAATTTCAATAGATTCATCAGGTGTAACAAAATCAATTTTTTTACCCATATCATTTTCTATAATAGAGGAAGGGAAAATAATCGTTCCCATAATCCATCTAAATAAAAATATAATAAAGAATAAGATTAATCCACTCAAAAAACTTCTCACAAGCGCTGTCGAAAATACATTATTCGCAAAAGATAGCATAAAAGTAAAAATAAAACTAAATCCACCTATCACTATATTCCAGCGAATCGTTCCAATCATCGGTTACATTTCCTTAATTCCATTTTGAACGCTCCGAATAAGAAGAATCCCTGTTTCGCAGTTAAATTCAATTGTTCTACCATAACTACCACCCGTATCTTCAGCTTTTAATGGTATTGCAAATTTTTGTAGCATTCCTTTGCAGGATTCTGTATTTCTCGGACCGATTCTCATCGTATCGCTTTGACCTGTTGAAAAAGCAAACATCTGAGCTCCTCCGGCCATTTTAGCTTCCATTCTCTGTAGGGAAGCGCCCAAAGCTTTCATTTTATCAATCATATCCGGAATCGCTGTATCTGCATATTTCGCAATATTAAGCGTCCCTTCCTTAGCAATTTCTGAAGACGGAAGCATTACATGAGCCATACCTGCTATCTTGGTTATTGGATCATACAATGTAACGCCTACACAAGAACCTAATCCTGTTGTTTTCAATATCCCCTTTTTATGAACAACATTCAGATCAGCCATAGCAACTTTAATGAAATTTTCTTGAATCATTGTGGGGATACTCCTAAAGCTGAAAATATTTTCTGGAAAGACTCTGGATCCGGGATCAAAAAGAAATGTCCTTCAATTTCATCCACACCATCGAGAAATTTGGTATCAATAAAGAGCGCTTGATCTCCCATTTCTCCGAATTGAAGTAATCCATAGCTTAAAATAGCACCTGCCATATCAATAGCTAATGATGGAACAGTTGGTGTCATAGATAAGTTTGTAAAATCAGCTAATGAAGTTAAATATGATCCAGCGAGAATATTTCCAATTTCATTTAATGCAGATATTTCCATTTCCGAATATTGACCTTCATTTTGAACATCGATACCGACTAAGTTTTTCAGCATTTTTTTTGCGGATTCTTGAGATAATATAAAAAATATGTTTCCAGGTGTTTCTCCTTCGACCCTAAGAAAGATAGCAATGACGACTTGTTCTGAACCACCTACACTATTCGAAATTTCTTCAAAAGGAACCATTCTCACAGTCGGTACAAGCATATCCACAGGCTTATTCAGAAGTCTCGATAAAGCGGTTGCGGCATGTCCAGCACCAATATTACCCACTTCCTTAAGAACGTCCATGTGAAAATCAGCAAATGGTTTCATTTCACTCACAGGTTCTACTCCTCAATTTTTTCTAATTGGCTAATCTCACTTTTACTTAAGACTTCGCTTAGATTTAATAAGACTAGCAAACGACTCTCGGATACTTTTGCTACTCCGCGCAAATACTTGGCTTTAATCCCGCCAACAATTTCAGGTGGATCATTAATGGCATCTGAATCTACGTCAATGACATCATTTGCCGAATCAACGATCAAACCAACTTCAAGATCATTTGCAGCAACAATTATAATTCGCGTATTTTCAGAATACTCTTTTTGCGGCATGCCAAAGCGTTCCCTTAAATCAATAATAGGAATAACGATACCTCTTAAATTAATTACCCCCCTAATAAAAGATAACGTTTTAGGTACACGTGTAATCGGCTGCATTCTTTCAATCGTTCTTACTTTCTCCACTTCTACACCATACTCTTCACTTCCAAGTGCAAAAACGATTACTTTGATTTCTTCGCCCATATTAAGTACCTCCATTAAGTAAAATATAATTATTTAATCAATGCATTCGTATCAATAATTAAAGCAACTTGTCCATCTCCCAATATAGTAGCGCCAGAAACAGCAAAAACATTGGATAAATATTTCCCAAGCGTTTTCAAAACAATTTCTTGCTGACCAATAAACTCGTTTACAACTAGCGCAGCAAGTTTTTCACCTTTTTTGACCACAACGATTTCTGTTTCCTTTGTTTCCTCGCTATCATCCTTAGGTACATTAAATATTGTGCTAAGGGCAATTAACGGAATAATACTATTGCGATAATCAATATAAATATTTCCCTGAACGTGACGAATTTGATCCTTTTGAATGACCGCTGTTTCCACGATTGAAGATAGTGGAATGGCATATTTCTCATTTTCCACTCTAAGCAGCATTGCAGAAATGATCGATAGTGTAAGGGGTAATTGCACTGAAAACTTCGTTCCAGAACCAAGTTTGGATTCAATGCTAACATGTCCACCCAAAGAATGAATCTTCGTCTTGACTACATCAAGACCAACACCACGTCCAGAAATGTCGGATATTTTATCCGCTGTGCTGAACCCTGAAGCAAAAAGCAATTGATATACTTCTTCATCAGACATCTTATTCGCTTGATCTGCAGTAACAACACCGTTTTTAACAGCGGTTTTCAGCACTTTCTCGCGATTGATTCCTCTGCCATCTTCCTCAATTTCAATAAATACATGATTTCCACTATGAAAAGCACGAAGATTAATCGTGCCTGTTTCTTTTTTACCAGCAGCGATCCGATCTGTAATTGGTTCAACGCCATGATCAACTGCATTACGTAATAAATGCACCAAGGGATCTCCAATTTCATCGATTACCGTTCTATCTAATTCAGTGTCCGCACCTGTTATGACCAAATCTACTTTTTTATCCAACGACTTGGCAATATCTCGTATCATTCTTGGAAAGCGATTGAATACGGTATCTACTGGAACCATCCGTAATTTGAGAACAATGTTTTGCAAGTCACTGCTTACTCTAGACATATGCTCAACAGTTTCTATTAAATCATTCCTGCGAATTTCGCTTGATAGCTGTTCCAATCGCACACGATCAATGAGCAGCTCGCTAAATAAATTCATTAATGAATCCAATCGTTCAATATCGACACGTATGGTTCTGTTTGAAACAGGAGCGTTAGCATTCGCTGCAGCACCCGTTTGGATAGCAGCATCTTTCGAAGGAGCAGCTGTCATCAATTCTTTTACGCTCGAAGCAGCTGTCTCTTCTTTTGCTTTACCGATATTTTCATTAGCATTAAAGTTTTCTCTTGTTACTTGCTTCAAGCTTTCTTTATCAATAGCTGTTGCATTCACACTCTCAATTTCTGAAACATTAGCAATGGTTTTTTCCAATTCTTCTTGTGAGATATTCGAAATAAAGTATACAGAAAAAACTTTTTCAAATTTTTCTTGTTCAATTTCTTCAACAGAAGGTGTCGATTTAATTACTTCACCATTACGTTCAAAAACATCAAAAACCATGTAGGCTCTTGCAGCTTTTAAAACACAATCATCTCGAACGGCGACTTCCACATAAAATACTTGATGACCTGAAGAAATGGCTTGCTCCAATACTGAATACTGATATTCATCGATGACAATAGCAGGTAAACTTTCATTTACAGCTTCTTTGACAGAAGGAGTGCCTTTCAAGTGATCGCCTGAAACTATGGATTTCAGTATTGTAACAATATGCGAAACATCCGCTCTCCCTGTACCCCCTTGCACAATATCTTCAACCATTGCTTCTAATGCGTCAGTACTTTTGAACAAGCAATCAAAAATCACAGGATCCATTTGTAATTTCAAATTACGCAGTAAATCAAGTACATTCTCCATTTGATGAGTCAATGAAGCAATATCCTCAAACCCCATTGTTGCTGACATTCCTTTTAACGTATGGGCAGAGCGGAAAATATTATGAACAATAGCGACATCATTTGGATTTTGTTCCAAATTTAAAAGATTTTCATTCAAAGCCTGCAAATGCTCTTTCGATTCATCAATAAACATTGAAAGGTATTGATTTAATTCCAATTGCATACACCTCCGTAAGTTTCAATAAATGCCGTTTATTTCATAACCTCCAAAACCAATTGTTCAGCAATTTTTTGTTGTGGCAAGATGTATTTCACACATTGCAGTTCAATTGCTGCTCTTGGCATTCCAAACACAACACAAGTTTCTTCGGATTCAGCAATGGTCGACATTGCTCCAGCATTTTTTAATGCCAACATTCCTTTTGCTCCATCACTTCCCATCCCTGTCATAAGAATTACATGTCTCTTCAGTTCTGTAAAGGGAACTAGTGATTCAAAAAGAATATCTACCGATGGTCGATGCCCAGAACGAGGATCTTCCTTTGAGGTGCGGAGACAATAGTTTTTCGTCCCGTCTTTATAAACCCTCATATGAAATCCGCCAGGCGCTAAATATGCTGTACTTGCTTCTAAAGGTAGGCCGTCTTCAGCTTCAACCACATTTATATTCGATATCGTATCCAGTCTTTGCGCCAACGATTTTGTGAAATTAGGCGGCATGTGCTGGACGATTACGATCGGAGCCGGAAAAGCTTCGGGAATCCCACTTAATAATTGCTGCAATGCTCTCGGTCCACCTGTAGATGTTCCAACGGCAACAATATGATTAAATCCAAAAGCAGGAGTTCTTTTTATATAGGAAGCGTTACGCTGGATAGCACCGGTTAGTGAAGTGTTCTTACTCACTTTTGAAGAAACGGCTATTTCTAACTTTTCAAAAAGTAAGGATTTCACTTTATGTAAGTCTAAAGATATAGATCCCGAAGGTTTTTTAACAAAATCAATGGCTCCCCATTCAAGTGCTTGGATCGTTTCGTTCGCACCAGCTTTTGTTAAATTACTCAACATAATAACAGGCGTTGGATTTTCCTTCATGATTATTTTCAAAGCTTGCAATCCATCCATTTCAGGCATTTCAACATCCATTGTAATAACATCCGGTTTATGCGTTATTGTTTTCTCTACCGCTTCTCGACCATTTTTAGCTGTGGCTATGACTTGATAAAGCGGATTTTCCGAAATTATATCTGAGATTAATTTCCGCATAAATATTGAATCATCCACAACGAGTACTGTATAGGGCGGCATGTACTCTCCCCTCCTTCATGATGTAAGAAACCATTTTGTCCAGAAAGCTGCTTGCTATTTGAGAAGTTTAATCATTTTACTTAAAAACCCTTTCACACCAGAAACCTCTTGATTCTCTGACACATTTTGACCATTAATAAAATGATCAGCAAGCTCATGAATACTTTTAGAAGCAAGGCTATTTGGAAATGCGATTGTAAACGGTACTTGTTTTTTTACTGCCTTAGAAACTTGAATATCATCTGGAACATAACCAAGCGTTGGAATTTCCAATTGTAGAAATCTTTTTGCAACTAAACTGATTTTATCAGCTGTATATTTGCCTTCTTTATCGTCTGTAACACGATTAACTACTAGACGAAAAGGGACTTGATAATCCATATTGTGAACCATTTTTATGATTGCATAAGCATCTGTTATCGATGTCGGTTCAGGTGTTGTCACAACTATTGTTTCCTGTGCCGCTAAAATGAACTTTAACGTTTCTTTCGACAATCCGGCACCCGTATCAAAAATGATGAAATCAACATGACCATTTAACTCGCTAACTTGTTGAGCAAAATATTCTAACTCTTGTTCAGATAATCGCAATAGGTCACTAAAGCCAGACCCCCCAGCAATAAATTCTAAATCATGATATCCCTTATGAATAATTTCCCAAATTGTCTTTTCCCGTTTAAGTAAATGATACAAATTAAATTTTGGTGAAATTCCCATGAGTACATCAATATTAGCTAAACCTATATCAGCATCAAATACAAGAACTTTATATCCTCTTGTTTGCAGTGTTAAGGCAAAATTAAGTGTAAAGTTCGATTTGCCTACCCCACCTTTGCCGCTAGTAACTGTAATTACCTTTGTTGTTCTTACGCGTCCATCCTTTTGCGATTGAACCATCATCAAATCTCTTAAGCTTTGTGCCTGATCATTCATCGCTGGTTGCCCCCATTATCAGGCCAATGATCGTATTCTCATCTGCCGCGGAAATATCGTCCGGTACGTTCTGTCCATTCGTAACATAAGAAAGCTGAAGTGGGAAGTCATTCAATAAATTAACAATGGCGCCATAAGAATCTGTCTCGTCCAATTTAGTAAATAATACTTTATCTAAATTGAACTTTGAAAAATTATCCGTAATGACTTTCATATCCTTATATTTAGTTGTTAAACTTAATACCAAGAAGGTTTCACTTTTACCTTTATTTTGAATTAGGGCATGCAATTCAGAAACATACATTTCATTTCGGAAATTACGACCCGCTGTGTCCATAAAAATAACATCTCGATCATGCAATTGCTGAAATGCTTTATTTAAATCCTGGGGTGAAAAAACAACTTCTAAAGGTATATTTAATATTGTTGCATAGGTCTTTAATTGTTCTACTGCCGCAATCCGGTATGTATCGGAAGTAATAAAACCAACTTTTCGATGATGCTTTAACACTTGTTCAGCGGCTAATTTAGCGATTGTTGTTGTTTTCCCTACACCAGTAGGCCCTACAAAATGAACGACTTTCGTATCTAAACCAATATTCTTGGGAATATCCGATTTAATCGTTTGTAATAAATGTTTTTTGGCAATTGCGTACGCATTTTCTCGATTCATTTCTTCATTAGAAGCTTCTAATTCTTCTTGAATACGGAATAGTGTTTGCTGTATCAGGTTTGGATCCACTTCTTGAGAAAGCAATTGATCTTCCAATTCTATCAATACGGGATGACGTTCTTCAACTAATATTTGTGAACGTGATGAAAGTTTATTCATCATATCTTTCATTTGCCGTAATTCGGCTAAAATCGTTGTTTCATCTTTTGCCATTGGTGTTTCTTTAATAACAGGCGGAGTAGGCGCATTTGCAAATATAACATCTGGTACGTAAGGTAATGGCTCTTCCAATACTGCAACAGATGAAATTTGATTTAATATCGTTGTAGCGGCTAGCTGCGAATGACCGATATTTGCTTCATTCCTAATAATAGGTTTGGTTTTCGCAGTTGACAGTGGTGATCCGGTATCCGTAGCAGCAATCACTTCAATTTTCTTTTTTGAAAAAAAACCTAAAAATCCACCGATGCGAATTTCCTTTGTATTCAAAATTACGGCATCTTTTCCAAGATCATTGCGAATTTTTTGCAATGCGTCCGGCATGGAATCCACGATATATTTTTTCACTCTCATAAATTCACTACCCCCATGCTTTGAATTTCAACGCTTGGCTCTAACTCACTATAGGATAGTACAGGAATATCCTGCATTGAGCGTTCCAACAATTGCCTTAAGTACATGCGTATCGTTGGCGAGGTAAGAATGACTGGCTGCTGTCCTGCTTGAATCGCTTTATTGACTTGTTCGTTTAAACGATGGTAAATCATTTGTGAAGAAGAAGGATCCAGAGCTAGATAAGAGCCTTGATCCGATTGTTGTACTGCTTCAGCTATTCGCTTTTCTAAAGTAGGACCCACAGTAATTACTTTTAAAGGATTCCCCGTCGATGCATATTGCTGTGTAATCTGTCGTGAAAGAGATTGGCGAACATATTCTGTTAAAATTTCCGGGTCTTTAGTATAGCCGCCATTATCGGCCAATGTTTCCAAAATAGTCACTAAATCGCGAACGGAAATTTTTTCGCGCAATAGTTTAGCTAATACTTTTTGAACATCACCAATCGACAGCATATTCGGAATCAAATCATCAACCAATGCAGGATATGTCTCTTTGATGCTCTCGACCAAAGTCTTTGTTTCTTGACGTCCTACAAGCTCGTGCGCATGTCTCTTAATAATTTCGGTTAAATGTGTAGCTACAACCGAAGGCGGATCAACGACTGTATATCCTGATAGTTCAGCTCGCTCTTTCATAGCTTCATCAATCCATATAGCAGGCAGTCCAAACGCTGGTTCCGTTGTTTCAATTCCGGAAATGGAATCATCGTCTATTCCTGGACTCATCGCCAAATAGTGATTAAGTAATAATTCACCACGAGCTACCATATTTCCTTTAATTTTTATGACATATTCATTCGGTTTTAGTTGAATATTGTCGCGAATACGGATAACGGGTACAACTACTCCCAATTCAAGTGCACATTGTCTTCGAATCAAGATAATTCGGTCTAACAAATCTCCGCCTTGCTGCGTATCTGCTAATGGAATTAAACCGTATCCGAACTCAAATTCGATCGGATCAACCTGTAACAAACTAATCACACTTTCCGGGCTGCGAACTTCTTCAATTTGCTGTTCTTCTTCTTTTTGGTAGTCCTCTACTTCTTTTCGATTTAATTTCTTTTGCATATTTCTTGCTGAAATATACAGAATTATCGCAATGGGATACGCTGTGAAATATGAAATAGGTGTGAAAGTACCTAATAAAAAGATCGTTCCAGAAACAATATATAATAGTCGAGGGTACGAAAAAAGCTGTTCTGTCAAATCCGATGCCAAATTCCCTTCAGAAGCAGATCTTGTAACAATTAAACCCGCAGCGGTTGAGATAAGCAAAGCGGGAATTTGACTAACGAGTCCATCCCCTATTGTAAGCACAGAAAATGTGGAAGCCGCGTCTGCAAAAGACATCCCACCCATAGTCATTCCGATAATAAGTCCACCGATTAAGTTGATAACGAGAATTATAATACCTGCAATAGCATCGCCTTTAACAAATTTACTGGCACCGTCCATGGCTCCGTAAAAATCTGCTTCTTTTTCAATTTTCTTGCGGCGTTCTCTCGCTTGCTGTTCGTTGATTAAGCCAGAATTCAAGTCAGCATCAATACTCATCTGTTTCCCCGGCATTGCATCCAAAGTAAATCTGGCGCCAACCTCCGCTACCCGTTCCGCACCTTTAGTAATAACAATAAATTGTACAATCACGAGAATAAGAAACACAACTAATCCTACGACAATATTACCTTCAGAAACGAAAGATCCAAAGGTAGAAACGACATTTCCTGCTTCATGCTTCGCCAAAATATTACGTGTTGTCGAAATGTTTAACGCCAAACGAAAAAGGGTAGTAATAAGTAGTAAAGAAGGAAAGATAGAGAACTGTAAAGCTTCTTGTGTATTCATCGAAACCAATAAAATAACTAAGGCTAATGAAATATTGATTATAAGAAGAAAACTCAACAATGGAATCGGAATGGGAACTACCATCATTAAAACGATACCAATAATTCCGATCAAAATGGATAAGTCCCTGATTCGCATTGTTTGAGGCCCCTTTCTTTACGATTTGGTTTTGCCCTTAATTTTATATACATAAGCTAATACTTCTGCAACCGCTTGAAACAAATCCGCTGGAATCGACTGTCCTAATTCGACTTGGTCATATAAAGCTCTTGCCAGAGGTTTATTTTCCATCATTATTATACCATTATCTTTGGCAATCTCTTTTATCTTAAGAGCAATATAATCCTTACCTTTTGCGATTACTTTTGGAGCTTCCATCGCCTGCGCATTATACTTTAATGCTATCGCAAAATGAGTTGGGTTTGTGATTACTACATCTGCTTTAGGTATTTCCTGCATCATACGCTGCATCGCTAATTTTCTTTGTCTTTCTTTTATTTTCCCTTTAATTAAGGGATCGCCTTCTGACTTCTTATATTCATCTTTAATATCCTGCTTTGACATCTTCAAACTTTTTTCATGCTCGTATTTTTGAAATACATAATCAAAAATCGCCAATATAACAAGAATAAGCCCTATTTCAATACCAAGCTTTACAGTGATAGAAGAAATGTAGCTTAACGAATTTTCTAATGAATAATGAGATAACTTCATAAGCTCTTCTTTTTGTCCAGATATCGTGAAATAAACGACTATTGCGACTATACTTACTTTTAACAAAGATTTTAAAAAGTCAACCAATGTCTTCACACTAAATATTCTCTTTGCGCCTTCGAGAGGATTGATTTTACTAAATTTCATCAAAAGCGGATCTCCAGTAAAAAGAAATCCTATTTGCAAATAATTAGCTAGAAGGGCAATTACGACTGTCCCGACAAAAATGGGAGACAACATAATAAAACCTTCCCACATTAATTTTCCAAAGAGCGAAGTTACATTATCAATGGATACTCCCGATAGCAAGTAATCATTAAAAGTAACTGTAAACAATTTCACAAAATGTTGTTTTAAAAAGCCGCCAAACATTAAAAAAGAAAGAAATGTAAAAAACAATATTAATGCGCCCGGTAAATCCATACTTTTGGCAACTTGCCCTTTTTTTCTTGCGTCTTCTCTTTTCTTAGGTGTAGCAGATTCCGTCTTCTCTTGGGCAAACAACTGAAGATCGAGTTGCAATTGAAACTGCGACACGGATTAACCTCCTACATGTACTGCGGCTTTAAATGAAAATTACGAGCTAGAACCTGCTAATAATTCCAAAAGCTTTTGCATTGAGCTAAACATGGAAGCAAACAAATCGGAAAAAAGCACTAAGAATCCTTGAATAAATAATGTTAATAAAACAAAACCAATTAATACTTTCAATGGCATTCCAATGACAAATACGTTAAATTGCGGCGCTGTTTTAGCTAAAATCCCCAACCCAACGTCAACTAAAAATAATGCCGCTATCATGGGAGCTGCCATCTGAAAAGCTAAAGAAAAAACGGTTGAAAACGTCTTCAACAGGAAATCGGATACTTGCCCATTATAGATATGGGCAAATGCATCATTAGAAATAGGTACCCATTTATAACTATCGATAATGGCATGAATCAAATAATGGTGCCCATCCATAGTTAGAAATAACAGAACAGCGAGCATAAATTTTAAATTACCAAGTATTGGGGTTTGCGCTCCAGTCATTGGATCAATAATATTTGCCATGCTGAAACCCATTTGCATATCTATGAAAGACCCGGAAATTTGTACGACTGTAAAAAAAAGATAGCCGACAAATCCAAGTAGCAATCCAATTACAATTTCTTTCATAAGCGAAACCAAAAAGAAACCATCAATAGAAATACTCGCTTTATCCATTGCAGAAAAGGCAATTAATGTAATGAAAAAAGATAAGCCTATTTTAAATTGGTTCGGTACATTTTTAGAAGAAAAAACAGGAGCGACGACAAAAAATGATGTAATTCGACAAAAAACTAACAAAAGATTAGGCAAATATTGCAGAATATACCCCATCTATTCACAGCCTACCCAATATATTTGTAAAGGTTATTCATGATGTTATAAGTAAAATCAACTAAAGTGTTTAATATCCATGGACCAAATATAAGAATGGAGAATAATACAGCTACGATCTTTGGCACAAATGCTAACGTTTGCTCTTGAATTTGTGTTGTTGCTTGAAATATACTGATAATCAATCCAACGACTAAACCAACAATGAGCATAGGTGCACTCGCTTTAAGCACCGTATAAACGGCTTGCCCTGCCAATTGAATGACAAACTCTGATCCCATTGCATTCCCCTCTTTATCCGGTTCACGTTTTAAAGCTTAACAACAAGGATTTAACTACCAAATACCAACCATCTACGAGGATAAATAATAATATTTTGAAAGGAAGTGAAATCATAACGGGTGGAAGCATCATCATTCCCATCGCCATCAGGGTACTGGAAATGACCATATCAATCACTAAAAAAGGAATAAATATCATGAAGCCCATCTCAAAAGCAGTTTTTAATTCACTTATCGCATATGCGGGAATTAAGGCCGTCAATGGAGTATCATCAATTCCTGTTGGCTTCTGAGCCTTCGAATAGTCTAAAAAAAGCTTTAGATCTTTTTCTCTAACCTGTTTCCCCATAAATTGCTTCATTGGTATTGCTGCTTTTTCTAAGGCAGTTGTTTGCGTTATTGTTCCTTTTAGATAAGGCTGCAGTGCTACCTTATTAATATCGCTTAAAGTCGGCGACATGACGAAAAGTGTCATAAACAAAGCTAAACCGATAATAACCTGATTCGGCGGCATCTGCTGAGTAGCCAGAGAAGTTCTCACAAAACCTAATACGATCACAATTCGCGTAAAACTAGTCATCAGAACTAATATGGCTGGTGCAATACTCAGTACTGTAATTAATAAAATAATCGAGATTGTACTTGAGGAATTACCAGTTCCCGTAGTTCCCGTAGTTCCCGTAGTTCCTGTGGTCCCTGTAGTATTATTTCCAATATCGATATGAATGTCTGGTAATACATTTGTATTCGGTTGATCTGCCGCAAAAACAACGGATGCTGAAACAAAAGTGAATAAAAAAGTTAAAACCAACATAAGAAGAAGTTTATTTTTCATTATTTATCATTCAACCGATCATCATCATTATCATTCTGAAATAATTCATCTACTCTTTGCTTGCGATTCGAAATACGTTCCATTTTTTCTTGAAATACATGTTGAAAGGAATTTGATAGATCTTCTTCTTCTTCGATAATTTGTTGATTTCTTAGCCCTTTAAACCATTTACCTATTGATTGAAATGCTGGAAATTCATTAGTGCCGCGTGATTGTATATGATCTCGAATATACTCAACCTCATCCTCATCGTCTATCTTTGATATAAGCTGAATATTATTGCCTACTCCAACCACATAAAGCGAATGACCTATTTCCACGACCTGTACTGATTTATTTTGACCCAATGATACTCCGCCAATCGTTTTAATTGAACGACCGGACATCATCATTTTATTTTTCTGAGCAACCATCTTAATGATCAAAAAGAATAAGCCGATAATAAGGATAAGGCAAAATATGACCCACATCACCATTCTAATAGAATCCCAGCTGCTACTAACTGTTTTAAAACCTGGTGTGGGTTCGTCTGCGAAACTAGTAGGAATAAAACTGAACCAACCCATTGCGCACAAAAGTGATATGAGAATGAAACGTGATTTAAATCGTCTTTTCAATCTTTACATTCCTTTCGGTTTACGCTAAGTTCCAAACTCTATTATTATCCCAAAGTCTTTTTAATCGCCTCAATAACACGGTCTGGCTGAAAGGGCTTAACTATAAAATCCTTTGCTCCTGCTTGTATTGCATCAATAACCATCGCTTGCTGTCCCATAGCCGAACACATAACTACCTTTGCATTGGGGTCTAGTTTTTTTATTTCTTTCAAAGCGGCGATGCCATCCATCTCCGGCATTGTAATATCCATTGTAATCAAGTCAGGTTTAACTTCTTTGAACTTTTCAATTGCTTGTGCACCATCATTTGCTTCTCCACATACTTCATAACCATTCTTTGTCAAAATATCTCGGATCATCATTCTCATAAATGCTGCATCGTCTACAACTAAAATTCTGTTAGCCATTAATAAACAATCCTCCTAGAATATAATTATTGTAACTTTTGAATTCGATCCCACTGGTTAATTATATCCGTGACACGAACCCCAAAGTTTTCATCAATAACAACTACTTCACCTTTTGCAATAAGCTTGTTATTTACCAATATGTCTACAGGTTCACCAGCAAGCTTGTCCAATTCGATAATCGAGCCTTGGGACAGCTCTAGAATATCCTTGATCACCTTCTGCGTTCTTCCAAGCTCAACCGTAACTTTTAACGGGATATCCAAAAGCAGCCCCAGATTAGTATCATCCGCTTGCATTCCAGGTCCAGAAGTTAGATTACTAAACTGAACTGGTTGAACATTTACATTCCGATTCATCATATTCCCATATGCAGCAGGAGCTTGAGGCTGTTGATACATCGGTTGTTGCTGCATGGGTTGTTGATACATTGGTTGTTGCTGCATGGGTTGTTGCTGCATGGGTTGTTGATACATTGGTTGTTCGTATATTGGTTGTGGTTGAGCTGTTGGCGGTTGTTGAACAGTCGGCGCCTTTACAGGAGGTTCTTCCACCATTTCACTATCACCCATTAATATGGAAACCATATCTTTTGCAAAAGAAATTGGTAAAAGCTGCATGAGCGTTGAATCAATTAAATCACCTATAATTAAACGAAAGGAAATTTTAACAAAAACATCTTCCGCTGCGATTTCTTGGTTACCCTGTCCGCCTGACAAATTAAGAATATTAATTCCAGGAGGTGAAATGTTTACAAAACGGTTAAAAATGGTTGACATCGAAGTAGCGGAAGATCCCATCATTTGGTTCATTGCTTCTTGAACCGCGCTAATATGTATATCGCTTAATTCTCCAAGTTGTCCAGTACCATCACCGCCCATCATTAAATCGGCAATAACTTGTGCGTCCTGAGTTTTAATCACTAATAAATTCGTACCATGGAAACCGTCAATATAATTCACATGTACAGCTACATGCGGAACCGGAAATTCATCTTGCAATTCTTCCTGCGTAATCATGGAAACTTTAGGCGTTGTAATATCTACCTTTTTGCCAAGCAAAGTTGAAAGTGCGGTTGCTGCACTACCGAAAGTAATATTCCCAATCTCACCCAATGCATCTTGTTCTAAAGAGGATAAATAACTATCTAGACCCGCTGCTGGTTGACCCGCTGCTGAATCATCTGATGATTGATTCAGCAATGCGTCAATCTCCTCTTGAGACAAATAATCTTTATTATTCGTCATCTTCTTCCACCCCTTCATTTACAATCTCATTAATTTGAAGTGCAACCCTACCTTTTACCGTACCAGGACTTCCGATGAACTTTAATTTATCACCAATTTTAACATGCAAACCTTCGTCAACCTTTGTATCTAAGCTGATTACATCCCCGACAGTTAGACCAAGAAACTCCCTAATCGAAATCTGAGAATTTCCCAACTCAGCAATAATGGACAGCTTAGCTTTATTAACTCTTGTTTGTAATGCTTCAGTTTCTTCAGTAGATTTAATTTTCTTGTGAGTTACAAACATATGATGCACCGATAAACGCGGCATAATCGGTTCAATTACAACATGCGGAATACATAAATTAATCATCCCTGTTGTATCGCCAATTTTGGTACTTAAGGAAATCAATGCGATCGTGTCATTAGCAGAAGCGATTTGCATAAATTGCGGATTAGTCTCCAATGCTTCCAAACTAGGAAAAACATCAGCAACCGTTTTCCAAGCTTCTTGCAAAGTTTCTAATGCTCTACTAAAGATTCTTTCCATAATAATCGTTTCGATTTCGGTCAACGCATTAATTTTGGTAGGAGAGGTCCCATTACCACCTAATAATCGATCCAACATCGCATAAGCTACATTGGGATGAACCTCCAAAACCATTCTTCCCTCCAAAGGATCCGCCTCGAAAATATTCAAGATTGTCATTTTGGGAATCGAACGAATGAATTCATCATAAGGGAGCTGCTCAACCTGTACAACATTAATTTGTACAAATGTTCTTAATTGTGTAGAAAAATAGGTCGTTAATAAACGAGCAAAATTTTCATGGATACGTGTCAAACTGCGAAGATGATCTTTAGAGAATCTCGTAGCCCTCTTAAAATCATAAGATCGCACTTTCTTCTGCGTTTCTTCTTTTTTTAATTCTTCTGCATCCATCTCACCAGATGAAAGCGCCGCAAGCAAGGCATCAATCTCATTTTGCGAGAGTACGTCAACCAATAGAGTCACCTCCTTTAAATAAATCGTAAACCCGTAATTATTGAGTAATTATATTGGGAATATTAATTTCAGTTACTTTTCCATCTTTCATGATGGCATTAATTTTGTTCATCAGCATAGAGGTTAAATTATCTTGACCTTTAGCTCCACTGACTTCTTCTACTGTCAAATCAGCTAAGGTTTGATTAATAATCGATTTGACTTTCACGTCCAAATTATTAAACTCATCCATCGCTTTCGTGCTATCCAGAACAAATGCAAACCCAACGACAATCATCTTATCTTTTGTGGCCAGATTCGTCGTTATATCCTTCAATACGACAGTTAATGCTTTAGCCTTTGCAGCAGTCAATGGCTTAGGAGAGACATTTTTCACGGAACTGACAGCTTTTGCTGTCGGATCATCTGTCGTCTTATTCTTATTAAGCATATCCCACAAAAAGAAAGTTGCAGTAAGAATCAAGGTAATCACAATAAGTATAGCGATGATAAAAGGCAACAATTTTTTAAACACCTATGATTCCTCCTCTATGTATAAACTTTTGATCGATCCATTTACCAAACCGATCAATTGCAAATAGCTTTGCACTAAGCTTACCACATCTGTTACCTTCTCGAGAACCATAATTTTTTTCCCTGTAGTTAATGTAAGCATGGTATCTGGAGTATCTTCAATTGTTTCAATCAATAGTGCATTAATCGTGATTGTTTTTCCATTTAAGCGTGTAACAGAAATCAACTTTTTCCCTCCATTATGAAATGGGCGGGGTGAAGATTTTCACCCCGTCATTTCATGTCAAATCTTAGTGTTTAAGATTCACAATTTCTTGTAAAATTTCATCAGAAGTCGTAATAATACGCGAATTAGATTGAAATCCACGCTGCGCAATAATCATTTCAGTAAATTCAGAAGTTAAGTCAACATTTGACATTTCCAATTGACCTGAAATAATTGCACCTGTACCAAGCGTTGTATCATTAGGAGCGATTGTTGCTGGAGTAGCATTTGCATCAGCATTTGAGTTTGTACGGTACAAATTCCCACCAATTTTCTCTAAAGCAGACGGATTTGTCACTTTAAGAAGACCGATTTGTAATCCTGTATCCGTCGAAGTTCCTGTATTATCAACGCCAATAATTTTACCATCTTGTCCGATTGTAAAAGCGGTTACTGTGTCTGGTAAGGTTATTTTACCTGAATCATTGGCACCCATAACAAACATACCATCAGCAGTCACAAGATCTCTATTTGCATCGATTTTAAAATTACCGTCTCTTGTTAAAAAAGGTACAGTTGCGTCAAGGTTTGACTTAATTGCGAAAAATCCATCTCCATCAATCCGCAAATCTGTTGGATTATTGGTTGTTTGCGCACTACCCGGAGTGAAGATAGTATCGACCGAGCCTATCGCAGAGCCTAATCCAATCTGTTTAGCATTGACGCCACCTTGATTTAAACCATCAGGGGCAGTAACTCCGCCAACTGTTTGGCTTAAAATATCTTTAAACATAACGCGACCCATTTTAAAACCCGTTGTATTTACATTGGCAATATTATTGCCGATAACATCTAGTTTCGTTTGAAAACCGCGCATTCCTGAAACGCCTGAATATAAAGATCTTAACATATTTTTGTCCTCCTCAACGTATTGTGAATATTGGTCTTTAATTAACGGTTGCTTCTGTCGATCCACAACCTAGGCTTCCAATAAAGGTCCAGCCTATTCTTTAGGAAATAACTACTGCACTGTCAATCTGCGTGAATACATTGTCCTTCATAGAAGAGCCATCCATTGCGGTTACGATTGTTCTATTCTTGACATTCACGATCAATGCCATGTCTTTGAATAAAATGAGTGAATCTTTCGAACCCTTTGCTGCCGCTTTATCAATCGCAGATTCAATTTTTGCCATTTGATCCGGTTGAATTTGAATACCGCGTTGTTGAAGCCTTTGCTCTGCATGTTGACTCAGACGCACTATTTTATCTTGGAAAATTTGCTGAAAAGATTTACCGTTTGTTTGATCAAGATCAACCGTCGACTTCGTTTGACGCAAAGATGCAGGAGATACAGCAGTAGGATAAAGCTGCCCAATAGAAATTTTATCAGTCATTTTTTTTACTCTGGATTCTTAATTTCCGTAATTTGATCCAAAGTAACCTCCTCTCCATTCACACCAGCGTACTGCATACCATTTTTAAAGCTTAATGCATCAACAACTCCGCTTTTAATCGTGCTCGTACCCGTTGAATCTGTACTGTTCCAACTAATCTCTTTGCCAATAAGCCCTGGCGATAAACCAAGCGATTGACGAAGCGCTGTAAGTTGAGTTGTCATGTTGGTTAGTTGTTCCACTGACGTAAATTGAGCCATCTGAGCGATAAATTCTTTATCCTCAAGTGGATGAGATGGATCTTGATTTTGCAGCTGCGTAATCAAAATTTTCAAGAAATCATCTTTTCCCAATGTGCTGTTTGCGGGTTTTGTGGAAGTGCCACTTGTCGAGTTTGAAATAAGTTGTGAAACATTCCCTGTGGGGGCGGTTGACATTGTTTCACCTCCTCAAGATGGAATAAATACCTTTTTAAGCTGTTACATCAAAACCGCTTCCATAAGCACTGCTGAGTTTAGCCACATTTGCCATCTCAACGGAAAAGCTGTCTTCGCTAACGTCCAAACCATTGTATTTGCCTTTATTCTGATTGGCAAATTGTTGTGCAAATTGCTGCTGCCTTTGATCTTGAAATAAACTTGATTGTAGGCTGCTATTTTGCGTAACTTCAAGTCGTTCAACTTGCAAACCTTGGTTTTGTAAAGATAGCTTCAACTGTGATAACTGTCCTTCTAACATATCTTTTCCCAATGCAGTTTGTGCCGCGAAATGTGCCACTAATTGACCATTATGCATGGTAAGCTTGACGTCAACTTGACCCAAATTCTCTGGCGATAAGGACAACCGGACTTCTGAGAAGTTTTCTGGTCCACTTTTCATGTTTTTCAAAACAAATTGGCTCATATCTTGCACGAAGCTCTGCGAAGTAACTGTGGGTAAAGTTTTTACGTATTCATTTTGCGCCATTTGGATTAGATTTTGTAAAGGCAATGTTGTGTTTGCAACAGGCTCCTGTACATCGGAAATTGGAGAATCGTCAATACTGATTCCAGCTTCCAAAGCCGTTTGCATCATTCTGTCAGCAATTCCGCTTTTAGCTGTTAAAGATTCGAATTTAGAAAATGGCTTATTCGTTTGCAACATCTGCACTTTAAAAGCCAAATCAGAAGCTGCTTCTTTTAAAGTTGATGCAGACACTGGCGAATTAGAGCTTATTCCCGAGGTCAATACCTTTAATTCACTAATGACCGTTGCTTTGGATACTTCCTTTGTACCCTTAATTTCATCTGGTCCTTTTGTCGAATTAGAGCTTAGTCCCGAAGTCGGTACCTTTAATTCACTAATGACCGTTGCTTTGGATACATCCTTTGCACCCTTAATTCCATCTGATCCTTTTGTCGAATTTCCCGCTGTTGTCGGAGCCAATTGTTTGGAAAACAAAGGACTGACGATTTCTTGGAAGTTTTCGACTAATTGCTGAAATAAAAGGCTTTGTTTATTCTGATCCAATGCTGACATGAATTGATTCATAATTGCTTTCGCTTGCACAGCATTTTTCGGTAAAGCTTGTTCAGTAGAGGATGGCGCAGAAAGGATACTGTTTAACGATTTCTCTGTATCCGTCGTTGCATCTTTACCGGAATTCATCGAGGATAACAAATCACTTACTTTTAACAGCCATTGTTGAAAAGCACCGCTTCCAAGTAATTGATTTAAAGCATCATCCGATTGATTTCCTAAGTCTTGTAGTGCTTTTACGGCTAAAGCATCCACATTATCCGTTTTGTTCTCGCCAGTTTTCCCTGCATCAGTTAATTGCACTTGCGAGAGCAGTGCCATGATTAAAGCCGGGGATAGACCCTTAAGCAATGCCTCAATGCTTGCTGCCGCATCGCCTTGTTGATTCGTCTTGTCACTGGTTTGCGTTTGGCCTAATATGTCCGTAAAAGATTTTGTTGCTTTCCCGTTTGCTGTCAATGAGGATTGAACTGTATTCTTGCTAGAACCTGCGGTTGTCGCTCCAACAATTGCAGCAGGGGCTTGCGGTGAAACAATAGCTATTGCATTTGCATTTCCCATTTTTTTTCACCTCCTTTCAATAGCTTATAATTTACGGCGCCAATTTGGCCGATATCGATGCTGCCGTTTCTTTGGAAAGATCCGCTAGGGCAGACAATACTTTTGAACGATTTGCCGTGTCCATCGCATTAAAAATATCCAACACTTTGTTAGGTGTAATGGATTGCATTTGCAAAAGTACAGTGGCTGCACTTTTTGGAGTCATATTAGCAAAGGTTTTACCTAAATCACTTTTGGTGATTTTCCCCGGACTTTGTGTATCTGCATTTAGTTTTAAGCGATCCTGAAGAGCGGCAATTTCTCTGTCCTTCGCTCCCACAACATCCTTTAAAGCAATAGATGCTTCAGCGGCTTTGACCGGGTCCATTTTCTCTAATATTTTTACTTGATCGGCTTGCTGCATTTGACTGAGAATAAGGACTCTTTCTTGAAGAGTGAGATTTTCCATAATAGGTGCAGATTTACTTGCATTCATACCGGCATACATATCTGCAGTCTTTTTTATTTGAGTATGATATTCTTCATCACTAAGCGTTTTCGCTTTTAATTGTTCCTCTAAAGCTGTACTTTTCGCTTGCAAATCCTTAATGGTCTGATCTTTTGCAAGGGCAGCATCATCTGCACTTTTCACAGCGGTTTCTTGATCTGCAATTTTTTTATTCAGATCCGTTATCTTTTGATCTTGATTTTTTATTTTTTCCTGTGGAACATCTTTTGTGCTATCCGTTTTTATTTCTGCTTTCGGTTGTGGCAAAATACTGCCGATAATTGGAATTTTATCCGCTTGTCGTAAAATATCGTTGTAAATGTTGGTATCGAACAAAGAAAGCAATACGCCGATTAGAATAATCGCAAAAATGATCGGAATGATAAAAATATAAAGCAATCGTTCAAAACCGCTTAATCCTGCTTCTTCCATTTCTGCTTTCATCTAAGTCTACCTCCTTCCATTGCCCTACATTCTCAAGATGAATGTTTATGCCGGTTCGTAGCCATTTCATCTAAAATTTGTTGTTCTTTGGTTCGCTGTATCGCTTCAAAATTCCACTTTGCTTTATCTTTAGCATTGGACCATACTTTTTCATCGATCATTTTATCTGTTAAATGTACTTTTTTTACCATTACATTTTGTTCCGCATGATGGATATCTAATTTTTTTTTCGAAATTTGACTCTCCAGATGATTCATATAACTTTGATAAAGGCGAAGCTGCGAGATATTAGCGCTAATTTCGACGGTTGAACTGATATCTTCATGTAATTCGCTTCGTTCAGAATTCAAGGAATTTAATTGATGCTCCTCGTCCTGCAATATGCTTACGGCGTGGGATAAGATCCATTCAGCCTGTGTTTTCTCATTTGCTTTCAGGTCAACTATTTTTTGGAGTGAATAGTGAAATCCCAAAATGTTTACCCCCCATTAAATTCAGTAATCAATTTTTCTTGAGCTTCCTGATAGTTCACTTTTTCGTTCGTCTTTTGACGAGTAAAATTCCAAATCGATTGAATGTATTGAAGCGATGTATCAATATCCGCATTTGAACCTCTTTGATAGGCGCCAATATTGATCAAATCCTCTGAATCTTTATAAACAGAGAGTTGTTTTTTTAAAAACTCCGCAGCGTTTTGCTGTTCTTCGGAAACAATTTCATTCATTACTCTACTTACACTGGATAGCACATCGATCGCTGGATAATGACCTCGGTTAGCTAAGTTTCGATCGAGAACAATGTGGCCGTCTAATATACCTCTAACTGCATCTGCTATCGGCTCATTCATGTCATCCCCTTCGACTAGCACTGTGTAAAAGGCGGTGATGGACCCTTTTTGACCTGTACCAGATCGTTCTAACAATTTAGGTAAACCAGCAAAAACTGAAGGCGTATAACCTCTTGTTGCAGGCGGCTCTCCTACGGCAAGTCCCACTTCACGCTGTGCCATGGCATAGCGGGTTACCGAATCCATCATCAGCATCACATTTAACCCATGATCACGAAAAAATTCAGCAATGCTAGTGGCAATCATTGCACCTTTGATGCGAATTAGCGCAGGCTGGTCGGATGTTGCGACAATAACAACTGATCTTGCCAAACCCTCAGGTCCCAAATCTCTTTCAATAAAATCTAAAACTTCTCTTCCTCGTTCGCCAATTAGAGCAATAACATTTACATCAGCTGACGTATTACGGGCTACCATTCCAAGCAGTGTACTTTTCCCAACGCCTGAACCGGCGAAGATTCCAATACGCTGTCCTTTACCGATAGTCAGCAATCCATCAATGCAGCGAATGCCGACACTAAGCGGTTCACACACTCTCGGGCGTTTCAAAGGATTACTAGGCGTGCTGTACGTCGAATACTGTGTCATCCTCGAAGGTAAGAATGAACCGTCCAAGGGCTGACCTAAACCGTCTAACACCTTACCTAGCAGTTCATGTCCCACAGCTACTGTTAGTGGCTTGCCTGTAGCTACGACATCACAGCCTGGACCAATCGAATGCAATTCACCAAGCGGCATTAATATCACTCTATTGTTACGAAATCCAACAACCTCCGCTTTTAAAGGTTCTTTGGATTTCAAGGGATAAATGTGACAAACATCGCCGATACTTGCATCGGGCCCTTCCGATTCTACGGTAAGGCCAATAACTTGGATGACTTTACCATTGACACGAACAGGATCGATCTGACGAAGGTGCTCGATATATTTAGCAGCTTGTGGTGGCTTACTCATGATCGAAAGCACTCTCATTTCTTTTCGCTATGAGTTGTAAAGCTTTTTTAATTTCTGTGAGCTGTGTATCAATTCTTGCATCTACACTCATAAATGGTGATCTTATCACACAACCCTGATCTGAGACTGTAGCATCAGGTAAAATTTGAAGCTCTGCTTGTGAGTCGATATGCAGCATGAATTCATCTTTTGCATCCTGGATGAAGGTGAAATGCTGTGGTGCCACACAAATCGAGATGAGGCCCTTTTCTCTTCTTCGCGCTAAGATCCCTTGCACATATTCGACAATCCATCCAGGCTCCAAATTCAATTGACGCTGAATTACTTTTTCAGCAACCGCACAGCTTAATTCGATCAAAAAAGGCTCGGATTCCTGGATGATTTGCTCCTTGAGCCGATAAGCTTGCTCTAGGATGGTTTGAGATTCTGTTATCATATCGGTATAGGAAGCTTTAGTTACCTTTTCTGCTTCTATAGCCCCTTCCTGATAACCAACTTCATAACCAGAACTTTTAGCATCAGAAATATAATGTTCATCTTGCTGTCGCCGCTCTAACCACCAGTTTTCAATTTCAGTTTGCGTTTGTTCTTTCAGCAAGTCTGTTTCATCCATGGCTTGTCGAATATGTTTTTCGGCAAATTCTTCTGCGTCTAACAAAATTTGCGATTTGGTTGAATGGATCAATGCTAATTCCTGTTGTTCTTCTTCACTCAAAAGCTCACTATGTTCATCTTCACCCGATAAACCTAAAAAATTTTTCGGGATTGTTGTTTCAATTAACTTTAACTGGTTTAAAGGAATATAACGGTCCGATTTAAATAAATTAGACAATAATATCGTCTCCCCCACCACGAGCAATGATGATTTCGCCGGCTTCTTCTAAACGACGAATCGTAGCAACGATACGCGTCTGTGCTTCTTCCACATCACGCAAGCGGACAGGACCCATATATTCCATTTCTTCTCTGAATGTTTCCGACATCCGTTTGGACATATTCTTGAATATAGCTTCTCGTACTTCTTCGCTTGCCACTTTAAGTGCAAGCTGTAGATCTGCATTTTCAATATCCCGAATGATACGTTGGATCGAACGATTGTCCACATTGACAATATCTTCGAATACAAACATTCTCTTTTTGATTTCTTCCGCTAATTCTGGATCTTGAATTTCAAGTGCATCCAAAATAGTTCTTTCTGTACCACGGTCAACACCGTTCAAAATTTGTACAATCGCTTCAATACCACCTGCAGATGTATAATCTTGAGTCACTGTTGCCGATAGCTTTTGTTCTAAAACCCGCTCCACCTGACTCACAACTTCAGGAGACGTACTGTCCATCAAGGCAATTCTCTTCGCTACTTCAGCTTGTTTATCTTGCGGTAAAGCAGATAAAATAATCGATGACTGCTCTGCTTGTAAATAAGATAAGACTAAAGCAATGGTTTGCGAGTTCTCATTCTGAATAAAGTTTAAAATTTGTGCAGGATCTGCTTTTCTTGCAAAATCAAAGGGTCTTACTTGCAGTGTTGCAGTCAGTCGATTGATAATATCCAACGCTTTCTGCGAACCTAAAGCTTTTTCCAAAATCTCCTTGGCATATGATATACCACCTTGTGAAATGTATTCCTGAGCCATACAAATTTGATGGAATTCAGATAAAATCGATTCTTTCTCTGATGAATCCACTTTTCGGACGTTGGCGATTTCTAACGTTAATTGTTCAATTTCTTCATCTCTTAAATGTTTAAATATTTGCGCAGAAACTTCAGGACCTAAACTGATTAGAAGAAGTGCGGCTTTTTGTCTACCTGATAAACCTGTCTGAACTGCTTTTGCCAACTGTTTACACCACCTCTACTCATCAACTAACCAAGTCCTTAAAAGATTTACAAATTCATCAGGCTTTTTCTTAGCCAGCTGCTCTAATTGTTTGCGTACCTGACTGTCGTTGCCTACTTGTTCAAAATCAAGTGTTGGAAACTCTGGTTTGGTTGCAACAGCTAATTCCGCTAAAGCTTGTGCTTCTGCATTTTTTCTTCTTCTTGAGAATAAATACCCAGCTAAGGCAGCTACAATGACAGCTAAAAGTGCAATGCCCGCATAAATATATCCATTCTTAATTGAAGCCGCAGTACCTGTTTGAACATCTGCAAAAGAATGGGCAAACACTGAAACCTTTTTAGCTAATTCAGCGTCAGTATAAGTCTTACCACTGTTACCGAGCGATGCACTTACAACACTGGTTAGAATTTTTTGAATATCATCCTTCGTTTGTTGAGTAAGGGATGCAGGATCACTTTTATTAGGAGGTTCAATCCCAACACTTAATGATAGATCCGTAACGATAAAAGGCATTGATTTGATTTCATTGGTAATATGGTTCACTTCAAGATTAACCGTCTTTGTGCTGTCTTCCTCACTGCTTTTACCTGTAGAACCATTGCTTCCTGGATAGCCCGGAACGTCTGTTGATCCAGTGCCTGCCACACCACCTGTTGTGGCACCACCATCAGAACTATACGATTTCGTGATGTCTTGAACGCTAATTTCTATTCCTTTTTGATCAACTACAGGCGTGACTAATTTTTGTTCACTTGTTTTTTCATCGAAATTCAGATTGGCCACAACTAACGGTATCACTTTGCGTTGACCCATCATCGTGCCTAACATTTTGACGATTTTAGCTTGGATATCTTGTTCAAAGGTTTTCTGAATGGCAAATTGTGAAGTTGCTCCAGTAGCGGAAAGCTGAGATCCGTTTGATTTGGAATAAGGCATCGTATCGCCATTCGAGTCGGAAATCGTTATGTTTTCAATCGGTAAATCTTTGATACTCTTGGAAACCAAATTATACATCGTATCCACTTGTTGTGAGTTTAAAGTGTAACCATCCTTCAGTTGAACGATAACTGAAGCAGTTGCAAGCTCTTTTTTACCATCTGCAGGAAGAAAAAGTGTTTCTTCGGGCAAATTAATCAATACTTTTGAACTTGCTACAGCTCCAATGGAATTAATTAACTGCTGTAATTCACCTTGCAAAGCATCAAGATGTTTAATTTTAAATTCATTATCCGTCGTTCCGAAGGTGTTACTTACCCTAAATGCCTCGTAACCAATGGAACCATTTTTGTTGATGCCTAATGATTCGACATCCAGTTTCACCTGTGAAGCTTTAGTTCTTGGAACTTGAATGCTCTTGTTGTCATCACTGATCCGATAGGGGATTTTTTGATCCTTTAAATATTTAGTAATTGCAGCTGCGTCATTTGTCTGTAAATCCGTATATGCAATAGCATATTCTGTTTGAGACGAACTATAAATAACTACGACAATGACTAAAATAAGAAACAAAATAGAAACACCAATCGAAATTTTTTTATTCCTGCTAAGCTGATTCCAATACTGAGTCGTTCGATTCCAATACTGGAGTAGAGTTTCGTTCACTTTGTCACCCCATCTGAAAACGTTGGTTATGATGAACTGCTAGATTACATTTGCATTCTCATAACATCTTGGTATGCTTCAATCACTTTATTGCGTACTTGCACAGTTAACTCTAATCCAAGTGACGCTTTTTCAGAGGCTATCGTTAATTGATGAACATCAGCTAGATTTCCTGAAATAAATTGATTATTTAACTGGTCTACCTGCGTTTCTTGATTTGATAAATTAGTAATCGCACTGTTAAGAAAGGAACTAAACTGCTGAGCAAGATCAGTTGCTCCTGTTTGCTCTGGTTTTACTTGTGATTGTGAAGTAAGCATACTTAGCGGTTTAACAACGATTGAATCGATCAAGTAAATTCCCCCCTTAGTTTATTTGCCAATATCCAATGCTTTTGTAATCATTGACTTGGATGCATTCAACGCGGTTACATTGGCCTCATAAGACCGTGTAGCGGAAATCATATCAACCATTTCCTTCAATATATCCACATTCGGCATCATTACGAAACCATTCTCATCCGCATCTGGGTGGCTTGGATTATAAACCTGCTTAAAAGGAGCGGTATCATCCGTAATCCTGGTAACTTTAACTCCCTCACCTGTAGAATCGCGCATGGTAGAATTTAATATTTGCGAAAACGGCGAGTTAGCTTTCGGTTCTAGTGTAACGATTTTACGCGAATAAGGGACCCATTTACCGTTGACTAACTTAGTTCGAGTCGTATCCGCATTCGCAATATTAGATGATATGACATCCATACGTAATCTGTTTGCAGTCAATGCGGATGAACTGATATCAAAGCTATTCGTTAATTTCATTGGTTATTTCCCCCCGCTTATTGCTGTTCGCATTTGTTTGATATCATGAGTCACTTGCTGAATTTCCGTGTTATAAGTCAATTGATTTTTAGCCATCTCTGACATTTCCGTGTCAATGTCGACATTATTTAAGTTGTTGTTCATAATAGAGCTCTGATCTACCGTAATTTGTGGTTCTATTTGCTGCGAGGAAGTACCAAAGACAAAATGTCTTGGATCTGAACGTTTACCTTGAATCTGCATTGGTTCGCTCATTTGCTGCTGCAGCAAACTTTCAAAGTTTACCGTCGATCTTTTGAAATAGGGAGTATCCACATTAGCTATGTTGTTGGCAATCACGCGTTGACGCATACTTGATGCATCTAGCGACTTTTCCAGCAACTGAAAGCTTGGTTTATTGATTGAAAACATACTTTTCCCCTCTTCACATTATGATTAAGTATTCATATTCAACAAAGCTTTACTAATTCCTTCTTCAATCGACAGCTTTTCTAAAAATATTAGCTATTTTTGTCAAATAACATAAATTCGCAAAACAAACTTAATCATGCATAAAAGAATGAATCATTACAATGAGAAAAAAGCCCCATTTTTAAAGCTTTAGGGGCTTTTTAAATAAATAAATTACTTATTTTCAATATTTCACAAAATATATTGACTTAAATCACGATTTTGTGAAATGTCGGACAGCTTTTCTTTCACATACTCAGGTGAAATCGTGAATTGTTCCAGTGTAATTTCTGATGCTTCAAAAGAAAGATCTTCTAAAAGTTTTTCCAGAATGGTATGCAATCTCCTCGCACCAATATTTTCAGTGCTTTGGTTTACATCTACTGCAATACGTGCTATTTCCTCGATTGCCAAAACAGAAAAATCAATCTGAATACCTTCTGTTTCCAAAAGCGCAATATATTGTTTAGTCAACGCGTTTTGGGGTTCCTGCAGGATACGTACAAAGTCTTCATGCGTTAAACTGCTTAGCTCTACCCTAACCGGGAAACGTCCTTGTAATTCAGGGATGAGATCTGATGGCTTAGACAAATGGAATGCGCCCGCAGCAATAAATAAAATATAATCTGTTCGCACAGGGCCATATTTAGTTATTACAGTTGTTCCTTCAACAATAGGTAAAATATCGCGTTGAACGCCTTCTCGCGAAACGTCGGGTCCATTTCCTTTTCCAACACTAGCTATCTTGTCGATTTCGTCAATGAAGATGATGCCCGATTGTTCCGCTCTTTTAATTGATTCCTGGATAACTTCATCTTGATCCAGCAAACGATTTGCTTCTTCTTGGCTCAACACTTTTCTCGCTTCTTTAACGGACAGTTTACGTTTTTTTGTTTTTTTAGGCATCATATTACCGAGTAATTCTTGCATATTTAAACCTATTTGTTCATTTCCTTGCCCAGCTAACATATCCATCATCGATGGTGCATTGTCTTCGACTTCAATTTCAATCCACTCGTTTTCCAATTCGCCATTGATCAAACGTTTCTTAACTTCATTTCGTTGGGCAAAAACAGCTGGATCAAGCGTTTCTTCTTCTTTAATGGTTTGATTCTGTTGATTAAAAAGCATTTCAAATGGATTTTTATATGTTTTGGATGGTTCAGCATTCGGTACTAATGACATAATAATACGTTCTTCCGCTAATTTTTCCGCTTTGTCTTTAAGTCTCTCCGCTTTTTCTGCTTTGACAATCCGGATTGAAGTCTCGATTAAGTCACGTACCATCGACTCTACATCTCTTCCAACATAACCAACTTCGGTAAATTTGGTCGCTTCAACTTTTATGAATGGAGCATTGACCAATTTCGCAAGCCTTCTGGCAATTTCTGTTTTCCCTACCCCGGTGGGGCCAATCATTAGAATGTTTTTCGGAATGATTTCGTCACGAATAGATTCGTCCAGCAAACTCCGACGATAACGATTCCTTAACGCTACTGCAACTGATTTTTTGGCTGATTTTTGACCAATAATATATTTATCTAACTCCATAACAATTTGTTTAGGTGTTAAAGATTGATTTGTCATTCGAGCCCTCCTAAAAGTTTTGCTTTGCAAAACTAACATCGTAAGCATAAACCAAGGTTTTGTTAGAAACTTGCATCGTAAGCATCATCGGTATTGTTTATTCGATTTCTTCAACAATGATATTTTGATTTGTAAAGACACAAATCTCCGCCGCAGTTTCCAGAGCAGCTTTAGCAATTTCTTTTGCAGTCATTTGGGGTGCATAACGATGCAAAGCCCTGCCTGCGGCAAGCGCAAAGCTGCCGCCTGAACCAATCGCCAATATCCCATCGTCAGGCTCGATGATTTCTCCGTTCCCGGAAATGAGTAACAAACCTGTTGCATCCATAACAAGCATCATCGCTTCTAGCCTGCGTAAAACGCGATCCTGACGCCAATCTTTGGCTAATTCAACTGCAGCTCGTTGTAAATTCCCATGATGCTCTTCAAGCTTTCCTTCAAACTTTTCAAACAAAGTGATTGCATCAGCCACTGAACCTGCAAACCCTGCAATTACTTTTCCTCGATGTAGTCTTCTTACTTTTTTTGCATGACTTTTCATCACCATGCTGTTGCCAAAAGTTACTTGACCATCTCCGGAAATTGCACCCTTTCCTTGATGACGAATTGCAAAAATCGTTGTAGCATGAAATTGTTCCATCGGAACCCTCCTTAAAGTAAATTAAGCACGTGGATGCGCTTTGTTATAGATGGATTGCAAATGATCTTTGGTTACATGCGTATAAATTTGTGTTGTCGATAGATTTACATGACCTAATAACTCTTGCACGGAACGTAAATCTGCTCCAGCTTCAAGCATATGCGTGGCAAAGGTATGCCGAAATGTATGGGGGCTGACATGATTGATATTGGCCAATTGTTCTATATATTTATCCAGTACCCTTCTAACGCTTCGATCCGTTAGTCTCCCGCCAACATAATTTAAGAATAAAGCTTGCTCTTCTTTTCCATGCAGTAATGATTTGCGCCCGCCTTGTAAATAAGCTTCAATCGCTTGAACCGCGTGTTCCCCTAGGGGTACGTAACGTTCCTTCGAACCTTTTCCAAAGACAAGTGCAATACCGTTAGCCAGATCGGCAGAAGCAATATTCAATTGCACGAGTTCACTTACACGCATTCCGCTGGCATACAAGGTTTCCATTAATGCTTGATCTCTTTTTCCAATAGGAGTTGAGGTATCAGGTGCATTAAGCATGGATTGTATTTGTTCCATATACATAAATTGCGGCAGCTTTTTATCTTGCTTCGGTGTGCGGATGTAGCTAAAAGGACTTACTTTTACAATACCCTCACGAAGCATGTAAAGATAAAATGATCGCATGGCGGATAATTTACGCGCAACGCTTCTTTTGGCATATTGCTGTCCATTTAAATGGGCTAAATACGTTCTTACGTTTAAATAAGTAACCTCAACAAAGTCGTCAATTTGCTGATTCTCAACAAAATCCATAAATTGCAAAATATCCTTGGAATAATTTTGCAGTGTATGCTCCGAACTATTCTTTTCAGCACGAAGGTATTGAAGAAAGCCTTCTACTAAAAATTCATTTTTCATCCAATCTCCACCTTAAGCCCATTTGCAAAGCTTTGGATACTTTGAATAGCTCTTTCAGCCAGCATTTCATTTTTCAGTTTTTTACTGCGTATGCGCTCCTCTAATGGCGGGAAAAGCCCAAAATTAGCATTCATGGGTTGAAAATGATCGGGGTCTGCGGAAGTAATATAGGCAGCCATTCCACCCAATGCCGTTTCCACAGGGAAAAGAAGACATTCTAATCCTTTTGCAAGACGTCCCGCATTAATCCCGGCTATCAATCCAGAAGCAGCCGATTCAACATATCCTTCTACTCCAGTCATTTGACCGGCAAAAAACAATTGATCCTTACCAATAAATTGATACGTAGGACGGAGCTTGCGCGGCGAATTAATAAAAGTATTGCGATGCATGACACCATATCGCACAAACTCTGCGTTTTCCAACCCCGGAATCAATCCGAACACCTTTTTCTGTTCACCCCATTTGAGATGAGTTTGAAAACCGACTAAATTAAATAAAGTTCCTGCGGCGTTATCCTGCCTAAGCTGAACTACAGCATAGGGGATTTTACCCGTATGCGGATTGAGCAGCCCTACAGGCTTCATAGGACCAAACAAAACCGTTTGTTTGCCTCTGCTTGCCATCACCTCAATCGGCATACAGCCTTCAAAATAAATTTCTTTTTCGAATTCTTTGATCGGTGCTACCTCTGCGGAAATTAAAGCATCATGAAAGGCATTGAACTCTTCTTCCGTCATCGGACAATTAATATATGCGGCCTCTCCTTTATCATATCGCGAAGCAAGGTAAACCTTGCTCATATTTATAGAATCTTTTTCAACTATCGGCGCTGCTGCATCATAAAAATACAAATATTGTTCACCCATCAACGTTTGTAAATGTGCGGACAAATCCGGCGAGGTTAAGGGTCCTGAGGCTACTACGGTAATACCTTCAGGCAAACTGCAGATTTCCTCGTTTCTTACTTCGACTAATGGATGATTACGTAACGCAGAAGTAACTCCGGAAGAGAATCCGTCACGATCCACTGCTAAAGCACCCCCAGCGGGTACTGCATGTTTATCTGCACATGACATGATCAATGAATCCATGCGGCGCATTTCTTCTTTTAGAACGCCTACTGCATTCGTTAATCCATTAGCACGCAGAGAATTACTGCATACTAGCTCAGCAAAATGTTCCGTTATATGCGCAGGTGTTTTACGAACAGGACGCATTTCATATAAAATAACCGGAACACCTTGATTCGCAATTTGCCACGCGGCTTCACTTCCTGCAAGTCCTGCCCCGATTACCGTTACTTTCTTTACTTCTGACAAGAAAAAACCTCCCAAAATTTGTTTCATAGAAATTACATTGTAAGAGTGTGTTTAAATTAGTAGGGTTGCGGCATATGAGGGATGTGCCTTCGGCTGCACTTGAACTCTCCGGTCACATTCCCGCATACGCTCTCCACCACTTATTAAACACACTCTGCAAGTATGTCATTAGTATACACTTTTCTTTATAAAACAAAAAACTAAGCTCCCGAAAGAACTTAGTTTTGGAAATAGGCCTATTCAGCTGCTTCTTCGCTGTCCTCTTTTTCTTCTTTAAAATCACATTCGATACATTGGATATGAGTTCCGCTTTTGTTTGTCTTCTGAATGAGCATGGAATTACATTGCGGACACGGTTTCTCAACTGGACGATCCCAAGATACAAAATCGCAGCCAGGATATTGGTCGCAACCGAAAAATACTCTGCCCTTTTTACTGCGTCTCTCCACAATTCGCCCAGCTTTACAGGTTGGACAAATCACACCGATATCTTTAATGATCGGTTTCGTATTCCGGCAGTTAGGAAACCCGGAGCAGGCAAGAAATTTGCCAAAGCGCCCCATTTTATAAACCATCGGCATGCTGCATTTTTCACATAGCTCGTCAGAAACTTCATCTTTAATTTCAATTTCTTTCATTTCTTCTTCGGCAAACTCCAACCGCTTTTCAAAAGT
The DNA here is from genome assembly GCA_028287395.1 of Bacilli bacterium. Taxonomy (GTDB): domain Bacteria; phylum Bacillota; class Bacilli; order Paenibacillales; family NBRC-103111; genus Paenibacillus_AC. Next base: position 113,269 of record JAQBPR010000003.1, read on the forward strand.
CTCATAAAATGTTTCGAGTACTTTCACCCAATTTTCTTTACCGTCACCGACATGATCTAATTCTTCTTCCATATGAGCTGTAAATTCAACATCCAAAATTTCCGGAAAAAATTCAACCATTAATTCGATGACTAAATCGCCCAACTCCGTAGGAATAAACTTCTTCTCTTCTAAAGCGACATACCCGCGTTTTTGGATGGTTTCCAAGGTAGGCGCATAGGTACTCGGACGTCCAATTCCCAATTCTTCCAGAGCACGAACCAATCTTGCTTCGGTATATCTTGGCGGTGGTTGCGTGAAATGTTGTTTAGGAGCGATCTCTGTCTTTTTTACTTTATTTCCTTCTTTTAAAGGTGGCAGCAACCGGTCTTCCTCGGTAGTTCCATCGTCATTGCCTTCAACGTATATTTTCATAAATCCAGGGAATTTCATTTTGGAGCCAACGGAACGAAAAGTTGCATCTCCCACTGCAAAATCAACCGTCATCGTGTCTAATACTGCTGAGGTCATTTGACTGGAAACAAAACGATCCCAAACCAGCTTATACAATCTAAATTGATCCTTGCTTAAAAACTCTTTCACTTGATCCGGCTCTCTTAAAACCGAGCTTGGACGGATAGCTTCATGCGCTTCTTGGGCGTTGGTTGCTTTTTTAGTGTAAACACGCGGTGTTTCCGGAGCATAACTAGCGCCATATTTCTGAATAATGAATTCTTTGGCTTCTTCTTGTGCGATCGGGGAAATGCGTGTTGAATCCGTACGCATGTAAGTGATTAAACCGACCGTACCTTCTTTGCCCAAGTCAATCCCTTCATATAACTGCTGTGCAACAGACATTGTTTTGGCAGCACGGAAATTCAATTTTCTTGCAGCTTCTTGTTGTAACGTACTGGTGATAAATGGTGCGGAAGGATTGCGTAGACGCTCTTTCTCTTTGACTTCGCTGACGATAAATTCTGCTTTATCAATGGCTTTGAGAATTTCCTGAACATCTGCCTCGCTGTGCAATTCTTTCTTTTCTTTGTAAATTCCATGAAATTTAGCTTCAAACGGACTAGATCCTGCCAATAGCTGAGCCGTAATCGACCAATATTCCTCGGGAATAAATTCATTAATTTCATTTTCGCGGTCGTGGATCATTTTGACCGTAACAGATTGTACTCTACCTGCGGAAAGTCCTTTTTTAACCTTTTTCCATAAAAGCGGGCTGATTTTATAACCCACTAAACGATCCAAAATTCGTCTTGCTTGTTGTGCGTTCACCAAATCCAGGTTGATGGGACGCGGCGTTTTAAACGCATCTTTCACAGCCTGTTTCGTAATTTCATTAAATACCACTCTGCAAGCATCTGTTTCATTCAGATCCAAGTAATGCGCCAAATGCCAAGCAATGGCTTCCCCTTCACGATCCGGATCGGCTGCGAGATAGACGTTTTTCACTTTTTTACTTGCATCTTTAATTTCTTTAAGCACAGAACCTTTACCGCGAATGGTAATATATTTGGGTTCGAAGTTGTTCTTCACTTCAACGCCGATTTGACTTTTCGGAAGATCACGAATATGACCCATCGAAGCTTTAACAATGTATTTGCTGCCTAAATATTTAGCAATCGTTTTGGCTTTAGCGGGTGATTCCACAATGACTAGCGAGTCGGCCATAGTGTACCTTCCTCCCTTCGAGTATAGAAATAAGTTCAATTAATCTAGTGAATACTGTAAGTTGCACCAGGAAGTTGATTGATCTTTTTTTTCATTAGTAAAGATAACAGAATTGTATGCAAATGTCCAAAATTTGTTTGACTTTGTTCTATTAGCTGATCAAATGTCAACGATTCTAAAGTTAATAAGTCGAATATTCTCTGTTCATCTCCATTTAATTCGTATCTGGAAGTGTCGTCAATAGCCTTTATATTAGTATGCTCTGTAACATAAAGCAAATGTTTATATTCCTCGATAATGTCTTCGGCACAAATTACTACCTTGGCACCCTGTTTAATTAAAGCGAGTGTACCTTGACTTTTGGGCGAATTAATCTGCCCAGGAACGGCAAATACATCTCGCGATTCGTCCATGGCTTGGTCTGCTGTAATTAACGAACCGCTCTTTAATGCGGCTTCGACAACAACGGTTCCTAAGCTTAATCCAGCAATGATGCGATTTCTCAACGGAAATAAACCCGGATGCGATTTCATTCCCAAAGGATACTCACTAATAATTAGACCTTTCAGTGCAATCTCACGATATAAAAAGCTATTCTCTAACGGATAAATCACGTCGATTCCACATCCTAATACAGCAATCGTACCTCCTATTTCATTCAATGCACCTAAATGAGCTGAGCTGTCTATCCCTCTAGCTAAACCGCTTACTACACCAAAACCATTACGAGCAAGCGAGACAGCAAGCTGCTGAGCGACATTTTTTCCATAAACAGTCGGAACCCGCGTACCTACGATTGCGATTAACGGCAGCTGCATCAATTGGATATTGCCTTTACAGTAAAGCACCCAAGGCGGTTGCGAGGTTTGCTTGAGCAATGTAGGATATGCCTCGTCATATATGGTGACAATTTCAACATTATGCTCTTTATAAGCTGCCATTTTACTGTTTATGAAATTTTCCGTTAAATGTTCACGAATCACTTGTGCTTTCGTAGTTGGAATACCCCATTGTTCCATTTCAAGCTGTGTTGCCTTCATTAATTCACCTAAATCAGCGAATTGCTGCAGCAATTTAAAAATCGTTTTCCAACCAATTTCCTTCATCTCATGCAAAGCTATCATAATCATCCGTGGATCCATATACCAACCATCTCCTTATAATGAGTCTATGAAAACAAAAAAACCTTTCAAATCCGTTAAACGGAAATGAAAGGTTGCTTACCTTTTCAGGATTTATTAAATGTTTGAAGTTGTAACTGTAATACATTTTTGCAATAAACCTTTTTCTTCTAATACGGAAACTAAGGTAGATCCCATTTCTGAAGGTGTAGCCGCGACTTTGATGCCGCAAGCTTCCAGTGTAGAAATCTTCTCTGCAGCGGTTCCCTTGCCCCCAGAGATGATTGCGCCTGCATGACCCATACGTTTGCCTTCCGGAGCCGTTTTACCGCCAATAAAGCCAACCACAGGTTTAGTCATATTGGCTTTAACCCATTCCGCCGCTTCTTCTTCAGCGGTTCCGCCGATTTCACCAATCATAATGACTGCATAGGTGTCCGGATCATCATTAAATCTTTGCAAAATATCGATGAACTCAGATCCTTTTACTGGATCTCCGCCAATGCCTACTGCCGAAGACTGACCAATTCCGCGGGTTGTAAGCTGATGAACCGCTTCGTAAGTCAATGTTCCGCTGCGCGAAACAACACCGACATGACCTGGTGTATGAATATAACCTGGCATGATACCGATTTTACACTCACCTGGCGTGATGACACCCGGACAGTTCGGACCGATTAAAACCGTGCGTTTGCCTTCCATATAACGTTTTACTTTGACCATATCCAGAACAGGAATACCTTCTGTAATACAGATAACCAAATCCAGATCCGCGTCTACAGCTTCCAAAATGGCGTCCGCAGCAAAGGGAGGCGCTACATAAATGACTGATGCGTTAGCGCCTGTACCTGCAACAGCTTCTAAAACGGAATTGAATACGGGAAGCTTAGCAACAGAACCGTTCTCCAATGTAATCTCCAATGTTGTTCCGCCCTTACCAGGCGTAACGCCTCCTACCATTTGCGTTCCGTAGTCCAGACCTCCCTTGGTATGAAACAATCCTGTCGCACCTGTAATTCCCTGCGTGATGACTTTTGTATTTTTGTTGACTAATATACTCATGAGTTATTTCACACCCTTTACTGGTTTCATTAACCGACTTTTTTAACCTGCTCAACAATTTTTTTCGCACCGTCAGCCATAGAGTCAGCTGCAATGATATTAAGACCGGATTCATTTAATATTTTCTTACCTAATTGTACATTCGTTCCTTCCAAACGGACAACCAACGGACGATCTAGGCCAATTTGCTTGGCAGCTTCTACAACACCGTTCGCAATCACATCACAACGCATGATTCCACCGAAAATGTTAACAAAAATACCTTTAACCTTCTCATCAGATAAAATAATTTTGAATGCTTCCGTAACTTTCTCCGTAGTAGCACCGCCCCCAACATCAAGAAAGTTAGCGGGATCTCCGCCATAGTGCTTAATAATATCCATAGTAGCCATCGCTAGACCAGCGCCATTCACCATACAGCCAATGTTGCCATCTAAAGCAATGTAGCTTAAATCAAATTTAGATGCTTCGATTTCTTTCGCATCTTCTTCTTCCAAATCGCGCAGCTCAACAATATCTTTATGACGATATAACGCGTTAGAATCAAAGTTCAGCTTAGCATCTAAAGCCATAACATCGCCTGATCCCGTTACAACAAGCGGATTAATTTCTGCGATTGAGCAATCTTTTTCAACAAAAGCAGTATAAAGTGAAAGCATAAATTTCACTGCTTTATTGACCAATTCATTCGGTATATTAATTGCATAGGCTAATCTGCGAGCTTGAAAAGTTTGCAAGCCAATAGCAGGATCGACAATTTCCTTAATGATTTTTTCCGGGCTGTGCGCAGCAACTTCTTCAATATCCATGCCGCCTTCTTCCGAACCCATCATGACAACAGATCCTGTGCCGCGGTCGACAACAACACCGATATAATATTCTTTCTTGATATCGCAGCCTTCTTCAATTAATAAACGTTTTACTTCTTTACCTTCAGGACCTGTTTGATGTGTAACGAGTACTTTACCAAGAATTTGTTCCGCGTATGTACGGACTTCGTCCAAGTTTTTCGCAACTTTTACGCCACCTGCTTTACCTCTACCGCCTGCATGAATTTGTGCCTTAACTACAACGACCGATGTACCCAATTGTTTGGCAGCTTCCACAGCTTCATCAACTGTAAAAGCGACTTTTCCATTCGGTACGTTGACTCCATATTGTTTGAGGACTGCTTTTCCTTGATACTCATGGATGTTCATTCTATACTTCCTCCAATCAAATATTTTCTTTCTATCCCGTACAAAAAGCGGAATTATTCGTTCCGCTCCATAAACCTTTATAATTGTATCATGTTTATTCGACAGTTTCCTCTTTTTTTATAAAAAATTCAACATTTTTCCCTATAGAATTGTGTCCATTTTGTAGACTGGTGCCATTTAATCTTATTGTTCAGGAAATAGATTGATTAAGTGATACTCCGTGGTTCTCTGGCAGCTTGTTTGATAAAACGCATTTCATTTCCAATAAAGGAGCAAACTCTGCATTGAATATCTGGCTCGTGATCCGGCATAACTTCATCTACCGCCATTTCAGTTATTAAACCACTGACCGCATCTTTCATAAATTTCTGCGAATGAGTGGTAATTAAGTTGAATTTAACACGATTTGAACGGCAGTTTGGACAATAATACGGATGTTCATTCATTTATCTCACCTCAGCATTATTATCTCCAGTTCATCTTTTTTTTATAAAGGCTGGCAGGAAATGAGCTTGATTCATAGAATATGTTCTTTACAAAAACATTTTTGGTAAAAAGGAAGCACCTTTTCCATTCGTTAATTAACTATGGGGAGTGTGCTTTTTTATGTTTGGAAAAGTGTATAGCGCGTGTATTCAAGGGATCGATGCGCAAATGATAGCAGTAGAAGTGGATATCAGCAATGGTTTGCCGCAAATTAATTTGGTCGGATTGCCAGACTTGGCTGTAAGGGAATCCGTCGAACGGGTCAGAGCAGCAATCAAAAACTGCGGATATTCGTTTCCCATGGAGCGAATCACCGTCAATTTGGCTCCGGCAGACGTCCGAAAGGAAGGAGCTTCCTTTGATTTAGCGATCGCTTTAGGTATTTTATTAGCAAGCGGTCAAATCGATGCAGAAAGCTTAGAAAATACTTTAATCATAGGCGAATTATCGCTAGATGGAACCTTACGACCGGTACCTGGGGTGCTTTCGATGGTGCATGAAGCCAAAACAAGAGAAATCACACGTATATTATTACCGCACGAAAATGCTAAAGAAGCCTTGCTTATTGAGGGAGTAAACGTTTTTCCACTGCACAATCTGAAGGATATGAAGCAGCGGCAGCAGGATCTAATTAATGGGATTAATTATTTGGATCATTCAGAAAATATCAGTGATCATAAAGGAATAATAACGGAGGAGCATAAATCAAAGCAACAGCATCTTGACTTTGGAGATGTAAGTGGTCAGCACCATGCCAAAAGAGCGCTGACAATTGCTGCGTCTGGGATGCATAATATTCTGCTTATTGGTCCGCCCGGCTCGGGAAAAACGATGCTCATTCGTAGACTGCCTTCTATCCTCCCAAGTATGCTCGATCAGGAAGCACTGGAAGTGACTAAAATCTACTCTGTCGCTGGACAGCTAAACGAGCATAATCAATTCATTCGCGATCGACCATTTCGTTCACCACATCATACGATTTCTTCCGGCGGTTTGATTGGCGGGGGCTCAATTCCTAAACCTGGCGAAGTTAGCTTAGCTCATCGCGGCATCCTCTTTCTCGATGAACTGCCGGAATTTTCACGTCATGTTTTAGAGGTGCTTCGTCAACCGTTAGAGGATCGACGAGTAACAATAGCACGCGCAAGAGCCGTGTACAGCTTTCCAGCTGATTTTATCTTCGCCGCTTCGATGAACCCCTGTCCTTGCGGTTATTCCGGTTCAGAAACACTTGCCCACAGCTGCTCCTGCAGTCCATTAAAAATCCTCCAATATCGCGCGAAAATTTCCGGTCCCTTATTGGATCGGATTGATTTGCATGTCGAGGTTCCGAGAATGGATTATGCTGCTTTAACGACGAAAGAAAATCAGTTATCCTCAGCTCAAATGATTGAAGCGGTGTTAAATTCGCATCAGCGGCAGCAGAAACGCTATGCGAAACGTGGAATCTGTTTCAATGGGGAGCTGTCGGGGCGTATGCTGCGCGAATTCTGCTCGCTAAAACCCGAAGCAGAGCAATTACTTCTCCAAGCATTTGACGCGTTAGGATTAAGCGTAAGAGCCCACGATCGTATCCTCAAAATAGCGTTGACTATTGCTGATTTGGAAGAAAGTGACTCGATTGAGTGTACTCACCTGGCAGAAGCGATCCAATACCGCCAGCTTGATCGCAAACCGCTTTAAAATGCATGCCGCAAATGATCGATGCGAACCAGTTCAGTCTGTAAGCTCATTATTACCGAAATGAGATCAAATCTTACTTTACATTCATATTTACGTTGGTGGTGAAGATATACTTGCGCTGTTTCACGGACTTGCTTCTGTTTGCGGGTGTCAACCGATTCCTGGGGTGTGCCGAAAGTACCTGTCTGTCTCCGCGTACGTACTTCAATAAAAACAAGTGTTTCTTCATCCTGCGCTACAATATCTAATTCACCTGTCCGACAGCGCCAATTGCAATGAAGGATCGCGTAATTTAAGTCAATTAAATGCTGCAGTGCGAGCTTCTCACCCAGTTCCCCCAGCTTTTTCCGATTATCTTTAATTTCACTCATAAATGATTAATCATTCCTGTAGCACGTTTATCAGAGCGGTAAATAAAGCTGAGTATTTCTGCAACAAGCTGATACAGCTCTGCCGGAATCTCTTGATTTAAATCCAGCTTGGACAATACTTCTACAAGGGAAGCGTCCTCTTGCATAGGAATTCCATGTTCCTTGGCTTTTTTCATAATGATTTCGGCAATTTGACCCTTCCCTTTGGCAACAACAACCGGTGCTTGTTGTTTATCTGAGGAATAGCGCAGTGCTACCGCTTTTTTGATTTGATCCTTTTTTTCGGTCATACGCGAATATCCACACCTTTATATGGTTTCGATACATAATGCATTGCATTAACGTTTTTACTTGAATCCTGAGTTGGTGCCGACGAATCATTCTCATCTGAGGGAAATGGTGTACATTTCAAAGAGAGAAACTGGTAGCCGATATTGTGCAGGCTTGAAGCAATTTCATCTCGCGACTTTTCGAGTAAGCTGGAAACAAAATCATGATCATTATGCACTTGTAAACTAACGATGCGATTATAAACCTGTACATCCACTAAAGTGTCACCGATCGATTTCATCCTTAGATCAAAAAGTAAACGACAGTTGTTCGCATCGATTTCACCGCGACTGCCTTTTTGCGATTGAATGTGAACCGCTGCCGTTTGCTCACCAGCAGCATTATTCATAGGTATCATTAAAGTAATATGTGTAAACATAGCAGAACGATCCGGCGAAAGTAACAGCTGTTGTCCGGTTATTTGCTGAAGAAGCTTCTCTGAGCTTTCTTTAATAGCAGAAGGTGTATCATCCATGGCATTCAATTGCAATAATGCGGCTTTTAAAGTATCGGCAATCGTCTGTTTTACGACCTCATTCGCTTCTCCAGAAGTTGGACTCGCGGCTGTAAGTTGTGCTGTTAAGGGCTCTAACGGTTTATGAAATATTTTATCAAGGCCAGATGCTTTATCTAAAACTTTAAAAAGCTGCTGCTCATGCTCCACACCAAGTGATTTGAGCCATTTACTAATCCATTGAGCAGGGTCTGTTTCAGCAGTTTGTATTGCAGCAGGTGCATTCGTGCTGGTTAATTGAGTAGATAATGTTTCATTTAACCCTGCTTGTTTCGTCTCTTTATTCACTTGCGTCAAATTCTCATTCACAGCGCTAGCTTTAACTATATTCTCCGGTAAATTATCGTTAATATCGCTAGCTTTAACTGTTTTCTCCGGTAAATTATCGTTAATAGGAGTTCCCGGTTTCCCTTGATCCCTATTAATGGGTTGATTCGTTGTTGTACCCGTTGCTGCAACAGATGAGGGATCTGGTAATGTACGATTCAGTATATTCACATTCGGGTCCAGTTTGTCTGAAGCTGGGTTCACCATACGAGCCGAAGTCGTTACTTGAGCGTTTTTGTTATTCATTTCAATGCCAGCTTCAACATCCTTAAAAGCTTGCGAAGCTAATCCCTGTAAGTTCACCAACAACTGTTTCACTTGTGTCAATGTTTCATGAACAGGATTTGATTGCGGTGTGTGATTTAAAGTATCGCTAATTTGGTGAGTTAGTTGATCCAAATTCGTTTCGATCGGAGAGCCGTTCAACACCTGATGCAATGAACTAACCGTTTCGGTAGTAATGGGAAGCCCGCGTTTAACGGCAAGCAGCGCGGCCTGCTGCCAATTCTCTGGCTGTACATTAGCAGGAATTTGCGCCAAAACCTTAGCAAAGGACTGAACTTTGTCTGGAGTTAAGGGGATATTCTCTTGATGTAATGTTTGAATGATTTGGCGATTAGTCGGATTATCCTTCAAGCCCATATTCTTCAAAACATCGCCTATGGATTCGTCTGCAATTTCAACTGTTGAATTAGCAAGAGGCTTAAACACAATTTGTCCGTTGGCAGACTCGGGCTGTACCTGCAATAAGGTAACTTGGCCTTGCTTTAAAGGGATTTCTAAATGTGCTTTCATTTGCACGCCGCCAATATTTATTAAAGCATCCTGATCTGCGAGTAATTGCAGCACCATACCTTTGACGATTTGACCTACTTTAAGTTCTAATGTCTTCGCATCACCCGGCTGAGCTTCACTTATTAGACTGCGCATCAGCTGCCCTATGTTCATCGTAACCCCTCCTAACCCTTATATCGGCTTTAAAAGCAGTTTTGCATACAGAAACATTTAAACCCTGAGCGTCAAAATAATTGCTGCTGCACGTGCAGCAGTTTACTTAAAAAAGATACGCGATGAAGTGGACAAGGACCATATTCTTTTATTTTGTCACGATGAAATGATGTCGCATATCCTTTGTGGCTCGCAATACCATATTGCGGATACTGCCGATCCCATTGTAAGCACATACGATCTCTTGTTACTTTGGCAATAATCGAAGCAGCTGCAATAGATTGACTTAAAGCGTCTCCATGAATGATCGCTGTTTGGGGTATGCTGCTGTCTACTTTTTCAGCATCGACCAACATATAATCAGGCTTAATGATTAATTGTTCCAAGGCCAGCTTCATCGCTAATCGCGAAGCTTGTTTTATATTTATTTGGTCTATGATTAAACAATCTACATATCCGATCCCAATGGTTAAAGCTTGTTCCATTATAATTTCATAAAGCATGTCCCGTTTTTTTTCAGAAAGCTTCTTGGAATCGTTAATTCCATCGATGCTTAAGCCCGCAGGAAGAACAACCGCTGCAGCAACAACATCACCGAATAAACAGCCTCGTCCCACTTCATCTATTCCAGCAATATGCATGATTTGACGATCCCATAGAGATTGTTCGTACTGCAGCATGAGCCACCACTCCTTTTGCTTCATTATACTGCAATGCGGATGAACGCAGCTATATAAAAGCTTTATCCAACTTCAAAAATAACTAAAAAGCCACTTTGTTGATAAAGCTTCAAAGTGACAGTTATTTTTGTATAAATAATAAAAATATTATTGTGGCGCTTCCAAGCTCACGCGTCCCATCTTACCCGCACGCAGTTCTCTTAAAATTATCATCGATACCTTATCTAAATCGATTCGGCCACCGCTAAGCACACATCCTCTTTTTCGGCCAATGGTTTCCATTACTTTCACAACTTCGTTCGGATCGGATAAATCCGTAGGAATCGATTCAATAGCAAACCTTTCCGTCAAATAATCCGCATAGTGCTCCGACAAATAACGAATGACAAAAAAAGCGATTTCATCTGCGTGGAGCAATTCTTCCTTAATCGCACCAGTAGCCGCCAAGCGGAGACCCACATTCTGATCTTCAAATTTCGGCCATAAAATGCCTGGGGTATCCAATAATTCCATTTCTGTGCCCATCTTAATCCATTGCTGTCCTTTAGTTACACCAGGACGGTCTCCTGTTGCTGCAATCTTCTTGCCTGCTAAACGGTTAATCAATGTCGACTTACCCACGTTCGGTATGCCAACGATTAAAGCTCTTACAGACCTTGGAATGATCCCTTTACGGATTTGCTGTTCGATTTTATGCTGAACCAAAACTTTGCAGCGAGGTACAATTTCGCGAATTTGATTGCCGGAAACAGCATCAATAGGCAGAGCATCGAGCTCGGATTCTTTGAAATAAGCCACCCATGCAGCCGTTACAATTGGATCTGCTAAATCAGCTTTGTTCAACAAAACTAAACGCGGTTTCCCCTGCAAAATTTCGTCAATCATCGGATTACGGCTGGATAAAGGAATCCGCGCATCCAGCAATTCGATCACGACATCAATCAGCTTCAGCTTCTCTTGAATTTGTCGCCGCGCCTTGGTCATATGGCCAGGAAACCAATTAATTGTCATTACTTCACCTCAAAATCTACTGGTGCACAAATTTTATTTTATCCAGCGGCCAAAAAATAAAATCCGCTCTTCCCACAATTCTTGAAAACTCCATGGGGCCAATCATTCTGCTATCGTTGCTGTTCTTGCGATTGTCGCCCATAGCAAAAAATGTACCCGCCGGAATCGTGATTTCGTTGAAAGGTTGATTGTAGTTCGGGTCTGCGGTAACTTGGTCGCGTATATAATCTTCATCCAATACTTTACCGTTTAAGTATACTTTGTTGTTTGCAATCTTTATTGTATCCCCCGGCAAGCCGATTACTCTTTTAATATAATCTTTCCCTTCGGGTGCATGAAAGACTACGACTTCACCTCGATGGGGCTTACGGATCGAGTATATAATTTCGTTCACTATCAAACGTTCGCCTGTAACAAAGTTCGGCTGCATCGAAGGGCCGTCCACAATGAATGGTGCGAAAATAAACATGCGGATGACAACAACGAGAATTCCAGCTATGGCAAGTGCTTTAATCCACTCCCATATTTCATTTTTTGCGGGAATCGGCTGCTGCGCTGTGTTTTCTTGTTCCAATCGTTGCACCTTCCTTTCTATTTGGGAAAACGAAAAGGAGCCTGCTAACAAGCCCCCCGTTAAAACTATCGAATTTCTTTAATTCTCGCTGCCTTACCACGAAGTTCACGTAAGTAGTACAGTTTAGCGCGGCGCACTTTACCTCTGCGAGCCACTTCGATTCTTTCTATTTTTGGCGAATGCAATGGAAATGTTCTTTCCACGCCAACGCCATACGAAATTTTGCGTACGGTAAATGTTTTGCTGATTCCTGCACCATGGCGTTTAATAACCACACCTTCGAACATTTGAATCCGCTCGCGCGTACCCTCGATTACTTTCACGTGTACCTTCAATGTATCGCCGGGGCGAAAACTTGGAAGATCTTGGCGCAATTGTTCCTTCGTAATTTCTTGAATTAAACTCATATTGACTTCCTCCTTCCACTCAGGTGTTCATACCGCCGTCATCGTTTTGTTCTAAGCTGTCATGCGTAGCGGACCACCGAATTAAACAAAAATTCACAACAGACTTATGTTACCATAGAGAACGGTGAAAAACAACACAAAAATCATTTAAAACGCTATGCTTTCGTTTCCTGATCCCAAGCTTTAATCCATTGTTGTTCTTCTTTGCTCAACTTAACTTGCGCTAAAAGTTCTGGCCGACGTTCCCAAGTTCTGCGTAAAGATTGCTGCCTCCGCCATTTGCCCACATTTTCATGGTGACCTGAGATAAGTACATCCGGAACATCCCATTCACGAAATCTAGCTGGTCTAGTGTAATGCGGATATTCCAACAAACCCGTACTGAATGAATCTGTTACCGCAGACATTTCATTACCGAGTACCCCTGGCAAAAGTCGTGCAACACTGTCTATAACAACCATGGCAGCCAATTCACCGCCGGTGAGAACGTAATCGCCGATCGATATTTCATCTGTGACCAAATGCTCGCGAATTCGTTCATCAAAGCCCTCATAATGACCGCAAATGAAAATCAAATGTGATTCTTGAGCCAATTCCTCCGCCTTTTGCTGCGAATATCGTTCCCCTTGCGGACACAGCAAAATAATTCGCGGTTTAGCTCCATCCGATGTAAGCAATGTCTCCACCGCTGTAAAAATTGGTTCCGCTTTAAGCACCATACCGCCGCCCCCGCCATAAGGCGCGTCATCTACCGTATTATGTTTATTATTCGCAAATTCGCGAAAATTAAGCGCATTTAAGGAAACAATGCCCTTATCTTTTGCTTTACCTAAAATACTGGCTGCAAAAACCTCGTCGAACATGGCGGGAAACAACGTAAGCACATCCATCCGCATCAATCGATCAAACCCTCCATCAAAGACACCGTTACCAATTTTGCTCTCACATCGACTTGCAGCACAACTTCATCTATGACAGGAAGCAGCACTGGTTTGCTTGCGGGACGATCGACCACCCAGACATCATTAGCCCCAGGCGTTAAAATTTCGGAAATGGTCCCCAGTTCTTCGCCCTCATCAGTCACAACACGGCAGCCAATAATTTCATGGTAGTAATATTCGTCTTGGTCCAGCTCCAGCAAATCCGACGCTTTTACCTTGATTACCCAGCCTTTATATTTTTCCACTTGATTGATATCGTTAAACCCTGCGAATTTAACTATGCACACATTTTTTTGCAGTCGACCTGATTCTACTTCGACAATCATTTGCGTGCTTTGCGCAGCATCCAATAAGATCAGCTTGCTGCCTTTTTTGAAGCGTTCCTCTGGAAAATCAGTTTGTAAAAGAACTTTAAGTTCTCCTTTAATCCCTTGCGTGTTAACAATTTTCCCCACATTGTACATGGCTTCGCTCATGGGTTACCTCCGATGCGAATGGGTTGTAATACAGTAAAAAGGGCTAGGATTACCCTACCCCTTTTGTGCTGGCATGCGTTGGCGAATCGTGTCTTAAGAGACGATTTCCACAGAAATGCGCTTGTTTTCTTTCACTGCTGCAGATGTTACGACGGTACGAAGTGCTTTAGCAATACGACCTTGCTTACCAATCACCTTACCAATATCGGTAGAATGAACAGATAATTCGTAAATGGTCGAATGTGTTTCTTCAACAACATTCACACGCACATCTTCCGGATGATCAACCAACGCCTTAGCGATAACGGTTATTAGATCCTTCATGATACCCTCCGAATGCAACAAAATTATTTTTGTTGTTTAAGCTCGTGAAATTTGGTCATGATACCGGCTTTGCTAAAAAGACTGCGAACGGTATCTGATGCTTGAGCGCCGGTTTGCAACCACTTCAATGCTTTTTCTTCATTGATAACAACAGCGGCTGGCTGTGTCAAAGGGTTATAAGTACCGATCTCTTCGATAAAACGTCCATCGCGCGGAGAACGGGAATCGGAAACAACCAAACGGTAAAACGGAGATTTGTGTGCACCAATGCGTTTTAAACGGATACGAACTGCCATGAATTTTCACCTCCTTAAAATATTGGAATAGGAATAGAGTTAACCAAAAGGAAATTTCATTCCTTTGCCCATCTTGCCCTTCATTCCTTTCATGCCTTTAGGACCCATCATCCCGGAAAACTGTTTCATCATTTTACGCATATCATCAAATTGCTTGATTAAACGGTTGACATCCTGTACTGTTGTACCGCTCCCTGTAGCGATGCGCTTACGTCGACTGGCATTTATGATCTCAGGCTTGCGTTTTTCTGTTGTTGTCATTGATTTAACGATGGCAACGGTGCGTCCCATCTGTTTATCATCCACTTTTAAATCTTTGGCGCCTTTAAGCTTATTCATCCCAGGCATCATATCGAGCAATTGATCTATGGGTCCAAGCTTCTTAACCTGCTCCATTTGATCGAGGAAGTCTTCAAAAGTAAACTCATCATTGCGCATTTTACGTTCGAGCTCTTTGGCTTTATCGGCGTCGATATTCTCGTGCGCTTTCTCGATCAGCGTCAGTACATCACCCATACCAAGAATCCGTGATGCCATGCGATCCGGATAAAACGGCTCAAGTGCATCGATTTTCTCGCCCGTTGCAGCAAACTTAATCGGACATCCGGTTACAGCTTTAACGGATAATGCAGCTCCGCCCCGTGTATCGCCATCCAGCTTAGTTAACACGACACCGGTTAATTCTAATTGACGATGAAAGCTTTCGGCTACATTCACTGCATCCTGACCTGTCATTGCGTCAACAACCAATAAAATTTCATCGGGCGAAACATGCTGACGAATTTGAATCAATTCATCCATCATTTCTTCGTCAATATGAAGGCGACCCGCGGTATCGATAATTAAATAGTCATGGCCGTTATCTTTAGCATGCTGAAGACCCGCTTTAGCAATTTCAACCGGACTGGTTTGATCGCCGAGTGAAAACACCGGAACTTTGATTTGTTCCCCAAGCACTTGAAGCTGCTTGATTGCAGCTGGACGGTAAATGTCGCCTGCCACCAATAATGGACGATGGTTTTGTTTTTGCAGAAGTTTGGCAAGCTTGCCGGTCGTAGTTGTTTTTCCGGCTCCTTGTAAACCCACCATCATGATCACTGTCGGGGGTTTATTCGAACGCGCCAGCTTGCTTTGTGTGCCGCCCATCAAGTCCGTTAATTCTTTATTAACTATATCTATAACGACCATGCCAGGCGTAAAGCTCTTCATAACTTCCTGTCCAATGGCGCGTTCTTTAATTTTGGCGATAAATTCTTTGACCACTTTAAAATTCACATCGGCTTCAAGCAAGGCTAGACGAACTTCACGTAATGCGTCATTAACATCATCTTCCGATAGTTTACCTTTACCTCTCAGCTTACCGAATACGTTTTGCAAGCGGCTTGCTAACCCTTCGAACGCCATTACGTTCACCTCCGGACATATCCCTTAACTTAACGAATCGATCTGTGTTAAAAGAGCCTTAATTTCCTGCCTTGATTTCGCAGCCATTGTCATACCTTGTACTGCTTCAATCCGAGCTTCTATTTGTTGAAGAATTTGTCCGCGCTGCTGATGCTTTTCAAGCAAATGCAGCTTGCTTTCATATTCCTCCAGCATCGCTTCCGCACGTTTAATATGCTCGTATACCGCTTGTCTTGTAATGTTGAATAGTGAAGAAATTTCGCCAAGCGTATAGTTATCTTGAAAATAATATCGTGTGAAAGTTTGCTGCTTATCTGTCAATAGAGCTTCATAAAAATCAAACAGCAAATTAATTCGCGTATTCTTCTCTAAGACTTGATCCTCAGTCATCGCATCACACCTCCCGTAAAGGGGAAACACTTTACAGTAACAACATGATTTATCATACTGAATTCCCGAAAAGATGTCAAGTCTTTTTACTTTACAGTCATTTTGCGATCTATTCTTTTTCCGAAGCAATCAATCCCCCAAATAACGCATGCACAAACTGCTCGGAATCAAATTCCTCGAGATCGTCCATTTTTTCGCCCAAACCAACAAACTTCACAGGAATATCCAGCTCTTGACGAATGGCAATAACAATCCCCCCTTTTGCTGTTCCATCAAGCTTGGTTAAAACAATCCCGGTCAATCCTGTTTTATCTCCAAAAAGCTTGGCTTGACTTAACGCATTTTGGCCCGTGGTCGCGTCGAGAACAAGCAGCACTTCATGCGGCGCATCTGGCACTTCACGACGAATGACACGATAAATCTTATTCAACTCTTCCATAAGATTCGATTTATTCTGAAGACGTCCCGCTGTATCGCAAAGCAATATATCCACATTTCTTGTCTTGGCCGCACTTAATGCATCAAACATCACTGCGGCTGGATCTGAACCGGCCTGCTGCTTGATTACATCCACGCCAACGCGCTGTCCCCATACTTCCAGCTGTTCAATCGCACCGGCGCGAAAGGTATCTCCTGCGGCCAAAAGCACCTTTTTCCCTTGCTGCTTGAAACGATGCGCCATTTTACCAATGGTCGTCGTCTTGCCCACGCCGTTAACCCCAATGAATAAGATAACAGTAAGCCCGTTATCCGCCATCCTCAATGAAATGTCCGTTTCGCTACTTTCTAACAGCCCGATTAATTTTTCCGACAAAATAGGCTGTAATCCAGCGGGTTCTTCAATCTTTTGTTTACGCACTTCCACGCGCAATTCTTCAATTAATTTCATCACCGTGTTCACACCAACGTCCGCGCCAATTAAGATTTCTTCCAGTTCCTCATAGAATTCTTCATCTATTTTTTTACGTCGTAAAATTAAATCCTCGACTCGCTCCACAAACGCAGTCCGTGTTTTACTAAGACCATCCTTAAACTTATTAGTGACAGCTTCTGTCTTTTGCGAAATGCTTTCCTTTAATTTTTTGAAAAAGCTCATTGCATCCTCCTGAAAAAACTTATATTGATCAAACAAATATTTAATTAGGCCGGTACTAATTCTTCATCTTCATCCTCTAATCGGACAGAAACGAGCTTGGACACGCCGCCCTCTTCCATCGTAACCCCGTACAATACATCTGCTTCTTCCATGGTCCCTTTACGGTGAGTAACTACAATAAATTGTGTTTCATTAGAATATTCACGAAGATATTCAGCAAAGCGTGATACATTCGCCTCATCCAAAGCTGCTTCAACCTCATCCAATACACAGAATGGCACTGGCTTCACACGTATAATTGCAAATAACAAGGCAATCGCCGTTAAAGCTCTTTCCCCTCCGGATAGCAGCTGTAAATTCTGCAGCTTTTTACCTGGAGGTTGGGCAATAATTTCAATTCCCGTATCCAAGGGATGGCTCGGCTCCGATAAAATCAGATCCGCGCGTCCGCCGCCAAACAGCTTGGCAAATACAATCACGAATTCGGTGCGAATGGCATCAAAAGTTGTTCTGAAGCGCTTTGACATCTCTTCGTCCATTTCACGGATCACTTGATAAAGCGTTGCTTTCGCTTCCATTAAATCGCGTTTCTGCTCATTCAAAAAATCATAACGCTCACTTACTCGGGTGAATTCTTCGATAGCTCCTATATTTACTTCTCCTAAACTAGCAATATCGCGTTTTAATTCTTTAACTTTACTTTGCGTTAAGACTACATCATCAGGCAGAGAGTGACGCGATTTGGCAAGCTCAAAGCTGAGCTCATATTCCTCGGACAGCTTTTTCAGCAAATGATCCAATTCAACATCCAAACGCGTGGACTTTACTTCCGTATGATGAAGCTCTTCTTCCACCCGCTTGAGCTCAATTCTTTGCTCCCGGGTTTCGTTCTCCGCCAGCTCCAGCTTTCGAATCCATTCGGCGCGCTCCGCACGGGTGAATTCGGTTTTTTCCGTACATTCGAGCTTCTTCAGCTTATGATCGTTCAATTGCTCTGTCTGCTGTACAGCTTCTAAATGACTTGCATTTATTTCATGATCTATTTGATTTAACTGACTGCGATTGAGTTCCAATTCCTCCAGCAATGCATCAGTATCAGCTTTCATTCGCTGCTGTTGCTCTGCCAAAGAATGCTTTTCTTGTGCGCTTGCGGCAACCTTTACCTTTAAATCCGTTAGCTGTGCCTGCAGCTCATCCTTTGCTGACTCACTCGCTTTCCGAGCTAATTCCGCTTCACGGATCGCTGCTTGCAGCTGCTCCTCGCGCTGCTGTAATTGCAGCAGCATTTCTTGTGCTGCTTGTCGTTTACTTGTATATTGCTCTATTTCTTGCGTTAGTACTTCACTATCCTGCTCCGTTACAAACAATTGGTCGTCCATATTCTGACTTTCATGCTCCAACGGATTCATTTCCGCAACGAATTGCTGCTCTTCGATCCGTTTTAACTCACCCCGCTGGCGCAATTGCTCCAATTGGCGATTATCCTCAATCAACTCCGCTTTGCCTTCTGCGGACTTTTGCCGCAATTGCACCAGTTCCGCTTGCGCTTGGACGATTTCTTGCTCCATTTCATCGATCTGCCGTTGACGTCCAAGTAAGCTTGTCGTCTTCTTATGCTGACTTCCACCTGTCATCGATCCGCCTGGATGAACAACATCGCCTTCAAGCGTGACAACACGGTAGCGATATTGACACTTAGCTGCCAGATGATTCGCATCCTCAAGCGATTTGGCGACAATAACGTTGCCCAACAAGCTTGCAAAAATAGGCTCATATTGGGCCGCAAAGTGAATCAAATTCACAGCAAGACCAACGAACCCGGCAGCACCTTCAATGCCTCTTCGTTCTCCATCGGCAATAGATCGTCCCTTAATCACATCTAAAGGAAGAAACGTCGCTCTTCCCAATTGCCGTTTTTTCAAAAATGCAATCGCATCGCGTCCATTCGCTTCATTCTCCACTACGATGTTTTGCAATGCGCCGCCTAGAGCTGTTTCAATCGCAATTTCTACTTCTGCGGGAACCTTGACTAATTCGGCAACAGCGCCATGGATGCCCTTTAAGCCATCTGCGCGATTTTTCGCTTTAAGCACTTCTTTGACGCCTTGCTGAAAGCCGTCGTAATCGTTCTGCATCTCGCGCATCGTGTCCCGTCGAGAAACAAGCGCATCCAGCTTCTGCTCCCAGCGGCGTACCGTCGCTTCAACCTCTTCAAGCAAAACTTGCTTTGCTCGCATTTGCTCTGTCAAGGCAACAAAACGATCCCGAACCTCGGTAATCTCAGTCGAAACGATTTCAAGCTTTTGCGCTAATGCCAGCTTCCGCTCCGCCAATCGCTCCTTCTGTTCACTCCACTTGGTACGCTCTTCCTCCAAGCGATCTCCACGACGCCCGATTGTTTCCAATTGCTGCTCCACATAACGAATTTCGTTGCGGCTTTGCGCAATCTGGTTCAATGTTTCCAGAAATTCGGATTTCAACGATTCTTCCGCCTCGCTGCTAAGACCGCCGATAACGCCAAGCAATCGTTCTTCCTCTGCCCCTAGCTGAGCATTATGCTCGCTAAGCTGTGAGCTTACCAGCTCCATTTTTACTTGAAAGACCGTTAGTTCTTCCTGCTTTTCTGCTAAACGTTTCTCTTGGACTGCCAATGTTAGCTCGGATTGCGCGCGATTAGCCGTCAAGTACTTTTGTCGTTCCTTCAGCACTTCACCTTGACCTTCACACTTATCAAAATCCTCGCTGATTTGCAGTAATTGGACATGCAAAGCCTCTAATTCCTCATCTAAGCGTCTCGTTTGCCAACGATGCTGTTCCAGCTGCGCATCATGTTGATTGACTACCGTAGCTAACGCGATTTGTTCAAGCTGCAGCTGAGCTAATTTGTCTTTCGTTTCCGTCCACGATTGATGCAGCTGCTCGATTTGATATACATAGAGAGAAATTTCATTGTTCTTCAATTCATCCTTCAATGCTTTGTAGCGAAAAGCTTTTTCCGACTGGTCGCGCAAAGGCTCGACTTGATCCTCAAGCTCAGAGACGAGATCATGAATACGCAGCAAATTTTGCTCTGTATCGTTGAGCTTTTTTTCCGCTTCTTTTTTCCGCGATTTATATTTAACAATCCCCGAAGCTTCTTCAAAAATACCGCGGCGATCTTCCGATTTCGTACTCAAAATTTCTTCAATTCTGCCTTGCCCAATAATCGAATAGGCCTCTTTACCAATCCCCGTATCCATGAATAATTCGGTGATATCCTTTAAACGGCAGGATTGCTTATTGATCAAATATTCACTTTCCCCGCTGCGATGAACACGACGCGTAACGGTTACTTCGCTAAAATCAAGCGGCAATGCGTGATCGTTGTTGTCTAAAGTCAAAGAAACCTCACTGTAATTGACTGCTTTACGCGAATCGCTGCCAGCAAAGATAACGTCTTCCATTTTACCACCGCGCAGTGAACGCGCGCTTTGCTCGCCAAGCACCCAACGTATGCCATCGGAAATGTTGCTTTTACCGCTTCCATTGGGTCCGACAACCGCAGTAATCCCTTGAACGAATTCCAATTCCGTTTTATCCGCGAATGATTTAAAACCGGTTAGTTCAATACGCTTTAAAAACATCATCTCACCCCACAGCTATTGTAACATTTCAAAAAAGAGCAGACAACGAACCCATTCTGGTTCTTCATCCACTCTCTGTCTTCATCCGTCAAGGAACCTTCACATTCATTTTCAGTAAAGCCTGCGCTGCTGCTTGCTGCTCCGCTTCCTTCTTGGAACGACCGCTGCCGCGACCAAGTAGAGCCGCATCCATCAGCACCTCAGAAACAAATTCCTTTTCATGGGCAGGACCGCGTTCGTCCACAATCCTATATTCCAAAATACCAAGACTATGCTGCTGCGTATGCTCCTGCAGTATCGTTTTATAATCGATAATTTGCGGCTTCCCATCACCAGAAATTTTGGGAAATAAGTAGGTTTGTAAAAAGGCTTTGACAGCGTCCAAGCCTTGATCCAGATAAAGTGCTCCAATAAAAGCTTCGAATATATCGGCTAATAACGCTGGACGTGTACGTCCGCCCGTAATTTCTTCGCCTTTGCCAAGCAATACATAATTGCCAAATTCGAGATCTTCCGCAAACAAAACCAAAGAGGGCTCGCAGACAATCGATGCCCTCAATTTAGTTAGCTCGCCTTCCGAACAAAGCGGATGAGCCTCAAATAAAAATTGTGAAACCGTCAGTTCTAAAACCGCGTCTCCCAAAAACTCTAAGCGCTCGTTGTCTTTATGATTCGCTATACGATTCTCATTCACATAGGATGAGTGCGTAAAAGCCTGCTTTAAAATTTGCGGATCTCGAAAGAAAATACCGAGCTGTGCTTGAAGCTGTTTTAAATCTCGATTCATTCGTTTCACCTATGCTTCAAATTTTTTCAAAATGATGGTGGCATTATGTCCGCCAAAACCAAAAGAATTCGACATCGCTATGTTCACATCGGCTTTACGCGCATGATTCGGAACATAATCCAAATCACATTCTGGATCAGGGTTGTCCAAATTAATGGTCGGTGCAATGACGCCATGCTGAATGGTTAAGCCGCAAATCACAGCTTCTACCCCACCAGCAGCTCCTAATAAATGTCCTGTCATCGATTTGGTTGAACTTATGGCAACTTTATAAGCATATTCACCTAAAGCCGACTTCATCGCAGTAGTTTCCGCTTTGTCACCCACGCCGGTCGAAGTACCATGCGCGTTTATGTAGCTTACATCCTGCGGAGAAATGCCTGCGTCTTTCATCGCTTTGACCATGCAACGTGCGGCGCCTTCACCACCTGGAGACGGATCAGTCATATGATACGCATCTGCGCTCATTCCATACCCAATGACTTCAGCATAAATGGTGGCTCCGCGTTTTTGCGCATGCTCCAAGGATTCCAAGACTAAAATCCCTGCGCCTTCACCCATAACAAATCCATCACGATCGATGTCAAAAGGACGACTTGCGCGTTCAGGATCATCATTGCGATGGGACATGGCCCGCAGAGCACCAAAGCCAGCTAAACCAGTTGGGCTTATAGGTGCTTCAGCTCCACCGCAAATCATCACGTCGGCATCGCCGCGTTGAATAATTTTGAAGGAATCGCCAATCGAATGCGTTCCTGTAGCGCAAGCCGTTACCGCTGTGCTGTTCGGACCTTTAGCCCCCGTATGCATCGAAATTTGGCCTGAAGCCATATTGGCGATCATCATCGGGATGAAAAAAGGACTTACCCGGCGCGGACCTTTTTCAAGCAGAATTTTATGCTGCTCTTCCCAAGTCGACAATCCGCCAATTCCAGATCCTACATAAACACCTACACGCTCAGGGTCCGTATCCTCTGCCACATTTAATTTCGCGTTTTCTAAAGCATGGATACTCGCAACAACAGCCAGTTGAACATAACGGTCCATCCGGCGAGCATCTTTTTTATCCAAATATTGTTCCACATTAAAGTCCTTGATCGAAGATGCAATACGCGTCGTATACTCACTGACATCAAAGCTTTCAATCAACGAAATCCCGGATTTGCCTGCAAGGAGATTTCCCCAAAATGTTTCGAGATCATGACCTAGAGAAGTCATGACACCCATTCCTGTAATTACTACACGTTGTGCCATTCGTTCACCTCTATATTTTCAAATCTTAATTTTCAGCAATAGGATAATTCTTGAAAAATGAGGATAAGTCCCGTTTGTTAAAACGGGACTTAAGATTTTTAGGTATGAGATTTTATGTACTCATAAACTTCTCCTACAGTTGTAATCTTTTCAGCATCCTCGTCTGAGATTTCCATATCAAACTCATCTTCCAATTCCATTACCAACTCAACTACATCTAAAGAATCAGCGCCTAAATCATCTTTAAAAGATGCTTCGAGGGTGACTTCAGATTCTTCAACCCCTAGACGATCAATGACAATTCGTTTTACACGATCTAATTTGTCGGACATCCGGTTCACCTCCTCCTATGGTATTATACGAGAATTACAATCAAATTACCATCAAAGAATTGCAAAAGCCATTTTACATGTACATTCCGCCGTCAATATGCAGGGTTTGTCCCGTCATATAGGATGCCGAATCGGAGGCAAGAAACAGGACAGCTTTCGCAATATCATCCGGTTGGCCAAAACGAGCCAAAGGAATTTGCTGCGAAAGATGCGCCTTTGCTTCCTCTGACAGCTTATCCGTCATATCGGTTGTAATAAAACCCGGTGCAACAGCATTGACTGTTATTCCCCGTGAGGCAAGCTCCCTGGCAACAGATTTCGTTAATCCAATCACGCCTGCTTTTGCAGCGACATAATTGGCCTGCCCCGGATTGCCAAGCGCTCCGACAACCGACGAAATATTAATAATTCGTCCAGAGCGCTGCTTCATCATGGTCCTTGTGACCGCACGGATACAGTTGAATACCCCTTTGAGATTTGTATTGATGACCTCATCGAACTCGTCATCCTTCATTCGCATAATTAGATTATCCCTTGTAATTCCCGCATTATTCACAAGGATGTCTAATTGCCCGAATGTCTCCAGCGTCTGCTTAACCATCGCCTCTACTTCATCCGTAATACCCACATTAGCGCGAACTTTGAACGCTTTGCGGCCAAGCGACTCAATATGTGCGACGACTTCAGCAGCAGCACTCTCATTGCCTGCATAGTTCACAACTACATTTGCCCCAGCTTCAGCTAAAGCAATTGCAATCGCTCTGCCAATACCACGCGAACCGCCTGTAACAAGCGCTACTTTTCCTTGCAGCATTCAAATCCCCTCCTCTTAAAAAACTTTCTTGGCAATCGAAGCCAGGTTAAACCCTAGTTTCATCATTAGCTTGGTAATTCTCGATGGCTTCCTTGCTGTTTATGGATACAATTCGTACGGTTTTATCCACCTTTTTAACCAAACCTGCTAATACAGTGCCTGAGCCAATTTCAATAAAGGTATCGACGCCTTGCGCGATCAGCCAAACAATCGTATCTTCCCAAAGAACAGGGGAGTACACCTGCTCAACCAAAAGCGCACGAATACGATTCGGCTCTTGAACAGGCTCAGCTGTAACATTGGCAACGACAGGAATACTAGGTGAATGCAGCGTGATTTTCTGCAGTTCCGCAGACAGCTGCCCTGCAGCCGGTTTCATCAAAGAAGAATGGAACGGACCACTTACCTCTAAAGGAATGACCCGTTTCGCACCTATTTCTTTGCCCTGTTCAACCAACGCCTGAACGCCTTCTTTGGTACCGGAAACGACGATTTGCCCCGGACAATTTATATTAGCCAGTTCAACTACACCAACATCCTTACTTAAACGCGCACACAGTTCAGCAAGCGCTCCTCTTTCCGCACCAAGCACCGCAGCCATGGCTCCTTGACCGCTAGGTACTGCTTTCTCCATAAATTCACCGCGTAATCGTACTGTCTTTACTGCGTCAGTAAAAGATAGCACTCCCGCTGCAACCAATGCGGAATATTCCCCCAAACTATGTCCAGCGACATAATCTGCTCTCACGCCATGAATCTTAAAAGCTTCATAAAGAGCGATACTTGTTGTTAATAAAGCTGGCTGTGTATGAAACGTTTTTTTCAGTTCTTCCTCTGGACCCTGAAAAATCAAATCCGAAAGCGCAAATCCTAAGGCTGCATCTGCATCTAGAAAAATTTGTTTCGACGCAGGATTGGATGCATACACATCCTGACCCATTCCAACAGCTTGAGAGCCCTGTCCTGGAAAAATAAACGCTATCTTGCCCATATTTCACCCCTAAAAATTTGGATACCATGCAATTTCAAATGTGGCCCAAGTTTCAAACTACCAAATCAGCACCGAAGCTCCCCATGTCAAGCCGCCGCCAAATCCAACAAGCACGACACAGTTTCCTGGTTGAATTCGATTTTCTTCAACGGCTTCCGCCAAAGCAATTGGAATCGACGCGGCGGAAACATTTCCATATTTATGCAGATTGATCATGCATTTATCCTCGGTTAAATCTAAACGGTTCAGCGACGATTGAATAATTCGTATGTTCGCTTGATGTGGAATTAACAGGTCAATATCCGCTTTAACTAATCCCGCCTTGCGAAGCGCTTCCTCCGCAGCATTGCCCATAATACGTACAGCGAATTTAAATACTTCCGCACCTGCCATATAGATATAATGACTTTTGTTCTCGACACTTTGTACGGAAACAGGCTGACGTGACCCGCCTCCGCTTACCTTCAGCAATTCGCCGCCCGTGCCATCGGCACCAAGCTCGAACGAACGAAATCCCCGGCCTTCGGGTACTTCGCCAATGACTACTGCTCCTGCCCCGTCACCAAATAAAATACATGTGTTGCGATCTGTATAATCGGTAATTTTCGATAAGCATTCTGCACCAATAACAAGCGCATATTTATAAGTACCCAATGCAATGAAGTTTGACGCATTAGCCAAGCCATAAATAAATCCGGAGCATGCCGCAGATAAATCAAAGGCTGCTGCATTTTTCGCCCCTAAACGTGCTTGAACTAAACAAGCAGTTGAAGGAAAGGACATATCCGGCGTGACCGTTGCCACAATAATTAATCCTAGCTGTTCCGCGGAAATACCCGCATTTTTCAAAGCGATCTCGGCAGCGTGGAAGGCTAAATCAGAAGAGGCCTGCTCAGCGCTTGCAATTCTACGTTCCTTCATCCCTGTGCGGGAAACAATCCATTCATCATTGGTATCGACCATTTGCTCTAAATCATGATTCGTTAATATGCGCTCCGGTACATACTTGCCTGTTCCTATAATGCCCACCGGTATTAAATTCATCTAGCTCCACTCACTTCCCCTTGCTGATTTCAGTTGATATAGCTTGGACCACATCATTCATTAATGCGTGTCTGGCTAAGCGAATTCCATTTTTGACTGCGGTAGCGTTGGATGAACCATGGCATTTGATGACTAAACCATCTACTCCAAGCAAAGGCGCGCCGCCATATTCACTCGAATCGCCTTTTTGCTTCAATCTGCGTAAACCGGGTCTTAAAATTGCTCCTGCTATCTTGGAGAATGCAGTACGCGTAAATTCAGTCTTAAGCTCAGAAAAAATAACGTCCAGCGCGCCTTCCAATGATTTCAACATAATATTGCCAACAAATCCGTCGCAAACTAAAATATCACAGTTGCCTCGCAGTACATTACTTGCTTCCACGTTCCCTATAAAATGAATCGGCGCTTGCGACAATAAAGCGAAAGCAGCTTTCGTCAATTCGTTCCCTTTCATCGTTTCCGTCCCCACGTTTAGCAAGCCTACCCGCGGCTGAGAAATCCCATCTACTTTACTGCGGTAAACACTGCCCATGATGGCATACTGCAGCAAATTTTCTGCACTTGCATCCATGTTCGCCCCTAAATCTAAACAGAGCAAACCTTGCCCTACACCCTGCATGGTCGGAATCATTGGAGCTAAAGCCGGCCGCTCAATGCCCTCCATTCGGCCAACAATCAATAGCCCTGTAGCCATTAAAGCCCCTGTATTACCGGCAGAAATCATCGCATCTGCTTGTTTCTCTTTCACTAATCTACCCGCTACGACCATAGAGGCATCTTTTTTTCGCCGGACAGCTTTTACGGGTTCGTCCTCAGCTTCAATCACTTCGCTTGTATGATGAATCCTTATATTAGGCAATTTCTCAGTCAATAAGGGTTCGATTTGTGCAGAATCACCTACCAAAACCAATTCGATATCTTGCCATTCCTTAGCCGCTCTTAGCGCCCCTTCTACGTTTGTTCCAGGTGCATGGTCTCCACCCATGACGTCAATTGCTATCCTCATGGTTGTAACCTCCTTTGCTGCGATGTTCTTTTTTAGAATGATAAATCACAAAGTTTCCTTGAAATACAAGCTCATCGTTCACATATGTAAAAACTTCTACCTTCGCTTTCCCTTTGGAAATAGAACGAACAAAAGCTTTGGCGACACATTTTTCATCTAATTTAATCGAGCGGATAAAACGAATATCAGCGGATGCCGTCAATGCTAGATCATCATTGATTACTGCCACCGCCAAAGAATTAGCCTGTGAGAATATATGATGTCCGCGAGCAATTTTCGTCCGTGAAAATACATGCTCTTGTTTTATTTCGAAAATAGAAATGCCGCTTTTATCCAACTGTAAATCAATGACATCCCCAATGACTTCATGCAAGGGTAAAGAGCGTACTTGATCATAGGACTTTTCGGCCATCAGCTTAATGCGCTCCCTTAACTCCGGAATACCCATTTCCAGCCGATCCAAACGAATCGTTTGAATGCTGACCTCCAGCTGTTTCATCAATTCATCGTCCGTTATAAAAGGATTGTCCTCAATCACTTTGGTCAATTGCTGCTGCCGTTGTCGTTTTGGTAGGCGTTCGATTACAAGCACCCCCTTTTCTCATTAGGATCGTATCTTATTACCAGGTGCTAAAAAACAGTATATATAATTCTACTCGAAAAGTGAAGGAAAAATTCATAAAAAAATAGCACCTCACCGAAATGAAGTACTACATGTGCGACTATTGTTTAATAATTTCTCTACCTTTATACGATCCACACACTTTACAAACGTGATGAGCCATTTTCAATTCAGCGCATTGATCACATTTCACCATACCTGGTACAACTAACTTAAAGTGAGTACGACGCTTGTCGCGACGAGTCTTCGATGTTCTTCTTTGAGGTACTGCCATATTCCCCACCCCCTTAAACAAATTTAAAACTTATGCCTTCTTATCACTAAAAAAGTCAGCCAATCCAGCTAAACGCGGATCTAGCTTTTCCTGCTTACAATCACAGGGTTGTTCATTGCGATTCCGGCCGCATTCAGGACATAAACCCTTGCAGGCTTTACTACACAATGGGATGTACGGGAGAGCAAGTGATACAGTCTCTTCCACATAGGGGGTCAACTCTATTTTATCTTCCGAAACCAAATGTATATCTTCTGGTTCATCCTCTGGCATTAGCTCTGGTTTCTGAGTAAACATTTCATGAAATTGCATCCACAGCGTCTCTTCAAATGTAGTCAAGCAGCGAGCGCACACTAATTTCACAGGCAAAGATAGCTGCCCTTGCACCTCGGTCATACCCGAAATCTCTTCTGCGTGTAAGTCTACAGTAAGTATTTCATGACTAACCACTTCCGGACGTCCTTGCAAAAGCTCCGACACATCACGCTTCTCCGTCAAATGAACTTTGTCCGCTTTTGAAGCTAAATCTCGAATACTAATGATCATCTTTATCACCCCAAACAAACAAGGTCTATTATAGCTATAATCCTTATCGTTTGTCAATCGTTGAAGTTTTAAACATTACTTATAGATCACACTGCCGCTTTCCTTAAATTCACGCGACTTTTCCTGCAAACCCAGTTCAATCTCACGCTGCTCATCCCATTCATTTTTCTGCGCCGTTTCCCGAATATCATGGCTGATCCGCATACTGCAAAACTTTGGACCGCACATCGAGCAAAAATGCGCTGTTTTCGCACCTTCTGCAGGTAAGGTTTCATCATGATATTCCAGCGCTCTTTCCGGATCCAAGGCGAGGTGAAATTGATCACGCCAGCGAAACTCGAAGCGTGCTTTGGATAACGCGTTATCTCTTTCCTGCGCGCCCTTATGTCCTTTGGCAAGATCGGCAGCGTGAGCAGCAATTTTATAAGTAATTACGCCTTCACGCACATCATTTTTATTCGGCAGTCCCAGATGCTCTTTTGGCGTAACATAGCAAAGCATGGCAGTGCCAAACCAACCGATCATCGCGGCGCCGATAGCTGACGTAATATGATCATATCCTGGGGCAATATCTGTCGTCAAAGGACCTAACGTATAGAATGGCGCTTCCTGACAAATTTCCATTTGGCGATCGACATTTTCTTTAATCAGATGCATGGGCACATGTCCCGGCCCCTCTACCATCACCTGAACGTCATGCTGCCAAGCGATTTTAGTGAGTTCGCCAAGCGTATCCAATTCAGCAAACTGAGCCTCATCGTTTGCATCTGCAATTGATCCCGGGCGCAGCCCATCTCCAAGCGAAAAAGCGATATCGTAAGCTTTCATGATTTCGCAAATATCGGCAAAGTGCGTATAAAGGAAATTTTCTTTATGATGCGCTAAACACCATGACGCCATAATCGAACCACCACGCGAAACAATTCCTGTAACGCGCTTGGCCGTCATCGGAACATAACGCAACAGCACACCTGCATGGATCGTAAAATAATCGACGCCTTGCTCCGCTTGTTCAATTAAGGTGTCGCGATAAATCTCCCAAGTTAAATCCTCCGCTTTGCCGTTCACTTTTTCCAATGCTTGATAAATAGGTACCGTTCCAATAGGCACGGGCGAATTGCGAATGATCCATTCTCGCGTCGTGTGTATATTTTCGCCCGTGGAAAGATCCATAATGTTATCCGCGCCCCAACGTGCGGCCCATCTCATTTTTTCCACTTCTTCCTCAATGGAAGAGGCAACGGCGGAGTTTCCAATATTCGCATTTATTTTCACAAGAAAATTACGCCCAATGATCATCGGTTCACTTTCGGGGTGATTAATATTGGACGGAATAATGGCACGGCCACGAGCCACTTCATCGCGAACAAACTCTGAAGCAACCTGCTCGCGAATAGCGATATACTCCATTTCCGGCGTTATGATGCCTTGACGAGCATAATGCATTTGCGTAACATTAGCTCCTTGCTTTGCTCTCAGTGGTTTACGTTGTAGACCGGGGAATACTTCCGCATTGCTCATTTTGCTGCCATTATCCTCGGGTTTGATTTCTCTACCCTCATACGCTTCAACATCTCCGCGTTCCATAATCCAGCCTAAGCGGTTAGAAGGAAGCCCCAAACGGATATCCGTTTCCGCTTCAGCATCCGTATAAAGTCCGCTTGTATCGTAGACGCGAACAGGTGCATTCGCATGCTCGCCCGATGAATTTGCTGTAGGACTAAGTTGAATTTCTCGCATCGGCACTTGGATATCCGCTCGCGAACCACTGACATAAACTTTTTTACTTCCTGGAAAAGCAGAAGTGTTAACCTTTATTTCATTTGTCATTTTATTTCCTCCGTTGATCAAAATTTGGATTAGCTTTTTGAACCGCTGCTGTTTCCAAAAGCAATTGCCAAGCAGCTTCTTGAGGGGATGCGGCGGCTGTGATCGCGGAAATAACCGCTATCCCATCCGCACCCGCTTCTCTTACAGCGTGTGCATTGCCTAAACCTATGCCGCCGATGCCGACAAGCGGCAATTGGATGCCCTGACGGCGAAGCTCCGCAATAATCGCCGGGCCTTGAACTTCATGCGCATCTGCTTTCGAAGAAGTGGCGTATATCGGACCTACTCCTATATAACTCGCTCCATGCTCGCAAGCTAGCTTAGCCTCAGCCACATTATGGGCGGAAACCCCGATAATTTTGTGCGCGAATCGTTTGGCAAAATCCGGCACCGACGCATCTTCCTGCCCTACATGAATGCCATCTGCGTTTAACTCCAACGCAAGCTCCACATCATCATTGACAATGAATGGAATCGACTGCCTTCGGCACTGCTTGTTTAACTCCCTAGCTAAAGCAGCTTTCTCGCTTCCAACCAAAGCGCCCTCACCCTTTTCGCGAAATTGAAATAGCGTGATGCCGCCGCGAATCGCTTCATCAAGTACTTTTAATGGGTCGATTTTACAATTTATACTGCCCATAACCAAATAAAGTCGCAACAAGGCTCTTATTCGTTCACCCCTCATCCTAAACTTATTCCTTCTTGAGGACTGCTGGCCGAAGCATATGGTTTTTGGGGAATCCGTCCGGCTTCAAAACCATGCCTGCCTGCTTCAATGGCCAATTTCATCGCTTTCGCCATGAGCACTGGATTTTTCGCGGCTGAGACAGCCGTATTCAACAGAACGGCATCTGCTCCCAACTCCATTGCATAGGCAGCATCAGAGGGAGCGCCAATCCCCGCATCAACGATGATCGGAACGTTTGACTGCTCGATAATAAAACGTAGATTCAGCGGATTTAAAATTCCCTGCCCTGAGCCAATTGGAGAAGCAGCTGGCATAATCGCATGCACACCGAGTTCCTGCAGCCGCCTTGCCAAGATGACATCGTCCGACGTATACGGCAAAACAATAAAGCCTTCCGCAAGCAAAATTTCGCATGCTTTCAAAGTTTCCAGCGGGTCTGGATAGAGCGTTTTCTCATCGCCAATAACTTCAACCTTGATCATATTACAAAGGCCGGATGCTTTGGCTAACTGCGCAATACGCACCGCTTCTTCGGCTGTCTTTGCTCCTGCTGTATTGGGCAGCAGCGTAAACTTGCAAAGATCCAACATTTCTAAAAAATTAGGTTGATTCGGTGCGAAAATATTCATCCGCCGTACGGCAAACGTTAGTATTTGTGTTCCCGAGGCCGCAACGGCTTCTTGCTGTACTTGAAAATCAGGAAATTTCCCAGTGCCCAGCAGCAATCTGGAATGAAATTCATAAGGGCCAATTTTTAACATGACTATCCTCCTCCGACAAAATGCACCAATTCAATATAATCTCCATCTGTGATTGTCGTTTGCCCATGAGCTGATTTATCAACAATCTGTTTGTTCAGCTCGACAATGACAATTTTCTGCTCCAATTGAAAATAAGTTAGCAGCGCGGAAATCGTGTCGATGTCATTTTCCATATCGATTATTTCTCCATTCACGTGCAGCTTCATTTACCCAACCTCACCTCACTTTATTTGACCCGTCCTTTTGTGGATTTAAGCGTTCTAAACGAAAAGCTTCCAATCCTAAATTTAACTGGCTTGCCCCTTTCATCAGTAAGTCGGCCATTGCCTCGCCCGTTGCTGGACTAAGCAGAATGCCGTTGCGATAATGTCCAGCGGCGATAAACAATCCCTTGTGCTTCTCGTGCTCACCCATAAAGGGCAAGCCATCTATAGTTTGCGGACGAAGTCCTGCCCAAGATTTCTCCCATTCTGCCTGTAAAATAACAGGAACCAACTGCGCTGCTTGCTCCAATAAAATTCGTATACCGCCCAAGCTTACTTTTGTATCAAAACAGTGTTCGACCATTGTTGCCCCAACAATGGTTCTCCCCCCCTTCTTAGGAACAAGATAGCAATGGGGTCCAATCACCACAGAGTTCAGTAAGGGTTTGGGACTAATAACCGAAAAGCATTCTCCTTTAACCGGATAAAAAGGCATAGGATCGCCTATCTGTTCGAGTAATGAGCCGCTCCACACACCTGAAGCAATCATCACATGCTTTCCTGTTATTGCACCGTTCTGTGTCGATACTCCGCATAAGCGTTTTTGATCAAAAAGCAAGGAGTGAACCTCTGTGAATTCTCGTATTTCGGCACCGAGCGCTTCAGCGGAACGAGCGTAAGCCAGAGTCAGCTCTGGCGCCAAAACATGACCCTCTTGCGGCATATAAACCGCTCCAAGAACATCGGCGGTCAAAGCCGTTTCCTTAGCTTTCAATTGTGCTGATGAAAGCCATTCCGCCTGCCCACCCAATTGATGCTGCACTTGCATAAACCATTTTAATTGAACCGCCTCTTCAGCGGTTATGGCAACCTTCATCGTCCCTTTGGTTTCAAAACCAATATCCATGCCGCTGTATTCCAGCAGCTCCTCAGCTAAGCTCGGAAACATCGCTCTGCTGCGACGGGCCAATTGAAACAAAGGACCGTCCTGATGCATCTCTGCTTGTGCTCCCAGCATACCAGCGGCAGCGCTTGAAGCTTGCGAGC
>JAQBPR010000017.1 GCA_028287395.1 Bacilli bacterium
CCCGAAAGAAGAAACCATCCCGGGGTTTAAATACTCCACGTACCAAACGGATAAATTCATGTAAGTTTGAATGAGTGGATTGCGTGGAAAACGAAAAATTTTTGGTTCCACCTTCCGGATTAAAACCCCAAGATACGGCAATCGATTCCATTAACGTCGATTTCCCCATCCCATTTTCACCAACAATATAGGTCACTTTGGGATGGAAATCCAGCCTACTTAGGCTCTTAATCACTCCGAGGTTAAATGGATAATAATCAAAGGAGGGAACAATGTGCCTCTCTAATTCTATGCCTCTCAAAAATGGATCGAAAGAATTGTTATTCATCTGCCTATCACCTCTACAGTCAAGCAAGTGTTATGAGTTAATTATGCACCTTTAGAGTGAAATTTAAAGCATAAGTTAAATGAGAAAAGGCCACCAATCCAGCTGGTAGCGTCGTATATTTGTGCTATCGTTCTTCGTTAGCGCAACGACTCGCCTGTTAACCGCCTTAAATGAAACTGTAGAGAAGGGTGTGCCACGCGGCACACCTATCAGTTACAATAAATCAAACATTATATCGAGTTACGAGTTTTATCGTTATTTAATGGAGTCTTTCATTGCGTTGTACATCTTTTCTGCGTACTCGTTAATTTCATCTCGCGACATGCGCAAGCGGCTTACGGAAGTGCCGTATCCAATTTCCTTCTTGCCTTCTTCCAATCCTTTGAAAATCCCGTCTGCGAAAGCATCTAACGGTTCTCCTTGCGCCGTGTGTAAGCCCGTTCCCCCCAAATCCGTATTCACTGCCGGCGGAGCAACTTCAATCACTTCTACCGATGTATCGGAAAGTTGGTGTCTTAGACTCATGGTAAATGAATGAAGCGCCGCTTTTGTAGCTGAATAAATCGGGGCAATCGCAAGCGGCGTAAAAGCCAGCCCAGACGTCACGTTAAGGATAGCTGCCTTTTCTTTTTTTGCAAAGAATGGGGCGAACAACATGGAAAGATGGATAGGGGCTTCAATATTCGCCGTGATTTCTTGATTGAAATAACTCCAATTGTCCTTTGCATCTGCTTTTAACACATTGAAACGCTGTTGAATCCCTGCATTGTTGACTAATACATTCACCTCCGGATAATTCGCGGTTACCCAATCAAACAATGCTGCACGTTCGGATTCAATCGTCAAATCGCATACTCGTGTAATGATGCCTGGGAATTTTTCTTTAGCTTGTTGAAGCACGTTTTCACGCCGTCCGCAAACAATTACTTGATTCCCGCCCTTGATAAAGCGTTCCGCAAAAGCCAGCCCGATTCCGGAACCTCCACCGGTAATGAGTATTGTGTTTCCCGAAAGGTTCATATACCTTCGACTCCTTCTTTCATTAAGATTCCAGATTGTCTAACCATCTGGTTAGTTATACAATACATCTAACTAAACAGTTTGTCAATGGATGGTACGTATGTTATATTTTAAATACAAAATGCATGAACAAGGAGGGACATCCTTTGAAAAACGCTGAAGCAACAAAAGAGCGGATTTTAGAGGCAGCTATGGAGGAGTTTTCCTCCTATGGCATTGCGGGCGCGCGTGTTGATCGCATTGCCAAAAATGCCGGATGCAACAAGAATATGATCTATATTTACTTTGAAAATAAAGAGACGCTCTTTACAACTGTTCTCCAAAATAATCTGACACGTGTCTATGAAGAAATATTCACACCTGATGATCTTCCCGGTTATGCAGCAAGGGTTTTCGATTTTGCTATTTCACATCCGGATTTATTTAGATTAATGGCATGGTACGGGTTGGAACAGAAAGTCGTTAACTTAACCGAGCGTGCCTCCGTCCAACAAAAGAAAATAAAACAGCTCTTGAATGCGCAAAGCGCCGGGCTGGTAGGAACGACCTTCACCCCTGGTTTTCTTTTGACTGCTATCATGGCCTTAGCTACCGCCTGGACGCCGACAAATCCTTTTGGTCCGTCGTACGACCCCGATGGCGTGAAAAAGCCAAGCGAGACAAGGGATGCTATTGCCAAGGTCATTAGTTTGATTACGAAAGGTGAAGAAGGCATTTCAAATTGAGGAAATAATCTTTTACGGTTGCTCGAATCTAATTCCTATCATAATCCGTTCAGATTTCATTGCGATTCCACTAAACCGACCACCTTGAAAACCAAGTGCCTCTGCAATCATTATATATTTTGCTTTCGGAATCCTTTGCTCAAGATATCACGTGAGGTGTTTTGTTTTAATCGTCGCTGCATCTTCTACATCGTATATTGGGTTCCTATCACTCCAAGGGTTGTATACATCATGAGCTTTGTATTCATGTAACTTTTTTATAAAATAGAAGTTCATCAATTTCACACAGTATACCTCGAGCATTACCATGGATGATCAGGTCAAATTTGTATTAATGCAAGACTCTTCATTGGAAAATTGCACAACATAAATATTTCCTCTATTGTAATGGAACTTTATAAAAAGCAATGTGCTAGTTCAGAACCCATTTTCTTTTTATATTACTGAAAGAAAAACCTAGTGATAAACGAATGCGCCAGGGGCGCAATTCTATTCCCTAGTTAATTACGACACCCCCATATCCATGGGCAACTTTGAAAAATATATCGCTCGCAGCTTTTTTTTCTGGATGACACGGTTTCTGCGAACAAAGTATGAGCATGTGGAAATCGTATTTATCGCGCATCATACTGAAGCGAAAGAGGTGACGGAGGAAGATTTCTTTTCTCGGGGGGAAAGTGGCGGTACGATTTGCTCTTCCGTGTACGCCAAAGCAATCGAAATTATCGATGATCGATATTCACCTTCGCAGTATAATATTTACCCCTTTCACTTTTCGGATGGAGATAATCTGACTTCTGATAATGAACGCTGTATCAAGCTTATCGAGCAATTAATGGAACGCGCGAATATGTTTGGCTATGGTGAAGTCAATCAATATAATCGCAGCAGTACGCTGATGTCCTCCTATCGCCAAATTCAGAACAAGAAATTTCAATACTATGTGATTCGCGAAAAAGGCGAGGTTTATAAAGCGCTGAAGACGTTTTTCAGTAAACCATTGGAAAATTCGTAATTCATGTCGTTATGAACCGTTTCCATTCAAAAGTAAGCAAAATCTGCTAAGACTTCGGTCTAAGGAGATTTCGCTTATTTTTGTTGTTGTGAGACATGCTAATTGTTTTTTTTCAAAAACAAATCTATTGTATTCTACACCTGGACATACTAAACTAGTTTTATTCTAATATCATTTAGAAAATTTAGAAATTGAAAGGAAGAATCAATAATGAAGGACAAGTTTAAAGGTTTAGTAGTCGGTTTGTGTCTGGGATCATTAATCGCTAGCTCAGTTGCTTATGCAAGCGGTTCACAAATCGAAGTGTATTTTAAGCAGTTGAAATATATGTTCGATGGTGTGGAAAAAAAACCAACTCAGGGTCAAGGATTTATTTATGATGGAACCACTTATGTTCCTTTGCGATTTGTTGGCGAAGCCTTAGGAAAGGAAGTGCACTGGGACGACGCAAACCAAACGGTCTGGATTGGTGAACAAAAGATCGCGGATCCCGTAGCTGTCTATAAGGACGGAACGATTAGCCAAGCTGAATACGATAACTTTCTCGCTATTATGCAGCTTTATAATCCAGCTTACAGCAGTTCGCTTACCGATCCTGCCTTTAAGAAATCCATGCTGAATCAAGAGATTACAAATAAAATTATCGCTGAACGTGGACGAGCTCTGGATGCAATAAGCTATAAGGATATCGCCGCGCAGCATTTGGCTCAATTAAAGCAGGATTTTGCTAAAGCTTATTCAGGACAAATCACTTGGGAGCAGAGGATAAGCAATTTGAAATTAACCGATGCGATTATTCAAGATAATATCGAACAAAGCTTATATGATAATGTATTTTGGAAGAGCCATATTACAGATAGCTCACTGCGTGACGATTACATGAAGAAATTACAAAATCACGAATATAATCTTGCTACAGTAAGTCATATTCTAATTGCGTTAAAGCCTGCGGGAGGAACGGAAAGAACGAAAGAAGAAGCTCTGAAAATAGCAAATGAAGTCATTATGAAATTAAAAAATGGCGAGGATTTCGCTGCATTGGCTAAGCAATATTCCGATGATGCCGGTTCCAAAGACAATGGTGGACAGTATGTCAAGGCAAATGTAAATGGCTGGATCCCAGAATTTAAACAAGCCGTTGTTAGCTTGCCGCTAAATCAAATCAGCGAGCCGGTTCTTACGCAATTCGGCTATCACATCATACGTGTCGATGCCAGATCAACCGCAACCTTTGAGGAGCAAAAAGACGCATTGAGCGAGCCTTACATAGCGAAAGAATACCAAGATTTTACGGCAAAGGAACTCCCGGGTTTAATTATAAGTACGAATTTAAAATAACTAAAGCCAACCTAAATTCGCTTCAAAAAAAGAGCCTCAGGAAATTCCTGAAGGCTCTTCATTCTATAAACTACATAAGTGAAAGCTTAGTGAATATAAATAATGCAAGATATTATATCCAACAGAACATCAAGGAGGTTAGTTTTTTTTGCAAACAGATGAAATGAAATCCTTAGAATATGCCATTGCAGAGATCATGGAAATTGCCGATGGCTTCGGTCTGGATTATTACCCGATGCGCTATGAGATTTGTCCAGCGGATATCATCTATACCTTCGGTGCCTACGGCATGCCCAGCCGCTTTAGTCATTGGAGCTTCGGCAAAAGCTTTCACAGGATGAAGACCCAATATGACCTGGGCTTAAGCAAAATTTATGAGCTTGTGATTAACTCCAATCCATGCTATGCCTTTCTGCTTGATGGAAACTCCTTGATTCAGAATAAATTGATCGTCGCACACGTCCTGGCGCATTGCGATTTTTTTAAAAACAACACACGCTTCTCACGAACGAACCGTAATATGGTGGAAAGCATGTCTGCTGCTTCCGAACGAATTCGTGAATATGAGATAAAGCATGGCGCAGACGAGGTAGAACGGTTTTTAGACGCGGTGCTGGCTATTCAAGAACATATTGATCCTAACTTAATGAAATCACGGCAAAAGAATGCCAAACCGAATGAATGGGAAAGTAATTTGACAGGGCAACTTGATAGACAATCTTTGCAAGCAGGATCTTCAAGCTACGCTGACCTATGGGATTTGGAAAGCACATCCCCTATCGTTCCCGAAAGCTCTGACCTACATTTTCCAGCAATTCCTGAAAAAGATTTACTTTCATTTATCGAGGAGCATTCATCGATTTTAAAGCCGTGGCAGCGCGATGTCCTCTCCATGCTGCGTGAGGAAATGCTCTACTTCTGGCCGCAAATGGAGACGAAAATCATGAACGAAGGCTGGGCTTCGTACTGGCACATTCGCATCATGCGGGAGTTGGATCTTACTTCTGCGGAGACTTTGGAGTTCGCCAAGCTTAACTCAGCTGTCGTGCAGCCATCTCGAACCAGCTTGAACCCATACTATTTGGGTCTGAAAATATTCGAGGACATCGAGCGTAGATGGGATCAACCTACTTCCGAAGAAAAAGAACGTTTCGGAAGGAAGAATGGAATGGGACGCGAAAAAATGTTCGAGGTGCGGGAATTGGATTCCGATATTTCCTTCGTGCGAAGCTACCTTACCAAGGATTTAGTCGAAGATTTAGACCTCTATGTATTCGAGAAAAAAGGCGCAGAATGGAAAATTACCGATAAAAATTGGGAAATCATTCGCGATCAGCTTGTATATTCTCGTGTCAATGGTGGTTTCCCAACGATTTATGTGGAGGATGGAAATTACTTAGAGAATGGCGAGTTGTACTTAAAGCATGCTTTTGAAGGCATTGAATTGGATTTAAAATATATTGACAATACCCTTCCACACGTCCAACGGCTTTGGGGCAAGTCTGTGCATCTACAAACCGTTATTGAAGATAAAGCCGTTTTGTTCAGTAATGATGGCAAGAAAGCATTGCGTAAATTTTTATAACGGAAAAGACGATTACTCTATTTATTGAGCAATCGTCTTTTTGTGATTTTTTCAGCTGCGATGACACTTATCCTCTCCCATAATCCTATCAACAATATGATTTCCTTCCCAAACGGCTGCAATCTCCATACCTTCACACTCTGACTTACTAGCACCTCGAATTTGACCTCGATGGTATATAGAATATTTACCAGAAATTTTATCAATAATACACATAGGAGCGGCCACTGCTCATCGATAGTATTAAACGGACGATTATCCACCTTGGACCAACTACCAGATGTTAATGCATCGTTAAACACAAACTGTAAATTAGTAATCTTCTGATTAAGGATGGTACAAAAAATGAATATGCTAGAATTATAAATCATGAAATATTTGTCAAAACACCTTTATTATTTGGATTTAAAAAAGAAAGCCATCCATAAACATTTACAAATCGTCCTGTCAATTCTCCATCTGTCCCTACCTCTGATATTACAAAAGAGGGATATTCATTATCATCCAAATCATCCATATATGTATGTTCAAATCGATAAAAAGTATCCATAATTCCTTCATAATTAAAAACTTTAAGGAGTGTAGAAAGTTCTTGTGATGAGATCCCTGCGTTATTTATTTTCTTCACTATATCTTTAATCAAAGGATAGCCGTTCTTTTCTAATCCATTTACAAAAGATTCCGTATTTGCATCAAAGTTATTCAGATTTTTTTTAAAAAAATGTACAAATCTATATTCCGAAAGCGCTGGTAAATTTTTTTCTATTTCAGCATTAAGATCGTTATACCAATTCTCATAAAACATAACATCAGTCCTTTTCTTTTTGTTAATCTATTCGCTAAACATCGGTTTTTTCCTTTATATGTATCTCAAGCAGATCGAATTTTTATAATATTTTTCCAGTTGAATAACAATCAGTATTTCCTTACACTGGATGCTGACGGAGTAGCGGTTTCATCAGATTTCTATCTGAGGTTAGCTGGTAACATTAACAGGATATTTAATAATCAGATTCCTTTAACTATTAATCACCCAACAAGTCACCATTAATATTGGCCGCACTCGGCATTGATAACGGATAACCTTAATAAAGCGGTTCCTGAGTTTTGAAAATTAAACTCAGGAACCGCTTACTTTATTATTCTTTATTTCGCAGTTTCAATTAGAACCGTTTTGTCGTTTGCGTCCCAAGACACCTTAGCTCCTAAAGACTCGCCAATAAATCGAACGGGAACTAGTAATGTATCCTTACCTGCAAGAGGTTTCTGTTTTAATATCGTTTCTGTACCATTAAGAAGCGCTATATTACTTTGATCCGAAAATTGCATTTTCGTGCTATCTTTGGTTACGATAGCAGCTTTCCTTGGCTGATCCCAAGCTAGTTCTCCGCCCATTACGGCAATTATTTGGTCTAAAGGAACCATCGACACGTTATTGACAAGTACAGGCTGTTGCGCAAAAGATAAGTCGGTTCCATTCAATCGAATATGAATTTCCGCTCCTGAATAGCTAGGTGACGGAATGTCCTCTTCTGGGGACATGGCCACTCCTTGACTGTCTAATGCTTCAATCCAAGCCTTAGCATCCCAAAGGCGAATGGTGCCGTCATTGGAGCCTGTAGCAAGTGATTTTCCGTCAGGCGACCAAGCGATCGATTTGACGTCCCCGGCATGCCCCTTCACTTCAATCTCTTTATTCTTCTTTATGTCTAAAAGCCAAACGGCATGATCTTCTCCACTATAGGCCAAAAGTGATCCATCGGGAGACCAAGCCACCGCATTGATCTGTCCAACATGATAACCTTGAAGAAAATTTCCGTTTTTATCCCATAAGCGAATGGTATTATCTATTGAAGATGAAGCCAATTGTTCACCGTTAGGAGACCAATTCACATGAGTGACGATATCTGTATGTCCAGTCAGTATCCGCTTCACCGTTCCATTGGCATTCCAGATACGCAGTGTTTTATCGGCAGAGGACGATGCCAACATTTTCCCATCCGGTGACCAGGATAAATCAAGAACAGGCCCGTTGTGCCCAGCCAAAGTCGATAACAATTCTCCAGCAGCGCTCCATATTTTAATCATATTTTCTCTATGAGCAGTGGCAAAGGTTTGCCCATCGGGTGACCACTGCACACTGTAAACGGGTCCATTGCTGCCTCCGATGGTTTTAAAAGGCTTTCCATTCGAATACCATAATCTTAACTTTTTATCTGTTAATTCTACGGGGGTATTGGATGAAGTTGATGCGAGTATTCGGCTATTCGGCGACCAAGCCACGTCTAAAATAACGGCTGTCCCTCCGACTAAAGTGGATTTTAACTTTCCGTCTGATCCAAATAGTCTTATTGCCTTATCCTCACTGCCAGCGGCTATTGTTTCTCCATCCGGTGACCATGCCAAAGCCGTCGTTTCATGGATTTGGTCAAAAAGAAAAGAATCTGCTTTCTTGCCGTCGATTGACCAAATACTAATTTTTCCGTCATCGGAAGAAGTCACAAATTGCTTGTTAGAAGGATTCCAAGCTATACTGCTAACCAAATCCGTATCGTCTCCCACAGTTGTTAATGGAGCATCCAAACCCTTCCACAATAAAACACGGTTATCTTGAACCATGGCTAACATTTTGCCATCCGATGACCACTCGGACTGATAAAGCACATCTTCTCGGTTGGCTAGCAGAGAAATGAACGTTCCGTCATTTTTCCATAAACGAACCTCTCCTAGACTATTGGAAACGAATTGTGATCCATCGGGTGACCAATTCAAAGTGACAATAAGCTTGTTATCCACATCTATTTTTTTGATGAGGGTTCCATGAGCATCCCACAAACAAATCGTTTGATCCGCCGAGGAAGTTGCAATGGTTTTACTGTCGGGCGACCAAGATACACTGAAGACTTTTGCGGTATGCCCCAGAAGGGTGGCTAATAAATCGCCTTGTCGACTCCAAATGCGAACGGTCTTGTCCTCCGATGCCGTTGCAAGTGATTGGGAATCGGGAGACCATGATATTTGCGTAACTGTAGCTGAATGGCCGCGAAGAACAGCGATGGCATCGCCTCCGGTCCGATTCCAGATACGCGTTGTTTGATCCTTGGAAATCGTCGCCAACCACTGTCCATCGGGAGACCACACAACGTTTAATACGGCATCTGTATGTCCGGTCAAGGTAGCTACAGGAGTCCCTTGCTCATTCCACAAGCGAACGGTATGATCTGCAGAGCTTGAAGCAAGCGTCTTGCCATCGGGTGACCAGCTTACCTTAAAGATTGGATCGGCATGGCCTGTCAGCGCTTTGGTTTGTTTACTCTTTACATCAATAAGCCGAACCGTTCCATCATCCCAAAATCCTGTGGCTATCGTGGCTCCATCGGGTGACCATGATAAGGTTCTTGCACAACAGCCTCCGATAACAGAGGGCATCGTCATATCTGTAATTGTTGCCGTATCCGCTGCAATCGCTGACCCTGCCTGTCCAAAGGCTAGCCAGAGTAAGGATATACACAATAGCGGCAGCACCATTTTTTTAAAAAATAGCTTTCTATAATACATATACATTCTCCTAACTGATCACGTTCACCCGTCCGCAAACAAAATACGAATTTCGAAAGGAGATCCAGGAGCGTTGAATGCTTTCGAAATTCGAAATAGTGCACAAAGTCTATTGCAGTCCATAAACATTCAATACATTAGAGAACGACCCTAAATAAATTTTACCATTGGCTACAGTAGGAGGCGCAAATTTTGCAAAATTACCGTAGTGATCCCGGGCATCGTTCATTTTACTGTTCCACAATTCATTGGAAACATTGTTCGCATCAAATACTCTTAAAATTCCTTCAACTGTAGCTTGGTTGGCATCTGCGTTATAAGGAATGTTTGCCCATACTATGCCGCTTCCTGCGGTTGATCCATTAGCGGAAATCGATAAAAATCCTCCAGGCATACCGTTCGGTGCGGACATGGTGCTTTGCGAAACCGGGGTTTGATCCAGAGTCGTTCCGTTAAAATTATAAGATTTCAACTTGTCATACTCAGCCCAAGTATAAATTCGTTTACCGCTTGGCCCTTGCCAATAAACAGGACCCCCATGTAAATTACCCGGGTAGGCCATCCAGCTTTGTACAATTTGAGAATCGCTTCCAGCGTTGAAATGCCCCATATTAGTCGTGTTGATTAAATAAGCTCTTCCTTCTTTACCTGCCGCAAACATAAGGTTGGTATTGGGGATAAGTAATCCACCTGAAGAGCCGAAATCAAGATCCATATCGTTCAGATATTGAAAATTATAGGGCAAAAACCAATCCAGTATCGTTCCGGTCGGACTCATTTTTATCACGCTCTCGCCTCGGGCTGAATTGTCGGTTGTACTCGTACTGCCATTGCCTGTAATAAATAATAGATTGCCGTTAGCATCAATATTAAATGCTTGGCCTGCCTGCCATACTCCGCTCATACCGCCATTTGGAGATGTGTTGTAAACAACCTCTTGGGCAAGTGTAGTATCATTGTATCCTAGAACCCAGCCGTGATAAGGGCTGCTGTCGCCAAAGCTTGCCGCACCAAAGTAGATTCGACCGTTAGCATGAGACAGGGAAACGCGTTGGAGCGCTTTTTGACTGTTCCAAAGCACAATTCCGCTTGTGCTGCCATCCCCCGTTCCGGCAACGGATGCGGAAATTTTTTTAGGTCCGCCGAATTTTTCTGCGCCTGTGGTCAGATCCATGGCATGAAGCCAATGTTCGTAGCCGGCAGCTGTTTTGATCATATTGACAACATAAATCGTGTTATTGGATCTCAAGATATATGGAGTGGACACAATGCCAACTTCCCCAATAATATCTTTGTAGTTACAGGAGCCAATATTACAATCCGGCAGAGCCACAGACTGACCGAGATTTTTTGACCATAAGGCAGTTTGGCTTCCATCATCGGCATCAAAAGCGTAAACCGTATTATGCATGGTGGCGGCAAAAACCACATTCCGTACTTTTCCGCCAATATTGAAATTAGATAAATACAATGGCTGCGCATACATTTGCCCGTCTACTGTTTTAGAGAAAAGCTTGCCAAAAGTATTGACATTGACATTGGTTGTATTGAGAATGGTTTCAGTCAAATTAGCTCCTGTGCGCGAATCATCATTGTGTTGCTGAACAACGTCGAAATTCCCCGTTGGATTTGGCGCCGCCGTTTGAATTTGCACCAAATTCCATTTTTGAGCACTTGACCCATTGTCCGTATAAACGTCTACATTAGTGCTGTCGGCCGTACCTGAATTAGATACATCCAAAGCCTTATTGCTGATTGGATTGATTAATTTAAAAGTACCATCCCCATTGCTGACGATTTGCCATCTTTGAGCGAGAGTCCGGTTATCGGTGTAGATAAGCACATTCGTCCCGTCCGCTGTGCCAGCATTGTCCACATCCAAAGCTCTATTGCTATTGGGGTTGATCAGTCGATAGGTGGAGTCGCCATTGCTGG
Organism: Bacilli bacterium; assembly: GCA_028287395.1. Classification (GTDB taxonomy): domain Bacteria; phylum Bacillota; class Bacilli; order Paenibacillales; family NBRC-103111; genus Paenibacillus_AC. The sequence continues at coordinate 11,505 of JAQBPR010000017.1, forward strand.
TAATTTTCCATTTTTGCCCGGTCGATCCGTTGTCGGTAAAAATGTTCACGTTCGTATTTTCCGCAGTACCGGAATTGGCTACATTCAGCGATTTGCCGCTGTTTGGATTAATTAATTTATAGTACGCGCCATTATTAATCGGCGATGGCGTATCTGTTGGCGTCGGGGTAGGTGTCGGTGTAGGCAGACCAACTATAACGACATTGATATTGTCCAAATTCACGTTGCCGGTATCCGTCGCATCATATTTGTATGTAATGCTGTTGCTTCCTGCATTTAAAGCGAGTGTCTCGCTTTTTGTTCCCCATGTATCCCATGTTGCAAAATTAATCAAAGAGGTTTGAGTTATTTTTGTTCCATTTACATACACGCTTAATGACATTGTACTTCCTTGTGAATTGGCGTACTTCAACGTTACATTATAATTCCCCACCGAAGCGACATTGACTGCAAATTGCGTTGAAGCCCCTTGGGTCCAATAGCCGTCTACAAACCCGGTTCCTGTGTAGCCGGTATGATCTGTATTGACCTTGGCACCACCGGTCAATGTCGCGGACTCCGCTTCATAATTAACGGCTGGGGGAGGAGTTGGCGTTGCGGTTGGCGTTGGTGTCACTGTTGGTGTAGGTGTAGGTGCTCCGTATAACTCAAATTCGGATAATTGAGCTCCAGTTGATCCCGAATTGGCTGTAAAATTCAGTTTGACATATCTTGCGTTCGTCGCAGCGAAATTAATTATGACGGTATTCGCGCTAGCTGGATCAAAAGTATACGTGGCTGAAGCGACTATCGTATTATAAGTTATATCATCGGCGCTTCCCAATACGGATAAACTTTGCGTTCTTGTCGCCCATGCTATCGCATTCGGCAGTTTCAGCACCATTTTATTCACGCTGTTGGTACCGCCGAGATCGACGCGGATCCAATTCGGATAGGCGTTGGCTGCAGCTTCCCAATAGTCCGCTTGATTGCCGTTGTTGGCATTCGTCGCTACATAGGTTTGAGTGACACTGCTTGCAGTGATGCCCTTATTTAAAGCTAAATTGGTTCCAGGAGTTGGTGTTGGTGTTGCAGTTGGTGTTGCGGTCGGTGTTGCAGTTGGTGTTGCAGTTGGTGTTGCAGTCGGTGTTGCAGTCGGTGTTGCAGTTGGTGTTGGTGTTGGTCCAGCAGTTCCATATACCTCAAATTCCGACAATTGTGCTGCCGACCATCCGCTGTTCGCGGTAAAATTCAATTTCACATATCTTTCATTTACGCTTGTGAAATTGATGGTTACTGTATTGGCGCCAGTCGGGTTAAATGTATATGTCGCTGAAGCGGTGAGCGTACTATAAGATGCATCGTCCGTGCTTCCCAAAACGGACAAGGTTTGCGTTCTCGTGCCCCAGCCTGCAGGCAATTTGAGAACAACTTGATTCACTGAGCTAGCGCTACCAAGATCCACTCGAACCCATTGTGGAAAGGCACTATTCGTACTTTCCCAATAAGATGCTTGATTGCCATCGTTCGCATTGGTTTGCACATAGACGTCGGCATGTCCGCTTGCCGTTATCGCTTTATTTAAAGCCAAATTCGTTGCTGCAGAAGTAATCGAAGGAATAAATGAAAACTGTGCGAAAATTAAAGCGAAAGCTAGAAAACAAATCACTAATGGATTTCTTTTAGAAAAATGAATATTGACTAACATATAAAACCTCCTAGTTTTTTTGTGAATTATGAGAGTGGTTATTCCCCCATCCTATATTTTCGAATCCCTCCTTTTGATATGCGTTTATTTTTATTCTATTTTTGCCAAATGTTCTTTTCTATCACTCCCTTAAATGCCTTTGATGATAGCGTTTTCATTCATTATAGGTGAGAGTCCGACTCTTTCACGATGAACATTCTTATGTTTTCAACGTGTAATATTACGAAGTTAATATTACCTCCAAAAAAATCTGTAGATTATTCCGCAAGAAGTTTTGGAAACTTCCTGAAGAACAGACAATAGCAAATTACACCTGGATTTTCTGCTGACAGTACCATAAAACAAGAATAAAGCAGTCATTTTATTCCATAAAATATAAAAAGCCTGTTGAAATTTCTCAACAGGCTGACGCCGCTGTATTTCACAGAGGCCAATTCAAATTGATGAAATGAATTACGGATTAATATTAATCGTAAAGGTCGAGGTATTGTTCTTAATGTTCGTTACATTGTTATTGAACGTCAAATGGTTAAACGTTACAGAGCCCACTGCAGGACCTTGACCCGCTTCAGCCGAATCAATAGCCCAAAGTCCGTAGCCCGATTTAGCATCATAAGCGTCACCGCTCTTCTGAGCGCCTGAAATCGTGATGTTTGTAAAGATTGTATCCGTTATTGGATATTGAGCAGTACCTCCGGAATAATTCGTTTGGAACATAATCCCTGAGTAAGTAGGATCAATAATGTCCACATCGCTAACACGAATTCCTTGGAAGACCTTAGAAGCCGAGAAGACCCAAATACCGGCAAAGGTTTGACCGTTCCAGAAGTGTCCACCGGAACGTACTACCGAGATATTCTGCAAGTTCGTTGTTGGTGAAGCGCCAAATCCGTTCATAGGATAGCCAAAGTCCAAGGAACTGATTGTGATCCCGGAATAACATAAGGTATCAGCAATGTAGATGTTCTTGAACGTGTTGGCATAACCTCCATAGACGGCAATACCAGCTGCGCGCCAAGTTAATAGCGAAGTAAGATTTTGGAAAGTATTGTTGATTTCATCTGCACCGCCGGCGTCAATAGCCGAGAACAACGCGAAGCTGTCATCGCCTGTCGAACGGGCTTCATTGTTATCGACCAGATTGCCTGTGCTGCCGTTTGTCATGTTGATTCCGTCAGCGAAAGTATCGCGAATACGGGAGTTCTTGATAACCATGTTGTCCGTATTCGCTCCCCAGTACATACAAACCTGATGCTCAACCCAAATGTTGTCGATGGTATCGCCGGATACACTGGAGAAGTCGAATACCTTGCCTGGACCATCGATACGGGAAGTATAGTTACCAAAGACCGCAAAGTTCGCGAAAGTCGATCCGTTTGCCGTTGAATTGGTGGAGAAACCAATATCGGTGTTGGATTGACCCGATGGAGCGACAAACTGCGTATACCATGGACCGGCTCCGATCACTTTCGTAACTTTACCGTAAACTTGGATTTTACCTGAAATGCTGTAAGTTCCCGTCGGCAAGTAAACGCCTACTTTGCCTGTTGTATCTTGACGGAATTGATCCATCGCATTTTGCACATCCTGCTGTGTAAAGCCTGCAGGCGTTATATACTTGGTAGGATCCGGGTTAGGAATCGGAGCTACCTGCTCCAAGTTGATAAAATCGATTGCATAGTTTGTTGTATTAGCAGCATCTTTTTCCAGCCTGATTGTGCTTCCTGCCGGGATAGTAGAGCTGAACATCATGTTTGCTTCGTCATAAATATGACGTGGACCTGTGCCAGGTGAGTTGCCCGGACTTGTTTCCGCACCATACAACCAAGCATAATGGGACGTCAGGTTGATCGCTTGATTGAACACGCCATTGACATAAACATTCAGAGTTGAATTTATGCCGTCGCCGCCAGCCGCATCAGGAATCGAGAAGCGAGTAACAAGGGTGTTGGTGCTGGCTTTGGTTGTAAATTGAACATAGCTGCCGGTTGAGTTCAAAGTTACTGCTTTTCTTCCGGAAGCTTCACCGGCCAAGTCACCGATGATTCTGTTAGGACCGACTACAGCAGCGCCACCGCCAATCACTCCATCCTCAGCTTCGTACATGTCGTAAGGCATATTCGCACCGCGACCGACGAAGAAGGATTGTGTGCTGATGTTGTTGGCTTGCTTCACTGAAAGCTCGTTAGCATCGACAGCCACATCGGTTTTAAGATTGTATTTCCCGTTTACGGCAGTCCAAGTTCCCATACTTATAGGGCTTGTTGTTGCGCCGCTGGCAATAACACCGCTGTATGAAGCGGTCAGTGTCTTAACAACCGCATTGGTAGTAGCATCAGTAAGGGTTAATGTTACCGCATGAGTCCCACTCGCGGAAGCTACAGTACCTTGGTTCTTGATGGATACGGAATAGTTCACAACATTTCCTGCAGCAGGATTGCTTGGAGACCAACTAACCGACGATGCGATCAAATCGGAACTTGCAACAGGACTGACAACCAGTGAGGTTGGATTAGTAAAGCTATTGTTCGTTTCATTCTGCTCAATCACTGCATTGGTTTCATCAACCTTTGAGCTAACGCTGTAGGTTGCTGCATTTTGAGCTCCGATATTCTTGGAAACAGACACAGAACTTCCCGCCGCTAGAGCGCCGACTGGAGCTGATCCTACTAGAGTAGTTCCCAAATAGAAATTAACCGTTGTAGCTCCTGACGAAGCCGTACCCACGTTTTTAACCGTAGAAGTTAAAGTTATGGCATCCGTTTCAATCGGAGAAGCTGGAGACGACGACATTCCCGTAATCGTTAGGTCTGGGTTTGGCGCTGGCGATCCATACACTTCAAATTCAGCAATTTGCCCAGCTCCAGAACCGGAGTTCGTAGTGATCTTGAGCTGGATATCGCTAACGGTAGCTGTTAAAGGAATGGTTATTGTATTTCCTGTAGCAGGATTGAAAGTATACACTGTAGGGGCAACCAAGCTTGTGAAGGTTGACGAGTATTGATCATGTCCCAGCACCTGTATGGTCTGAGTACGTGTTGACCAAGCGGAGTTCGGGTTCAATTTCAGTACAATCGACGTGGTGTTGGCATTGGCACCGAGACTTACCGTTAAAGTATTCGGATAACTGTTGGAGTTGCCTTCCCAGTAAGTCGTCACATCGCCGTCATTCGCATTCGCCTGCACAAATGTGTAAATCGATGACGAAGCAACGATCGGTTTGCCGAGAGCCATATTCGAACCCGGACCCGGTGATGGCGTCGGTGTCGGTGTTGGCGTTGGTGTCGGTGTAGCAGTTGGAGTTGCTGTAGGCGTTGGTGTTGGTGTTGATACAGCGCCTCCATAAACCTCGAACTCGGATACTTGTGCTCCGGTCGATCCGGTATTAGCCGTAAAGTTCAATTTGACATAACGAGCGTTCGTCGCAGTGAAATTGATGGTTACCGTGTTCGCACTTGGACTAAAACTATACGTCGTGGATGCGACAATCGTACTATAGTTTACATCGTCTGCACTTCCTAATACAGACAAGGTTTGCGTTCTTGCTCCCCACGCTGTGGGAAGTTTAAGCACCACTTTATTAATGCTGCTTGTACCTCCCAAATCGACGCGGATCCAGTTCGGATAAGCATTGGCTGCACCTTCCCAATAGGATGCTTGATTCCCGTCGTTGGCATTTGTCGCTACATAGGTTTGAGTGAAACTGCCAGCAGTAATGCCTTTATTCAAAGCAAGATTCGTTCCAGGCGCCGGTGTTGCTGTCGGCGTTGGCGTTGGTGTTGGTGTTGGTCCAGCAGTTCCATACACCTCAAATTCAGACAATTGCGCTGCCGGCCATCCGCTGTTCGCCGTAAAATTCAATTTGATATATCTTGCGCTGGTGCCCGTGAAATTAATGGTCACCGTATTTGTGCTAGCTGGATCAAACGTATAAACAGTTGATGCAACCATCGTGCTATAGTTCACATCATCCGCGCTTCCCAAAACGGACAAGGTTTGCGTTCTTGTTCCCCAGCCTGTAGGAAGTTTAAGAACCACTTGACTTACCGTGTTAGCGCTTCCAAGATCCACACGGACCCATTGCGGGAAGGCACTGTTCGTACTTTCCCAATACGTTGCTTGATTGCCGTCATTCGCGTTGGTTTCTACATAGACGTCGGAATGACCGCTTGAGGTAATGGCTTTTCCCAAAGCAAGATTCGTTGCCGCTGATGTGGCCGAAGGGAAAAATGAAATCTGTGAGAAAATTAGGGCAAAAGCTAGAAAACAAATCACTAATGGATTCCTTTTTCCAAAGTTAACATTTTTCAACATATAAAACCTCCTCGTAGTATTTGTAACTTATCACAATGGTTACTTTTCCAATACCATCCTTTATTTTTTCAAAATCCCTCCTTTGCTTTTATTTCCAATTTATTGTTGCATAAGATTTTTTCCAATCACCTCCTTATATGCACCTAATGATAGCGTTTTCATATATTATAGGTGAGTGAGCAGCTCTTCCACTATGAAGATTCTTATGTTTTCTAAGTGTAATATTACGAAGTTAGTTCCGTATGTCGATCATACACTTCATGTTTACATTAGAAGTATCATTAGAAAGAGTTATCTATTACAATTTGTATCAAGTCATCTTTTAATAAAGAGCATTTCAATTATAATCTGTACCACGGATTATTTATTTCCGGGGGATAGGGAAGTCGATATATTCTTTGTCCTAAGCGGCTTTATTATTTACTATATTCATTCAGCAGACATTGGAAAAAAAGAACAATTAAAATTATTTTTAATAAAACGATTTGTTCGAATCTACCCTATTTATTGGGTTGTACTTATCGGGATGACTTTAGTCTATTTATTAATTCCAAATACCGGCAAAGGATTTGAGTTGGAATTCGATAATATAGTGCGCTCTATTATTTTGTTTCCACAAATAAATCATTTACCTACAATTGCTGTAGCTTGGACTCTTAGCTACGAAATTTTATTTTATATATTTTTTTGCATTGCTGATCGTTGCTAACAAAAAAATATCGATTCCTATAATCGGTCTATGGATTTAAAATAGGCTTTACAAAAATAATTTTATTTTTAGGTTTAGTCAGTTTCGTGATCGCTTCGATAAACGATCACCTAAATTTATTTGCGCTGTCAAGAACATTTTCATTCGGTATATCCTCTGCTTTTATTATTTTGGGGGCAGTAACATTAGAAAAAACGAAAAATATTAATTCTTCGCGAATACTAGTCTATTTAGGTAATGCTTCGTACTCTATATACCTTGTTCATTTCCCTGCAATTGCATTGGTTTTTAGACTTATGCAAAAAACGAAAATGTATGCGATTTTAGGTGTTCCCTTAGCAAGTACACTCTTACTTATTGTATCTTTAATTATAGGCTGTCTGGTTCATTCCATTATAGAAAAACCAATGTTAGCATTCTTTCGATCATCTAAAAGCGCAGCTGCCTTATCACGGGAAAATCACGATCAGCTTGTTTATTCAGGGTCGACGGAGGATTTATAACGATTTTTGTTGAGGATGGAAATTACTTGGAGAATAGAGCGAGCAGGTCTGCTAAAGTTTAAAGCCAATCGTTGCTTCAATTGCTTTTTTCCACCCATGGTATAAGCGCTGTCTTAGTTCATTCGTCATGACCGGATTATAGCATCGTTCCTTCTTCCATTGGGTGGAAATTTCTTCTCTGCTGCTCCAATAGCCTACAGCCAGTCCAGCGAAAAAAGCCTCGCATACTGCAAATGCAGCACACGAGGCTTTTGTTTGAAAGCATTCCGAATTAATTAATTTGAATGGAATTTACTGTAGTATTGATTCCTTTTAACTGAACGGAATGATTCGTCACAAGCTTAGTTTGATCTCCAATGATCGTTACTGGGTTAGATACAACGTAGCTTGAAACTTGCGACCCGCCACCATATACAGTTTGTGATATGGATATCGTTGCAATTTGTCCTTGGGTATTAAATGATATTCCGTTAAATAAACCATCTACTGTAAAAGCAGTTTGTGTAACTGGTGGAGTGACAGGAGTAACAGGAGTGACTGGAGTCACTTCGATAAAGATTGCCACACCATTGTATAAATGAATGATTACTTTATCTCCTACTTGAATCGCAGACAAGGCTGCCTTCACACCGCCGCGATAGACAAAAGCATTCGGATCAACCGTAACTTGGTTCGTTACGTTCCCTTGAACTATGGACAATAGATTGTTGCTAACTGCTGCGGAAACCGTTCCTTTCAGAGCATCATTTCCTGTCATTTGATTTCCAGTGCGGTCAAGCAGTGCAGCTAATTGAGCACGCGTTACCGGTTCATTCGGACGGAAGGTATTGTCTTCAAATCCAGTAATTAAACCTTTTTCAATAGCTTCTTCTACATACCCAACTGAACCTGCAGGAATTTTATCCGCGTCCTTGAACGTTAGATGCGTATTCATTTTCGTCTTAGCTTCGCCATCCAGCTTTAATGCTTTCACTAACAAAGTCGTTGCCCATAAGCGATTGGCTTCTTTATCAGGTTGAACGGATGTATCCGTTTCAAGAAAAAGGTCATTTTCAACTGCAACGGCTACATAACCAACTGCCCAAGGATATTTTTCCGTAATTTTAGCGGCATCTTTAAAATTGAGCTGGGTTTGCATTTCTGCTGCAGATTCTGCTTTGTCCTTTAAACCCATCAACCGCACTGCTGCTGTAATAGCTTCAATTTGAGTGATCACACTACGTGGACGGAATGTTCCATCTTCATACCCTTGAAATACTTGTTTGGAAGCTAGACTGGCAATATTTTTTGCTGCCCATTCTACGTCATTGCCCTTCACATCGTTAAAATTAAACGTGATTTGCGCTTGACCATCGTCGATTTGAACATTACCTTTTGCATTAATGTGTGAGAATTTGGTTTCTTTTTTTGCATCTTTACCGTGATCTTTGTCTTTACCATTCGCTAATGCTGCGCTTGAACCACCAATCACCATAGCTAAAGTAAGTCCTGTAATCATCGTTTTTTTGAATATAGTTGATCTAATCATTAATTCATCTCTCCCAATTTTATAATTTTTATAATCCTCGCGAAGGATGCTTGCATGTTAAAGTCTTCGGTCATCCTATCTGTTTTTTGGGGGGTTCCAGAAAAAAATAGCAAAGAATTAAAAGCAGCACGATGAAAATATTTAGTTTATGGTGCTATAATAAACATGAATTTAGGTAATAAACAAAGGAGATCAAGTATGACTAAGACAATAAATCACGGAATGAAAATACTCATCGTTGGAGCTTTAATCTTCACATTAACAGGCTGTGCTTATACGGAGAAAGCACCCCTCGGAAGTAAAATAGAAAGCAATATTATTGAAAAAAACATGCGTACAGTACAAGTGGCTTCGTTTGATTTGGGACAAAAAGGCGTTTTAAATAAAGTTAAGCTAACAGTTGAAATGGACAAATATGAGAATCCTGCATTGTGGACGATAGCCGTAGATGGGAAAGATGTGATTCATATTCCATCCTTCAATGGAACTTACATGTCTTCTAAAGCAGATCTAAAATTAGAAAGCTTCGCCCCGAATAAACCGCTCATACTTTTATATCGTTACTCAAGCGGCTCTGGCGGAAAAACAGCTGTGGATATTTATGATCCTCAAGATCATTGGCGACAAATACTTTTTTCTGATGAACTAGCAAATTCTCTTGAAGGACGATTCAATGTACAATATACAGCTGAAAACAAAGCCGAGCTAATCGATGTCGTTTCAAATGTTAAAGTTGAGTTGCCCTTAACGGGCGACAATATAAATACGACAACGCCTTTACGACCGCCTATCGGTGCGGATCCCATTTCTGAATATACGATTGAGGATGTGGATGGCGATGGCATAAAAGAGCTGATCGCGTTACAGCGCGTAGCAGGCTACGTCCATGCAGGCACTCTTGGCTATGTTAAAACCATTCTGAAATACGAAAGCAATACATTCAAGCCTGTATCTCTAGAAATTTTGGACGCAGAAAATAAGCGCTTAAAAACAGAAGCATTCCAAGGACAGACATTATCTAGATAAAAAGCGCATACCCTGTAACATTGATGACTGTTTTGACGAACGGTTATCAATGAGATTACCTTGAAAGAAAGGGATGCATGCTATGTGTGGAATAACGGGATGGATTGACTGGCAAAAGGATTTGACCATCTATCCTTCCATTCTCGAAAATATGACTGAAACGATGGCCGCTCGCGGACCCGATGCGTCGGGTCATTGGATAACTTCGCATTGTGCTCTTGGACATCGCAGACTAAGCGTGATTGATCCGGAAAATGGTGCACAGCCCATGATCCGAAAGCTTGGCGACTTCACCTATGTGGTTGTATATAACGGAGAATTGTACAATGCTTTAGAGCTTCGCAAAGAATTGCAGCAACGGGGCCATATTTTCCGAACTCGCTGTGATACGGAAGTATTATTGATCGCTTTTATGGAATGGGGCCCTGCTTGTGTAGAGCGATTCAATGGTATCTTTGCCTTTGCCGCTTGGAATGAAAAAGAGCAATCCCTGTTTCTCGCAAGGGATCGTTTGGGTGTTAAACCCTTGTTTTATGCCGCATTAAACGATTGTTTTTTATTCGGCTCCGAACCGAAAGCCATACTGGCGCATCCTTCCTTTAAAGCAGAAATCGATGCTGCAGGGATCGCTGAAATTTTCGCTATTGGACCTGCGCGTACGCCGGGTGTGGGTGTATTTTGTAATATGTCAGAGTTAAAACCCGGCCATTGGATGATCGTTGATCGGAATGGAATTCGCTCACATCGTTATTGGAGCCTTATCAGTCAACCTAACTTAGACGATGTGGAAACAACCGCGCAAAAGGTGCATGATTTGCTAAAAGATACAGTAGAACGCCAGCTTGTTTCTGATGTTCCGGTTTGTACTTTGCTTTCAGGCGGACTTGATTCCAGTGCATTAACTGCATTTGCCACGGCTTATTACAAGCAAACAGAGCAAGGTATTGTGCCTACTTATTCGGTCGATTATGCCGATAATGATAAATATTTTCAAGCCAATGCGTTTCAACCCAATGCGGATGCCCCTTGGATTAAAAGGATGACACAATTTTTACAAACGGAGCATCACTCCATTCAATTTGATACACCTGAATTAGTCGAAGCTTTAACAGCTGCTGTCATTGCCAGAGATTTACCAGGGATGGCTGATGTGGACGGATCGCTTTATTTATTTTGCCAAGAAATTAAAAAAGGGGCGACGGTTGCTGTTTCCGGAGAGGCTGCTGATGAAATTTTTGGCGGATATCCATGGTTTCATCGCGAGGATTTATTGAACGCAAATGCATTTCCATGGGCATTGGAAACTAAAAAACGCTCGCAGCTGCTTTCCGCTGAAATGCGAGATTGGGTTAAGCCTGAGCAATATGTTGCTGAGCGCTATCAGCAAGCATTAGAGGAAGTGCCCCATCTTGCAGGTGAAAATGAACAGCAGCGCAAATTGCGCGAAATGTCCTACTTGAACATCACCCGGTTTATGCCGACGCTGTTAGATCGCAAAGATCGGATGAGTATGGCCGCCGGTTTAGAGGTGCGTGTTCCTTTTTGCGATCATCGGCTTGTCGAATATGTTTGGAATATACCTTGGGAAATAAAAATGACAGGTGGTCGCGAAAAAGGCATTCTACGTAAAGCTTTAACAGGCGTTCTTCCCGAAGATGTCCTAACACGCAAAAAAAGTCCCTATCCCAAAACGCATAACCCGAATTACTTAACTGCGGTTAAAAAAGGATTATCGAACATTTTGAATGAACCCTCTTCCCCCATTTTGGGCTTGATTGATGCTGCAAAAGTACGTCAAATCGTGGAATCCAGTGAGGAGCAATCCAATTTCCCTTGGTTCGGACAATTAATGACAGGACCACAGCTTTTCGCTTATTTCATCCAAATCAACACCTGGATGCGTACCTATCGTGTTACTGTAAAAGGTTAAGGAATTAAACCAAAAATACAGCCATTCTCTAAATAGGGGGTAGCTGTCAGACTGTTGAGAAACATTTGACCGTTCCAGATATGTATGTCGGTTACAGCCACTTCTTGAAATTGCATCCTCTTATTAGAGGGTGGGAACGATGCAATTTCAAATATGGCCCGTAAACTTTTCACTCGACATACATATCTTCCACTCAGGTTTCTCAACAAACTCACAGCCATCCTCTAGGAAGAGGATGGCTGTATTTGATCTAAAATGAACTTGTTTAAAATGTAGTCAGCTGCTGCATCAAAGCCTTTAGTGCTTTGGCACGATGACTGACATCATTTTTTTGTTCTATGGTTATTTCGGCAAATGTGCGTTCAAGCTCCGGCAAATAAAAAAATGGATCGTAGCCAAATCCGTTATTCCCTCTAGCTTCACTAATGATTAAGCCTTCGCAGGCTGCCTCGACCTGTAATACTCGCTTGCGGATCGGATCATAAAGAGCCAGCGCACAAACAAACCGAGCTTTACTTAACATTTGCGGAAGCCTGCCTGATAAATCGAGATTGCCTTCTGTCTGATTCTGCAGCTCTTGCAATAGCTTTGCATTATTCGCTTCATCCGCAGCCCCTTCACCCGCAAATCTTGCCGACCATACGCCCGGCGCCCCATCAAGCGCATCGACGCACAAGCCAGAATCGTCGGCAAGCACAGGGATGCCGAGCAGCAGCGCAATGGTTTTTGCTTTTTTGAGCGCATTTTCGCCAAACGTCAGACCATCTTCGACAATGGGCGGAATGTTTTCATAATCCGCTAGACTGCGAACCTCCAACTGTCGTTCCTGCAAGAGCGCTGCGAATTCCTTCACTTTGCCTAAATTGCGCGTTGCTATAACAACAATATTAGGATTTGCCTGCATGCTCTGCGGCTCCAATTCTTTCACTGATCGAGCCCAAAGCTTGCTTCTGAACGGCTATCATTTCACGGATACCGATTTCTGCAGAGGAAAGCAGACTATTCAGCTCTTCTCTTGAGAAGGGAGCTTCCTCTCCCGTTCCCTGTACTTCTACAAATTTGCCCTTTCCTGTCATCACCACATTCATGTCTACTTTAGCTTTGGAATCCTCGGTATAACACAAATCCAAATAAGTTTGCTCATTCACAATGCCTACACTGATCGAAGCAAGAAAATCAGAAATGGGGAATTTGGTCAGCATTTTTGCTTCATATAATTTATTAATTGCCATCGTCATCGCTACAAATGCGCCTGTGATCGAAGTTGTCCGTGTCCCTCCGTCTGCTTGAATAACGTCGCAGTCCAAAGTGATCGTCCGTTCACCTAACTGCTCAAGCTTTACAACAGAACGCAAAGCACGACCGATCAAGCGCTGAATTTCCATCGTGCGCCCACCCAGCTTACCTTTCGTAGCCTCCCGCTGATTGCGCGTTTGCGTAGCGCGCGGCAGCATCGAATATTCCGCCGTAACCCAGCCCTTTCCTTGTCCTTTCATGAAAGGCGGAACCCGTTCTTCCACAGATGCTGTACAGATCACTTTCGTTTCACCGATTTCAATATAAACAGAGCCCTCCGCGTGCTTAATATAAGGGGTAGTAATCTTTATGGGTCGTACTTGATCATTCTTTCTTCCGTCTATCCTCATGCTTGTAAGTCCTCCTCAAATTGTTGCATTCTTAACCGTACACCTCATTGTACCAAAGCAGAGGCTGAAAATCATCCGCTCCATAAAAAAAGGAGTGGTTGCCCCCTCCTAGTTGATAAACTGCAACGTTTCAATTCTACAATTTTAACTGATTTACATGTGCTGGACGGGAGATGGGTGTACTGTAATTTTGATTGTCCGTGGCGATGGCTTTTTTCTCCCCGTTTACTGTGATCTGCACCTGGGATGCGCCTGTACTTTCTGTTAAGGATAAAATAATCGATTGCATCGTGTCTGCGGCTATTTTTTTATCGTTATTGGCAATTTTACTGTCAAAATCAACGGTAATCAAGCTCTTATCGTCGGATTGTTTGACGTTCAATACCTTGGCATCTGCGGCAATTACCGCTGATAAACCATCGTTTTCAGCTGGCCCTTGAATTAATTGCTCTAACACCGCGGCGGTGGATTGATCTGTTCTTTTGACCATGCGGGTCACTGGAACAAAATACATAAATTGCGTAGCTGTCTCACTGCTAAAATAAAGTGTAACCGGTGTAGATTGACCTGGATTGATCCCAGGTGAAAGCTCTATGTTGATGCCCATTGCGCGACTTAATGGCTCATCCAAAGGAGTATTAAACACTGGCATCTCGGTCATCGCTTTGCCTTCCAATTGAAACTGCACTTTTTCCACCGCAGGAAAACCGGTCAGCGTCCACACCACAGCTTCCATGATTTTACGCTCATCTTGCGGATTATAGCTGGAAAACGCATTATTGAAGTCAACTGTAGCGAGCTTTTGATCCTTGATGATATTCATGCTCTTGATCTGTGTTCCTTTTGGCAGCAAAGCTGAAAAACCTTGAGGCAGCAACGATTGAACCGGCCCATCCTCAACCATATATTGCAACGATTCCTGAGCAATTTGCTCCGTGCTTGGAATATTCATGCTGATCGGTGCTACAAAACCATTCTCATCTTTAAAATATAAAGTCACTTGCGTCATGCCTTTCGTTTCATTTGCAGCTTGCTTTCCATTTGTATCCGTTGCTGCCGTACTTAGTGTTGCCTTACTCCCGTCCTGCACTTCGTTAGCGCCGATAGGCGGAGGATCAATAGATTTGCCTTTATCCGTTGATTTCAATAAAGAACAGCCTGAAGCAAGTACGACTACAAGACCAATCAATGCAAACCGAGCCACTGGACGAAGATATTTATATTCAATCATAGTTATTCCCCTTTCAAGGGTTTCATTTTATTATCATGTATACGAGCCTCCCCCTAATTTATAACTACTTTTTTTGGACAACGTATTCACGAATCGTCTCAGGAACTTCTTTCAAAGAAGGCAAGGTGAGAAATGCTCCCCTCGGCTGCACATTAATTTCGATCACATTATACTGCCATTCCACAGCGGCAGGGATGTAAATAGTCTGTACACCCAGCTCCAAAGCCGGCAAAATATCCGTGCGCAGCGAATTGCCAATCATCCAGGTTTCTGTGGGATCAAACTGCATTTTCTCCACAATATGCTGCAGTGCAGTCGTATTTTTAAATTTAGAAATGAAAACACGATTTTCAAAATATGCGGCTAGCTGCAGCTGGGCAATTTTGTTCCTTTGGATCGCTTCATCTCCTGCTGTGTGCAAATAGAGTTCATGTCCCTCCTGCTTCAGCTCTTGCAGTGTTTCATACATATCGGGCAGCGGCTCGGCGGCAAATTCATATACGCTTTTGCCTAATCGTTCTAACAATTCAGCCTTGCTCGCATCGACTTTCGTCCTGGTTAATTCACAAAAATAAACATAGGTGTACACAAAAGACAAAGGAAAATGCAACGACGTAATCCCATTTTGGCTTACCGAAGCCAAATCCAGCTCTACCTGTTTTTGTTTAATTTGTTCCAAAGATATCGCACCATCACGAAACCAATCTCCTAATATATCTGCAAATTGCTTAATCACAAGCTTAAAATATTTGTTGCATTCCACCAATGTATCGTCAAGGTTAAACAGCACATTTTGTTTTTTCATCCCATTCTCCTTTACGGGCAGCAGACACACATTCTTATAATATAAAAAATAAGCTGTATGAAAGTTATATTTAACCTTTCATACAGCTTATAGTGTTGTATTATGCCAAAGTAGGTGAATTTTATGAAAGCTTGCAAACTTTTGCGACATATTGGAATGCGGCAGGGTCCCACTGTTGTTTAAGCTGCACAGCTAACTCTATTTTTGCTGCTTCCTGAGTGCTTTCTGATAACTCAATTCCCTGAAGTTCCGCCCATTTTTCCGCCAAAATATAACAGGTGCTATTCCATCCGCTCTTGTTACCCAGTGCATTCAGTCTTTCCGAAATCCCTAGAATAACGACATCAAAAGAGCTTTGCAGCTCAATTAAAGCTTTATCAAATTCATTTTTGTCATCCTTCTGCTGCATGCCAACATGCTTGCGCAAGGATTTGACATCTATGCCATCCTGCTCTCGAATCGCTTTAAAAATATGCAGTGAAGCTGTCGATAACAGACCGTCACGGTATCGCCGTTCTACAGAATCCTCAGCGCCTAAGGCATTTTTGGCAAGTGGAAATAACGCTGCGGAAATAAACATCGGTTTTTTCGCAAAAAACCGTCCATAAGCGGCAATCCCTTCACCGGCAAAACGATCCCGCCACAGCCACGGATCAGACTCCAATCCGGTATGCCAGTTATTTGGCGCGGTAATGGCTTTCAACGAAGGATGATTTGGGATAAAGCTCGTTAAGGGCAATATCCCTTGCTCTTGAATAACCTTTCCTGCATCAGTAAACGTTCTAATAAGCTCAACCGACATTTCGATTTCCCCCTAAACGTTAGAATAGTATAATACGCCGTCGCGCTCGCTTTCCAGCAATCGACCCGCTTGGTGTAAATAAATGACATGTGCCAGCGTTTCCGACAACGCGAAGCGCAGCTGATGAATTTGCAGTCCTCTACCAAAAAAATCAAGGCAAAGCTGGTATACATGCATCGGCTGTTTCAAATGTATCCGCATCTTTTCAAGCCTGTCCTGATGATGATCGATCAATTCATGGATGCGCGCATTAAAGGTTACAAAAGGCTCACGGTGACCAGGGTAAGCCTTGGCTACTTCAAGGCTGCTTATTTGCTGCAGACTCAACAGAAATGACCTTAACGGGTTCTCATCCGCGCCCGGTATGTAGCTTACATTCGGCGATATTTGCGGCAGTACATGATCGCCGCAAAAAATATCCTTACGCTCCGGGTCATAAAAACAAATATGACCCGCAGCATGCCCAGGTGTAACGATAGGCTGAAAAAATCTGTCGCCGAGACGAAAGGGCACATCCAGATTGATAAATGATACTTGAGGCTGCGGCGAAACCCATGCAACAAAGCTATTCATGTGCGGCATTAGCTGATCCTTCGCCATGGCAGCATCCATCCCATGACGAATAAACAAACGGCAAATTTCAGCCGTTAAGGGTTGTCCTTCACCCCACAATCGCAGAACTTGTTCATGACCCGCTTGCGACATCCACACTGGCGCACCGTTGCAACGCTCTTGAAACCAACCTGTTAATCCGTAATGATCAGGATGGTGATGCGTCAAAACAATCTGCTCTATATCTTCAAACCGCAGCCCATGCTCGGTCAAGGTTTTTTCCCAAAACTGTTGCGCTTCCGGAGTATGTAATCCGGGATCGATTAACGTGATCCCCTTGCTCCCACGTACCATATAGCTGTTTACCCAACGCAAAGGAAAAGGCAAAGGCGCTTTTATTTGCAAAATTTCGTCTACAGCCAGCCCCTTATTTTGCTGCATCAGCATTTATCCCTCTCTTGCTTCCAACCATAATAAGCCGCGGAGATTGCTGCTCATCGTATGGTGTGCCGTCGTAATGACCAAATACATGATCAAGCACTAAGCCGGAAGCCTTTAACATCCGCTGAAATTCCGCAAGTCGCACCAATTTCACCTGCTCCAAGTAATGACGCTCCTTCTTGCCCTCTTCGCTGATGACGATCCGTTTACGTACATAGCCGTCTTCAATGGAGCGGTTTTCGACAATTTCCATCTCGCCTTCTTTTCTTCGCGATTGCGGCACTAAATGAGCCTCTACATAAGCTGGATTCAAAAAATCGATAATGAATTTTCCGTTTTGTTTCAACAACCGACTCATTTCATGCAAAACCTGTTCATTTTCCGCATCGTCTGTAAAATATCCAAAGGAAGTAAACAAATTTACGACAGCATCAAATTCGTCCATTAACGGAATTTGCCGCATATCCCCTTTAAAAAATTGGACTTTTCCGTTGGGATCCAGCCGATTCGCTTCGTTAAGCAATACTTCCGATAAATCCATTCCTGTCACGTTGTAGCCCAAATCAGCTAAGGCAAGCGAATGTCGGCCCATGCCGCAGCATAAGTCGAAAATCTTCGCTCCCTGGTGCAAATTTAACCATTGCGCCATTTTTTGCACTTCGGACAAAGCGCCTTGGATATCTCTGTGTTTATATACGATTAAATAGTCTTCCCCGAAGCTTTGTTCATACCATGCTGTCATTTTTCTAACTCCTTTAATCTGCTGTCTTATTTGGCCGCAGTTGTTATATTTATAATATAGGTTTCCGGGTCCCATTGCACATCTCCACCAAATGCCTCACTGACAAAGCGAAGGGGTACAAGGGTCGATCCATTTATGGATTGAGGAGCAACTGTCAAATCTTTGGATTCTCCATTCACACTCGCTGTAGTATTGCCAAGCTGCAGCTTTACAGTGGTAATGCCTTTCACAGCAGTGATTGTTTTCGTAGCATCGTCCCAATCCACTTTAGCCCCCAAATGCTCGAAGATATCGCGCAATGGAACTAATGTATTGCCATTTTGGATAGTTGGAAGCACACCGAACTTGTAAAAACGAACAATCTTCCCATCTATATAAAGCCGAATGGAATGCCGATGGTTATATTGCAAGATATTCAACCCTTTTTGTTTAAAGTCCTCTAGCATTTTTGCAGAATCCATATCCACCTGGTTTGTAAAAAGCGATACGGATTTTAAAGCCGACATTTGCTTCAGTTGTGTTAAATCATGAATTTGCGTTTCAAAGAAAAAAATACCGCTTAAATTCAAATCTTTGATTGTTTTTAAATCTATTTCCGGTAAATAAGAAAAATAAAGTTTTTTTAACTGCGGCAGTTCATTTAAAAAAGAAATATCAGTTAATCCCTGATAACCTATACTAAGGCTAGTTAAATGGGGTAAATTTTTCAACAATGAATAATCTTTAATCTCGTTGCTGCCAACATATAATTCTTCTAAATTAGTCATAGCGCTTAAAAGTGAAAGATCATTAAAATCATTATCGCCTATACCTAAATATTTTAACTTAGTTAAACCCATTAAAGGCGTCCAGTCCTTTACGGGATCCATCGACAACTCTACTTTTTCCAATTGGGTTAACTTTTGCAGAGCGCTTATATCTTCAACTCCGCAATAACTTAATTGCAATGTTTTCAAGTTGAACGCATATTCAAGCCCCTTCAAGCTTTGAATGGTATCCCCTTTAAATTGATCATCCAAGAGGATTAGCCTTTTCATATCTTCTTCTGTCAATTCTCCCGTTTCTTTGCCAAGCGTGGTGCGAATTAATTTTTCTAAATTTCCGTCTGCTATTTGAATGCTTGGAGAAATTGGGGGTGGAGTTGGCGTTGAAGTTGGAGTTGTGGGCTTGCTATCATAGGCTACTGCTACACCCTTTTCGGTCAATGTATGGATAATAAGAAGGGAATTTTCATTGAGCGGATTGCCTTTCAAGCTTGCATCTTCTAAATTGGCAAGAGATTCGATTGCAGTAATATCACTGATTTGGTTTTTTTCTAGAAACAAATGTTTTAAAGTATCCATTCCTTGCAAAGCACTGACATCATTCACCTTATTATGACTCGCATCCAACCAAACTAAGGGCAGATTCGCTAATGGAGTTAAATCACTGATTTGGCTGTTGCCAAAGAATAGCTCGCTTAAGCTTGTCAGGTTCTTCAACGCACTTAAATCCGTAACTTTTGTATTCGTCATCATTAGCGTATATAAGCTCGGCAGCTGACTTAATGGCTGAAGATCACTAACTTGTGTTGAGGATATATCAATAAACGTCAGTTTTTTTAATTCCGCTATACTATGTATATCTTCAATAGGGTTATTGGAGACAATTAATTTTGTAAGATTCGTAGCGTACTCCAGACCCTTTAAGCTTTTAATATTTTCTCCTTGATAGGCATAGATTTCGGTCAGCTTTTCCAGGTCTTGTTTTGTCAAAGTACCGAAAGGAATGTGCAGTTCGTTACAGATTACTTTTTCCAAATTAGCATCCTCTATTAAAGAGCCTTCAGCAAGTACCGATTTTGTTGCAAAAGAGAAGCATATAACAAGAACTGCAAATAGGATCAGAAAACTAATTTTTTTATAGTATACCTTCAATTAAATCTCTCTCCTCATTACTGCTGAATTATGGTTCAATTACAATATTATTGTAACCTTTCCCATTGCTTTTGACGACCCCAAAGTCAAAAAAGACATCCCGAAGGATGCCATTTCATGCATTTTGAAGGCTTAATATCATTCAGATTACACAGACATTGAGAATACTTTTGTAGTTGTTACGCTATTCTTCGTGATCGTAGCAGTCAAGTTTACAGCTGTCTTTTTCCCTGCAGTAGGTGTGATCACACCACTATTGCTCACAACCGTTGGCTGATTCGAGCTCCACGTAATTACAGCACCATTGCTATCACTGCTAGCCAAGGTCACGTCATGGGTCACATACGTCGCAGAATCGCCGCTAGCGTAACCGACTATCAATGCAGCCTTTGCTGCAGCTACTGCTCCCGCGTCCGATTGAGGGACATTTAGTGTGAACAGCAACGTGTCAGTGCTTTGATTTTTCTTAATTGTCGCAATTAATGTAACGGATGTATCTCCGTTCGCTTGACGTATAACCTTGCCGCTGTTACTAATCGCTGCTGAGCTTGAAGTCCAAGTAATAAGCGTTCCATTTAAGCCATTCCTATTTAAAATCAAATCCTTTGTCACACTAGCAGAGGTTTCACCATTCGTATATCCGATAGTCAAAGCTGCCTTTGCTGCAGCTACAGCATCTGCGTCTATCTGAGGTACGGTCACTGTAAATACAGCCGTATCCGTAGAACTATTTTTGGTAATCGTTGCGGTCAATGTTATGCTCTGATCTCCGCTCGCTTGACGTGTTACTGCACCGCTGTTGCTTATAACAGCTGTATTACTTGAAGCCCATGTAATGATGGTTCCATTCGTTCCCGTAGTTGCCAATCTTAAATCCTTCGTCACATTCGTAGACTTATCAGCTGTCGCATAACCAATCGATAGCGCTGTTTTTGCAGCCGTAGTGACTCCGACATCCGTTTGTGGAACTATTAAAGCAAATGTCTTCCGAATCGTACTCGTATTTTTCTTAATAATTGCCGTAAGCGTAACTTTGGAATCTTTATTTGCAAGACGGGTTACCACGCCGGTATTACTTATAACCGTTGCATTGTTAGTAGCCCAAGTAACGGTAGTCCCATTAAGACCTGCACCCGATAATGTTAAATTTTGTGTCACGTTTGCTGCGCTATCCCCGCCTGTATATCCTAGCGCCAATGTAAGTTGATCTGCCTTAATTGCACCTAAATCGGATTGCAGCACAGTTAGATTAAAGGTTGCCGTATCGGAAACTGCGTTCTTCTTAATTGTCGCTGTCAGCGTCACATTCATATCCCCGCCTGCTTGACGCATCACTGATCCGCTTTTGTTTACAACTAATGCATTGCTTGAACTCCATACAACGGTTGTTCCATTAGCTCCAACCGTAGCCAATGTTAATTTTTTAGTCACTGTCGTTGAGCTGTCTCCACTAGCATAAACGACTGTGATCGCAGCCTTCTCTGTGGCAACTGCCCCTAGATCGGTTTGCACCACTAGGACTGGAAAAGCTTTCGTATCTGTAACTCCATTTTTTGAAATGGTCGCTGTTAGTGTAACCAATGTGTTTGCATCCGCAGGGCGGTTAACCACACCACTAGTATTTATCGGAGGTTTGTCGGAAGCCCAGCTGATCGTTGTTCCATTAGTTCCATTTACTGCGAGATAAACGTCCTTGGTCACGCTTGTCACTTTATCGCCTTTGGCATACCCTAAAACCAGCGCTTTTTTTGCGGCGGCAACGGCTGAAAGATCCATTTGGGGTACGGTTAAAGTAAATAACGCTCTGTCAGTGGTTGAATTTTTCTTGATCGTTGCAGTCAATGTGAGTTTGATGTCCCCCGTCGTTTGGCGAGTGACAACACCGGCGTTATTTATAACTGTTAGATTACTTGAAGTCCATGTAACTGAGGTTCCATTTGTTCCAGAAGCGGCCAAAGTAAGATTTTGGGTTACATTCGTTGCACTGTCGCCACTCGCGTAAACAATGGCCAAAGCCGCTTTCGCCACGGAGATTGCTCCAGCATCCGATTGTAAAACAGTCAATGAAAATGCTACTGTGTCTGAGGTTACATTAAGTGGGTCTGAAGTTGTATTTTTTCTAATGGTCGCCGTCAGAGTAATATTCTTATCACCATCTGCTTTACGCGATACGACTCCGGCATTCGTAATCACCGTTGGATCACTAGAAACCCAGCTAACTGTTGTTCCGCTTGCCCCGCTCAATGCCAATGTTAATGTTTTGGTTACCGCGCTAATACTGTCTCCGCTTGAATAACCTACTGTTAATGACGCTTTCGCAACGGTTACCGAGCCTGAATCCGTTTGAAGCACTTTGAAAGTGAATACTTTTGTATCTATGGCTGCGTTTTTCGTAAACGTAGCTGTCAATGTAATCGTCGTATCCGCATTGTCATCACGAGCCACTATACCGCTATTGCTTAATACCGTAGTATTGCTCGAAGCCCAGCTTATGGTAGTCCCATTGGTGCCAGTAGTGGCTAGTGTCACATCTTTTGTGACTTTAGTTGAGTTTTCTCCAGTTGAATAGCCAACCGCTAATGCTGTCTTCGACATCGCTACAGCTCCAACATCGGATTGAATCACCGTCAATGGAAAAGCTAAAGTATCGCTTACCCCGCCTTTTCTTATCGTTGCTGTTAGCGCTAAGGCGACATCTGCATTGGCAGGGCGCGTTACTACACCGCTATTGCTTAGAACCGCAGAATTGTTTGAAAACCATGTAATGGTTGCACCATTTACTCCGGAGCTGGTTAACACTAGATTTTGCGTCACAGTCGATGCAATATCACCTCCTGTATAACCTATAACCAAACTCGCTTTCGTTGAAGCTACCGCTCCAGCGGCTGTTTGTGGAAGTGTCAAAATAAAATCTTGCGTGCTTGTAGTCGCATTCTTCGCAATGGTCGCTGTTAAAGTTACATTTATGTTTCCACTTGTTGGCTGTGTTACGATACCACTATCACTTAAGACTGCAAGGTTGCTGGAAACCCAACTAATCACCGTTCCATTCAATCCTGTAAGCGGAAGTGTCAAATTATTCGTCACATTCGTGTTCGTATCACCACTAGCATAGCCAATTTGTAATGCTGTCTTCGCTTCATTAACCGCAGCTGCATCTGACTGTGCTATGACCGTTAATGCAAAACCATCCGTGTCATTTGCTCCATTTTTCGAGATGGTTGCAGTCAAGGTGATACTCGCGTCTACACTTAGAGGTCGATTGACTACACCCGAATTGCTCACAACGGATGGATCGCTTGATCCCCAGCTAATGGTTGCTCCATTGCTTCCAACAAGCGGCAAAGTTAAATTTTTGGTTACACTTATACCACTGTCTCCGCTTGTATATACAATGGCAAGTACCGTTTTCGTTGAGGCAACAGCACCTGCATCCGTTTGTTTTATAGTAAGCGCAAATGGTAATATATCACTTAAGCTTCCTTTGGTGATCGTAGCTGTCATCGAAACATTGGTATCTCCGCTTGCTTGGCGGTTGACCACACCACTATCGCTTAATACGGTTGGATCACTTGAACCCCATGTAATCGTTGTTCCGTTTGTGCCGCTTGCAGGCAAGATAATATCCTGCGTGATACTAGTTGCATGATCACCCGAACCATACGTAATCGCCAAATTAGCTTTATCTATGCTTACCGATTCATATTGATCTGCTAACGACAGAATCGCGCTGCTCGTACTTGTGCTTATAATCGTTCCATCTCCGAGCTCACCATTCGTATTATTTCCCCAAGACCAGATATTACCGTCCGTTCCAAGAGCCAAGGCATGCTGCGTCCCAGATGCAATGGAGCTAATGATCTTTCCAGCAAGCACAACTACAGTCACTGGAGCTAATCGCTGTGTCGTGCTCGTATCTCCTAATTGCCCTAGATCGTTTTCTCCCCAAGCCCTTACCGTACCATCTGAAACGAGTGCCAGAGAGTGCTCATTCTCCGCAGCGATGGCAGTGATGGTTAAGCTTGCCATAGAGCTCAAATTAAAAGGGACAGATCGATTCGTTGTTGCCCCGTCACCCAGCTGCCCGGAATTATTATTTCCCCAGGTCCACACTTGAAAATTGGTATCGAGCGCAATGGAGTGGTTTGATCCTGCGGCAATTGCAGTTATCGTCGTTCCCATAAGCGTACTTACATTTACAGGTGATGTCTTCTGTATGGTGGTCCCATCCCCTAATTGTCCGGAGCTGTTATTTCCCCAGGTCCACACAGTCCCATCATTTGCTAGTGCAAGAGAATAAGTATCGCCTGCCGCAATCGCAGTAATGGTCTTACCTGATAAACCACTTACTTGTACAGGTGTTTTTTGGCTTACTGTACTCCCATTTCCTAATTGACCATACGTATTATCTCCCCAAGACCAAACCGTACCATTCGAGGCCAGTGCAAGAGAATGGTACTTACCGGACGAAACGGTGGTAATCGTTTTCCCAATTAATAAACCACTTACTTTTATAGGTATATACTGATCTACGAGTGCGTTATTTCCTATTTGACCAAAGCTGTTATCTCCCCATGACCAAACGGTCCCATCTGAAGCTGCGGCTAGTGAGTGCAGATATCTCGATGAAATGGAAGTAATCGTCTTCCCTGATAAACCACTAACTTCTACAGGTGTTAATCGAGGTGAGGTTGTCCCGTCTCCTAGTTGACCTTCACTATTAGTACCCCAAGACCATACAGTACCATCTGCAGCTAAAGAAAGACTAAAACCGTTTCCCCCCGAAATCGCCGTTGATGTCCCCGCGGCATATGCTTTATTGTTAGAGCTCATTAAAAAACTCAACATGAGCAGTAAACTAAAGATTATGAAGAGCTGCAGTAATCGTATTTTTAAAATACCCATTGTAAAAAACCTCCAAGGAACGATTTGCCACGATTATACAATTAAGTTAAGTTGTTTCTAAATTATATACAATAATATCGTCTTAATCGACAGTTAACTTAATAGCAATCGCCAAAAATAGTTCGAAATTCAACGAGGCGTGGGTAAATCAAAGCCATTATTGGATTTCCTTAATT